>DIFQ01000076.1 GCA_002419215.1 Syntrophaceae bacterium UBA5744
CGGCCGTCTTGGCGGCCTTTGCGGCGGCGGCGTAGAGCGGCGCGCGCGTCAGCCAGTGGTCCTTGATGTCCTGGACGAGCTTCTTGGGCGAAAGCTCCTTGCCCGTCAGGTAGGCCGGGCAGCCGTCCTGGCAGCGGCCGCAGCGCGTGCAGGCGTCGGAGTCGAAGATTTGCTTCCAGGTGAACTCCTCGAGCTTGCCCACGCCGAAGCTCTCGGCGTTCTCGAAGTCGCGGATGGGCTCGAGCTGGCCCACGGGCTTCAGGGTGGCCATGAACTGGTTGGCCGGCGAAGTCACGATGTGCAGCAGCCTCGAGAAGGGGATGTAGGCGATGAAGCCGAAGGCCAGGAAGGCATGGCCCCACCAGAGGACCTTGTGGGAAATCTTGAGCGTGTCCACGTTGATCCCGACGAAGAACTGGCCCACCATGTAGCCGATGAAGGACCACTTCTCGAAGTCGGAGTTGCCCGTGGCTACGATGCGGATCCCCTCGACGATGTAGCCGGTCACCATGATGGAAAGGATCAGAATGAGCACGATGGCGTCGTCGGGCCGGTTGTCCGGTGTGCCCTTGTAGCCCAGCCGGTCGGGCTTCTTGATATAGCGCCGGTCGATCGCCAGGATGCAGCCCACGATGGCAAAGAGGCCGAATAGATCCATGATGAAGGAAAAGGCCAGATACCCTTTGCCGGGCAGGTGCACGCCCGTGTAGAACGAGGTGGCGTCAATGGCGGCTCCCCAGATCAGCACGAAAAATGCAAAGAAAATGAGACCGTGAATCAGGCCGGGATAGAAATCCCGCCAGACGGAAAGCTGCAGGATGCCGTTTCTGAAAAGATTCTTGATGCGCTCCCCTCTGTTGTCATCCCGGACTTCGGCCTTCCCCATGGCCTTCCAGAGATCGAGACGCGTGTAGAGACCCCAGCCCAAGATGGCCAGGGCGATCAGCGCGAAGACATCGAGGGGGATCTGATAATTGACGGTATTCCAGAATACCTCCCTCCCCTCGTTGCCGGGTCCAAATGCCAAGTTTTGCATACGTCACGTCCTCCATTCCACTCTTCTGGTTGCAAAGCCCCCTGCTCCATGGGGCTTCCCGGTCAGGAAGGAGCCGGACAGGATTGCGCGCCTTCGTGCGCTCCCGGGGCGTGCGCCCCGCGCCGGTTCTCTGCCTCTCCCTCTCTCCTCTCCTCCCGCTGCGGTGTCCTGGGACCCCGGTTGCGGCTTTCATCCAACGATTCGCTGCTCCGTGCCTGCCGGCCGGAAACCTGTCGCCGCCCTTTTCGCTCTCTCCGTGCGATGGGGGTCGAATGTTTGCGGGGCGCTTCCGTCGGGGTGCATCCGGTGGAGATGGCTTTGTCGTGCGCTGGAAGAAAATCCGCGCAAACGGAGGCGCCCGGGGTGGCCGGGCAGAAAAGATTTCCTGTCAATTTAAAAATGATGGAGCGGGGCCGGCCCCGCGTGGAGGCCGGCCCCGCGTGATACCCTTACGCAAGAATCTTTTTCGCAGCTGCCGTCACTTCCGGCACGACCTTGAAGAGGTCGTCGACGATCCCGTAGTCCGCCCTCTGGAAGATGGGGGCCTCGGGGTCCTTGTTGATGGCGACGATGAACTTCGAGGAGCTCATGCCCGCCAGGTGCTGAATGGCGCCCGAAATACCGCAGGCGATGTAGAGGTTCGGCGAAACGGTCTTGCCCGTCTGGCCGACCTGGTCCGTCACGGGGCGCCAGCCGGCATCGACCGCCGCGCGCGACGCGCCGACGGCTGCGCCGAGAACCTTTGCAAGATCCTCGAGAATGTTGTAGTTCTCGGGGCCCTTCATGCCGCGGCCGCCGGAAACGATGATGTTGGCCTCGGTGAGCTCGATCTTGCCGCTCGTGTCCTTGGCGACCTCGGCAACCTTCGTCTTGAGCTGGCCCGCATCGAGTGCCGGGTCATACTTCTCGACGGCGCCGGCCTTGGCGTTCTCCACGATGGGGAACACGTTGGGGCGCAGCGTCGCCATGGCGGGGGTGGCCTCGAAGGCCACTTCGCCGAAGCACTTGCCCGCGTACATGGGCCGCACGGCGATGAGCTTTCCGCCCTCGATCTTGAGGCCGGTGCAGTCCGTGGCCAGCCCGGTGGCCAGCTTGCCCACGAGCCTTGCCGAAAGGTCCTTGCCCTGGACCGAGGCGGCCATGAGCAGGATTGCAGGGTCCTTCTCCTTCACGATCTTGGCTACCGCCGCCGCGTGAGCGTCCGTCGTGTAGGGGTCTAGGGCGGCGTTGTCGGCCACGTAAACCTTGTCGACGCCGTACTTGCCCAGCTCGGCGGCCTTGCCTTCGATGCCGGAGCCGCACAGGACGGCGCAAACCTCGTCACCCAGCTCATCGGCCAGTTTGCGGGCCGCGCTGGCTATCTCATAGCTCACCTTGCGGTAAGCTCCGTCTCTCACTTCTGCAACGATCCATACACCTTTTGCCATGGTTCGGTACCTCCTCCTTTCCTTAGATCACTTTCGCCTCTTCCCGCAGCAGCTTCACGAGCTCCTGAGCCTTCAGTGCCGGATCATCACCCTGGAGGATCTTTCCGGGAGCTCTTGCCGGAGGCGGTACGGTCTTGGCAACCTTTGCCTTGGCGGCAGCGGCTACGCCGATGGCCGCCGCGTTCTTCACGTCGACGGGCTTCTTCTTGGCCTTCATGATGCCGGGCAGAGATGCGTAGCGCGGCTCGTTGAGCCCCTTCTGCGTCGTGATGACACAGGGCAGGCTCGTCTCGATCGTCATCATGGCGCCCTCGATGGCTTTCTGGGCCTTCACGGCCGTGCCGGCGATCTCGAGCTTCAATGCGAGTGTGACCGAGGGGATCCCCAGCAGTTCGGCCAGAACGGAGCCGACCTGGCCGACATCGCCGTCAATGGCCCGCTGGCCGCAGAAGATGATGTCGTGGGGAAGCGTCTTGATGACGGCGGCCAGCGCCTGGGCCGTCGTGTAGGCATCGGCGCCGTTGAGGGACGGGTCGTCGATGTGGACGCCCTTCTCGGCCCCCATGGCCAGCGCGGTGCGGATGGTTTCCATGGTCCTCGCGGGACCGACGGAGACGATCGTCACATCCCCGCCCAACTTTTCCTTCAGCTTCAGCGCCTCTTCCACGCCGAATTCGTCGTAGGGGTTCATAACCCACTTGATCCCGTCCTCTACGATGCCTGATCCGTCGGGTTTGACCTTGATCAGGGTTTCCGTGTCCGGAACCTGCTTCACGCATGCAATGATGTTCACAGCTGCCTCCTTTCTTCGGACGCAAACCGCCGGGCTGCCTTCCGGCAGCCCGACGATCCGCGGACCCACAAGTGTTATATTCTCCTGGCATCCGGCTCCGGCATCGAACGGCTGAAATCCTCTCTCCCTCTCCGCCTTATGCCTTAAGCCTTTTGCCTTACGCCTTCTTTGTTACAGCCGGTTTTTGACGATGTCGTCGACCACGGAGGGGTCTGCAAGCGTCGTCGTGTCGCCGATCTCGCCGATCTCGTTTGCGGCCACCTTCTTGAGAATGCGGCGCATGATCTTTCCGCTGCGGGTCTTGGGAAGACCGTCGGCGAACTGGATCTTCTCGGGCGTCGCGATGGGGCCGATGAGCGTGCGCACGTGGGCGGTGAGCTCCTTCTTGAGCTCCTCGGACTTCTGCACGCCCGTCTTCACGGTCACGTAGGCGTAAATCGACTGCCCCTTGATGTCGTGGGGGTAGCCGACAACGGCGGCCTCGGCCACCTTCGGGTGGGCAACCAGTGCGCTCTCGACCTCGGCCGTACCCATGCGGTGCCCGGAGACGTTGATGACGTCGTCGATGCGGCCCGTGATCTGGTAGTAGCCGTCCTTGTCGCGCCGCGAGCCGTCACCGGTCACGTAGTAGCCCGGGAACTGCTCGAAGTAGGTCTCCTGGAAGCGCTTGGGGTCCCCGTAGACGCCTCTCATGATGCCGGGCCAGGGCATCTTGATGCACAGGGCGCCGCTGGCTTCCGTCTCGGTGAACTCCTTGCCCTCGTCGTTGAGCAGCACGGGCCACACGCCCATGAAGGGCACGGTCGCCATGCCGGGCTTGATGTCGATGGCGCCGGGCAGCGGGGTGATCAGGATGCCGCCCGTCTCGGTCTGCCACCAGGTGTCCACGATGGGGCACTCGCCGCGGCCGATGAGGTTGTAGTACCAGTTCCACGCTTCGGGGTTGATGGGCTCGCCGACGGTGCCGAGGATGCGCAGCGAGGAGATGTCGGCCTTCTTCACCCACTCGTTGCCTTCCTTCGCGATGGCGCGGATGGCCGTGGGGGCCGTGTAGAAGATGTTGACCTTGTACTTCTCGACGACCTTCCAGAAGCGGCTCATGTCGGGGTAGTTGGGCACGCCCTCGAACATGACCGACGTGGCGCCGTTGCACAGCGGCCCGTAGACGATGTAGCTGTGGCCGGTGACCCAGCCGATGTCGGCGGTGCACCAGTAGATGTCTTCCTCGTGGTAGTCGAAGATCATCTTGTGGGTGTATGCGACAAAGACGAGATAACCGCCTGTCGTGTGCATGACGCCCTTGGGCTTTCCGGTGGAGCCGGAGGTGTAGAGGATGAAGAGGGGATCTTCGGCGTCCATCCACTCGGGGGCGCAGTCGGCGCTGGCCTTGGCCATGGCCTCTTCGTACCAGACGTCCTTGGGGCCCATCGCGGTCTTGATCTTGTCGCCCACGCGCTTCACGATGATGACCTTCTCGACGGACGGGCTGTCCTTGACGGCCTCGTCGGCGTTGGTCTTCTGGGGGACGGCCTTGGCGCCGCGGAAGGTGCCGTCGCAGGTCACGAGCACTTTCGAGGTGCTGTCCTGGAGCCTGTCCCTCAGGGCGTCGGAGCTGAAGCCGCCGAAGACGACGCTGTGGATCGCGCCGATTCGGGTGCAGGCCAGCAGGCCGATTGCGAGCTCGGGGATCATGGGCAGGTAGAAGCAGACCCTGTCGCCCTTCTTCACGCCGAAGGACTTCAGGACGTTGGCGAACTTGCAGACTTCCACGTGGAGCTGCTTGTAGGTGAGCGCCCTGTCGTCGCCGGGCTCGTTGCCCTCGAACTGGATGGCGACCTTGTTGCCGCGGGTCTTCAGTTGCCTGTCGAGGCAGTTGTAGGATACGTTGAGTTTGCCGCCCTCGAAAAACTTGACATAGATGGGGCCCTTCTTGATGTCGAAGTTGTAGTCCATGACCTTGTCCCACTTCTTGAACCACTCGACATACTCGCTGGCCACTTCCGCCCAGAACCCGTTGGGATCTTCGATCGAGCGCTTCCAGAGCTTGTCGTAAGCCGCTCTCCCGGCGACCCAGGCCGACTTCTTCAGTTTCTCCGGCACCGGGTATACATCTTTCAGCTGTACATCTGCCATCTGCACTCCACCTCCATTTGAACTTTTGTTTTCGTTGTTATTCCAGGGAGAACCTTCCCGGTATCGAAACACCCTGCCCGCAGGCCGGGTCTTCTGGCCGGGTAGCGCCCGGAAAAAGCCCCCTGCCCGCACGGGACAGGCAGGGAATCCGGCAGAAGCGCCACCGGGTTGGCGAGTGCGCCCTCCTGAATGGAAAAGGCGCGTGAAGTTACTCCCTTGTACCCCTCTCTGAAAAGCCGCCGGAGTATAAGATTAGAGGTCTTTTTTTGTCAAGCAAAAAGTGGTTTATTTTACCGGATTTTACAGGCAGAAGCGTTGCAAAAAAACCTCGGTCCGGAATGTGTGTGTTTTTTTCAACACACCTTCAGTGGTCTCCATGGGGTCGAATTTATCCGCCGGGACGAGTTAAATAATAAAATAATTCAAATATATCAAATAGTTAAAATCATTTCAGCCCCATAAAACACCGGTGGTATGGGAATTGCTCAATGGGGAAGCATCCGGCCCGCTTCGGAGCGGGAAGGTTGCGTGTCGTGCCGGCCGCGCAAGGCGCCCAGGGGTATCGGGACCGCGGCGCGGGCGGCAGAAAATGCTTGACATGGCTTGATGGCGATGCTAGTTCTTTTCGCTAAAAACAGGGGGGGCACTATGCCCCGTGAAAGGGGGTGACGGGCAAAGGTGTTGCGGCTTCGGGGAAGGTGAGCGAAACCATCCCGTAGCCGGCGGCCCCAGGGCCGCCAGACTGATGTCCGCCGGGCGATTCCCGGGGATGTCCAACAATCCTTAAAACACTATGAGGAGGAGAAAATGAAGAAGCTTTTAATCGGTTTCCTCGCTGTCGGCCTGATCATGAGCTTTGCAATGACGGCCTCCGCTCAGCCGAACATCAAGGCGAGCGGCCAGATGTACGTCTACGGCACCTACGTTGACAACAATACCCTTCTGAAAGAAGGAAGCTCCCGCGCTAACATCGCGAACCGGATGAGAATTCAGTTCGAGATCCAGGTGCAGGAAGGCCTGAAGCTGACGACCCGCTTCGACGCCCTGGAAAGGGTTTGGGGCGAGCAGAATGTGGCCGCGGCCCCCAGCCCCGGTTCCTCGGGTTGGACCGGCGGCGCTGCGGCGGCGACCGAGCGCAACATCTCCTGGGAGCGCGCCTACGTGACCTTCAACGCGCTCTACGGCGTGTTTGATGTGGGCTACCAGCAGTCCCGCGTTTGGGGAACCTGCGCGTTCTGCGACGACTACGATTCCGACGCCGGGATCCACTACCGCTACATGGCGGGCCCCTGGACCCTCGGTCTCGAGTACGAGAAGAGGGCCGATACCGGGTTCTCCGGTGAGGGCAGCGGCCAGGGCGGCGCACAGCTTGGCGGCACCGACAAAGACCATGACGTGTATCACATCTACGGGATCTACCGCTGGGCTACGGGCCAGGCGGGCCTCCGCTATGAGTTGGACCGCGACGCAACCGGCGGCAAGTTCAACGCCGGCGGCGCGGGCGTGACCCGTGTTGCCCCTTACGGCACGGCGGGTCTCAACTCCGTGGAGTGGGTCTCCACGTTCCATGAATTCGCCCCCTACGTCCAGTGGATCTCCGGTCCCTTCTCCATCGAGGCCGAGTTCCGCTATGTCTACGGCACGACGGACTACAACACCGGGACGGACGTGGACCGCAAGGGCTGGTCTCTGTACTTGAATCCCAAGTACACAATGGGCGCCTTCTACGGCGGCCTCGAGTTTGCCTGGATCACCGGTGACGATCCCAACTCGCTCGACGAGAACGAGTCGGGCGTCATGGGCGGTCAGGCATGGGATCCGATGCTTATGTACGGCAACTACTGGTTCAGCAAGCACCAGGGTATCCTGGGCGTCGGCTCCCCCGGTGGTGCGGCATCGGCCGGTGGCGGCAGCGAGACGAACGTGCATCTGTTCAAGCCCTATATCGGCTGGAAGATCAATCCCCAGCTCGAGATCGTGGCCCAGTATGCATTCCTTTATGCCGACGAGAAGCCGTCAGGATACCTCGATGACGAATACGGCAAGGAATTCGACATCTACGCGACCTACAAGCTTTACAACAACCTGAGCTACACGGTGGGCTTCGGCTACTTCTGGACCGGCGATTACTTCAAGGGCACCAATGCAGCCGCCAGCCTGGACGACAACTTCATTGTCATGAACGCCCTGAACTTCTCGTTCTAAGCGTCCATAACAACGTTGTTTGACAACAAAGACCCCCGGGGGGTATGCCCCCGGGGGTCTTTCATTTGCAGGCAGGCTGTGACCGGGAGCGCCCGCCGATCCCTGTTCATCTCATGCAACAAGACAACGAAGATCGGAAGAGCAGAAGTGAGGAAGAGCGGATCAAAAAAAGATTTCGTCCCCTCCGATCTTCCGCGCTTCATAACTTCCTCACTTCGTAATATTATGAGGGTACCCCGCACACAGGCATTGATGAGCAGCCTGTCCCTTGCAAACGATTGCCACGAATCGGCTTGACAAGAGCCGAGGGGTGAGACATATTTACGCCAAATGGCAAAGGGCATGGGCGTATGGCGCAAGGTGAACAGGGAGCGAATCCCTTTCCGGCCACAAGCCACAAGCCACAAGCCACAAGAACAAAACGCCGGAGGCGTTTTATGCCCTTATACGATTACGAATGCGTAAAATGCGCTCACGTCTTCGAGGTCTTCCACAAGATCGACGAAGTGATCGATGATCTGGCCTGCCCGAAATGCAAGGCAAAAGGGCCTCGAAAGCTCGTCTCGCAGTTCAAGACCAACCAATGGTCCCAGTTCCTCGACACGATGGAGCGCAAGATCAGCCCGCACAAATTCAAGTGAGGCCGAAGGCCTCACGGGCTTCAGGCTTCAGGCTACAGGCTTCGGGAAGAAGTTAAGGATTGTTTCCTCTTCCCCGATACCCTATACCCTAGACCCGAGACCCCTTTGCAGGGGCTTGAGAGAACACTCCGCCGTTATATTGTGGAGGTCGAAGCATCAATAGACTCTACGGTAACGTCGCCGGCCTGAAGGCCGGCCAGATCCGACGCATCCAGCAGCTGTACCGCCGCAAAATCCCGATTGACCGGGTTCTCACCCAAGAGCTTGCCCGGCACCTCTGTGAGATTTCCCGCGAGACAAACCGGCAGATCGGCGTCCTCATCAGCCGCAAGGGCGACATCCACTTCGTCGTCGTGGGGGATCATCGCCAGATCATGATCCCGAGCCTCGACGAGTTCCGCTCCGGCGAGAGCCGCCTCAAGGGGCTGCGGCTCGTCCACACCCATCTCAACGGGGAGGCGCTCACCCGGGATGACCTCACGGATTTGGCCCTGCTGCGGCTCGACTTCATCTGCGCCCTGGCGGTCGAAGAGGACGGGCTTCCGGGCAAGGCCCACTCGGCCCATCTCATCCCTGAAAACTCCGACGGCCGGTACTGGCTCCAACTGGACCCCCTGCACCCGGCCCGAATGGATCTCGACTTCGCGGGCTTCATCCAGGACCTCGAGGACCAGATCACCCGCAGGCAGCGCACCCGGAAGGTCGCCTCGCGCGAGCGGGCCATCCTCATCCGCGTCGAGACGGACCCGCGGAGCCGCCAGGGCACACTGGGCGAACTCAAGGAGCTCGCCCAGTCCTGCGGGGTGGAAGTCTTCGACGCCATCACCCAGCACCGCCAGGAGATCGACCCGAAATATCTCATGGGGAAGGGGAAGCTCTCGGACGTGGTGATCCGGGCCCTGCAGATCGGCGCGAACCTGCTCATCTTCGATCACGAACTCACGCCGGCCCAGGTTCGCTCGATCACGGACTTCACGGAACTGAAGGTCATCGACCGCACCCAGGTGATCCTGGACATCTTCGCCCAGCGGGCCCACAGCCGCGACGGCAAGATCCAGGTGGAGCTTGCGCAGCTGAAGTACCTGCTGCCCCGGCTCATCGAGAAGAACACGGCCATGTCGCGGCTCACGGGCGGGATCGGCGGCACCGGGCCCGGCGAGACGAAGCTCGAGATCAACCGCCGGCGCGTGAGGGACAAGATCCACCGGCTCGAGGAGGGACTGAAGAACATCCAGAAGGGCCGCAACACGCGCAGGTCCAGCCGCGAGAAGGCGGGGCTGCCCGTCGTCTCCATCGTGGGCTACACCAATGCGGGCAAATCGACGCTGCTCAACGCCCTCACGAACAGCAGCGTCCTTGTCGAAGACAGGCTTTTTGCCACGCTGGACCCGAAGAGCTCGCGCCTGCGCTTCCCGCGGGACACGGAGGCCGTTATCACCGACACGGTGGGCTTCATCCGCAACCTCCCGAAGGAACTCTTCGCCGCTTTCCGCGCCACCCTCGAGGAGCTTCACGAGGCCGACGTGCTGCTGCACCTCATCGACGTGAGCAACCCGGAATTCGAGGAGCACATCGTCGCGGTGGAGAAAATCCTCGAGGAGCTGGGCATCGCCGCCAGGCCGACAATCCGCGTCTTCAACAAGGAGGACCGGATAGCCGACAAGGAGCTTCTCTCCACCCTGTGCCGCCGGTTCGACGCCATCGCCGTCTCGGCCCTCAACCCGTCGACATTCCGCCCTCTGCTGGACAAGCTGGAATGGCTGATCCACAACCGCGCCACGCCGAATCCGGCACCGGCCGCGGAGGAGCCTTCCCCGGGGTCGGAATCTCTCGCCGAGGCACAGTGAAAAGAAGAAGATGATCAGGTGACTGGTTGAGCAAAAAGGGGGCATCGGGATTTCACCCCGATGCCCCCTTTGTCTGTTCTTATTCTTCCCTATACCCGAGACCCTATACCCAATACCCTGTCTCTACATGATCCCCTTGTACCAGCCCCCGTCGATCTGGATGGCCGCACCGGTGATGTAGCCCGCCCGCTCCGAGGCGAGGTAGACGACGAGGCTGGCGAATTCCTCGGGCGTTCCGATCCTCTTCATGGGGATCTCCGCCGCCCACTTGTCGACGATCGCCTGGGGGGTCGTCCCCTGCTTCTCGGCCAGCACCTTCGCGAGGTTGCGGACGCGGTCCGTCATCGTGTAGCCCGGGCAGACGCTGTTGACGGTGACGTTGAAGGAGGCCAGCTCGTTGGAGAGCGACTTGGCAAAGCCGATCACGCCCGAGCGCACCGTGTTGGACAGGATGAGCCCGTCAATGGGCTGCTTGACGGCAATCGAGGTCATGTTGATGATCCGTCCCCAGCGCTTCTCCTTCATGATCGGGACGGCCTCGCGCGTCATGACGATCGTGGAGAGCAGGTTCAGACGGCAGCCCCGGAGCCATAGCTCGTCGTCGATCTCGAGGAAGCTCATCGAGGGCGGGCCGCCGGCGTTGTTCACCAGGATGTCCACCGTCCCGAAATGGGCCGCCGACTTGCGGACGAAATTTTTCGCCTGTTCCAGGTCCGACACGTCGGCGGGGATGGCAAATACCTGGCTGCCCGATGCTTTCTTGATGGCTTCGGCCGCTTCCGGCAGATGGGGGTCATCGAGGGCACAGATGGCAACCTTCGCCCCTTCCCGGGCAAAGTCCATCGCCACGGCGAGCCCGAGCCCCTGGCTCCCGCCGGCCACCAGGGCCACCTTTCCTTTCAATCCGAGATCCATCTTATCGCCTCCTTGTCGGGTCGTTCCGGTCTGTCCTGTCTTTCCTGTCTATTTCGTCAGCATGAGGGGTATCGGGTATAGGGGCTCGGGTATAGGGAAGGAAGAAGAATTTCTCATTGTCCCAAACCCTAGACCCGATACCCGAAACCCTATACCCGGCTATTTTGATTCCGCCGCCTTCTTCTTGTACTCCTCCCAGCGGTCGTCCACCCAGTCCTGGAGCTGCCGGAGCTGTTCGATGCTCATCTTTTTGAACCGTCCCTGCCTCTCCACGTAGTGCACCACGGGGAGCTTGTTGCCCTTTTCGGCAAGCGTCCGGCTGCGGCCGGTGAAACGGAACTTGCCGTTCTCCACTTCGAAGAGCACGCACAGCCCCGTGTCGACGGCAAGACGGCCGATGCGGATCGTGTCCTTCGTGGGGTACTGCCACCCCGGGGGGCAGGGCGTGTGGATGTGGATGAACCGCGTCCCCTTGATTCGCTTGGCCCGCACGAACTTGTCGTAGAGGTCGATCGGGTAGGCCGGCGTCGTCGTGGCGATGTAGGGAATCTGGTGGGCCTCCATGATCTTGAGGAAGTCCTTCTTGTGCTGCTGCTTCGTGAGGACGGGGGTTGTCGTCGTCAGGGCCCCCAGGGGGGTTGCGCTCGAACGCTGGGTTCCCGTGTTCATGTAGCCCTCGTTGTCGTAGGCCACGTAGATGAAGTCCGTCCCGCGCTCCGCGGCGCCCGAGAGGGCCTGGAGGCCCATGTCGAAGGTGCCCCCGTCGCCTGCGAAGGCCACGACGGTCGTTTCCGTCCGGTTCAGGGCGGCAAGGCCCGCCGCAATACCCGAGGCCGAGGCGGCCGTGCTCGCAAAGGTGTTGTTCACGCTCGGGACCAGGACCGGCGTCAGGGGGTAGAGCCCGTGGAGGACGCAGAGGCAGCAGGCGGGCAATGTCACGATCGTGTCTTCCCGGAGCGCCTTCAGGGCGAACCGGTAGGCAATCGAAAGCCCGCAGCCCTGGCAGGCCCTCGTGCCGGGCAGGACGTATTCCTTCTCGTGGATCTTGAAGAGATTCTGCGGCATAGCTC
This sequence comes from Syntrophaceae bacterium UBA5744, assembly GCA_002419215.1. Classification (GTDB taxonomy): domain Bacteria; phylum Desulfobacterota; class Syntrophia; order Syntrophales; family UBA2192; genus UBA2192. The sequence goes on from DIFQ01000076.1 coordinate 12,068, forward strand.
TACTCCGTGTGGCAATTCAGCCAGGTGGTTTTCAGTTCCCTCTCGCCCGCCGCGATCCGGGCAAGGGAGGACTTGACGGCCTCGACAAGCTCCCTTGACTTCACGTCGCGGCCGCCGAGGCCCGCCACGTAGTCGTGGATGACCGCGCGGATATCGCTCCCGTAGAAGGCAGCCTTGAGATCCGAGCACAGCCCCCCTTCGTAACCGTAGCTGATGCTCTTTTCGAAGAGGATGATGGCCTTGGCATTCCGGTAGGCCTCGACGACCTCCTGCTTTTCCGGGAAGGGCCGGAAGACGCGGATCCCCACGACACCGGCCTTGATCCCCTCTTCGCGCAGGGCGTCGGCGGCCACCGTCGCCTCGGCGGCAAGCGACCCCATGCTCGTGAGGATGACGTCGGCATCCTCCGTCCGGTGCGTCCAGAGCATCCCGCCGTGGTCGCGCCCGAAGGCCTCCGCATACTGGCGATTCACCTCGCGGATCGTCTCCGGGCTCCGGTCGAGAGCGTTCTGCAGCTTGTAGCGCATCTCCATGTAGCCGTCGCATACGACCCCCTCGGAGTCGGGGCGCCGGTTGGGCAGGAGCACCGAGTTGATGGTCATCGGGTTGTTTGCATCCAGGATTGTGTGGGGCTTGTAGGCCGGCAGGAACTTCCGGACTGCCGCCGGGGGCGGGCTGATGACCGGCATCATCGTGTGGGAGAGCACGAAGCCGTCGTAGCAGACCATGACGGGCGCGTAGACCGTCTCGGCGATCCTGTAGGCCTGTATGATCGTGTCGAGGATCTCCTGGTTGTCGCGGCAGTAGATCTGGATCCAGCCCGTGTCGCGCTGAGAGAGCGAGTCCTGCTGGTCGTTGAAGATGGACCAGGGGGCGCCCACGCCGCGGTTGACGCAGCACATGACGATGGGAAGCCTGGAGCCCGCCGCCCAGTGCAGTTGCTCGTGCATGTACAGCAGGCCGTTCGAACTGGTGGCCGTGAAGACCCGGGCCCCCACGGTGGAGGCCCCGATGCAGACCGTCATGGCCGAGTGTTCGCCTTCCACCCGGACGTACTCTGCGCGCAGCTGGCCGCTCTCCACGTACAGGGAGAGCATCTCGGCAAGCTGTGACTGCGGGGTGATCGGGTAGGCGGCGATCACCTGGACATCGCAGAGCCGAGCCGCCAGCGCCGCTGCCTGGTTTCCGGTGATGATTCGGGCGTCAGTCATTGCACTTGTCCTCCCTCACCATGCTGATGGCCCGCGACGGGCACTCCTCGGCGCAGATCCCGCAGCCTTTGCAGTACTCGAGATCGATCTCGACGGGAATCCCCGCCTTGACCACCGCCTCGGGGCAATAGAGCCAGCAAAGGTAGCAGGCGGCCTTCTTCTTGACGAAGGGCGTGCACTTGCTGTGATCGATGACGGGCCTCAGATCGCGCCAGTCGCCGGTTCTGCCTGCCTCGCCGATGGTGGGCTTGCACATGGCCGAGATGTTCTCGTCTTTCTTTTTCATAACGTCAGCCTGTTCCCCCTGGTGATCGATTTCAAATGAATGGCTAAAGGCGAAGGGCTAAAGACAAAGGGTTAGGAAGCAGGGGAAACCCTTCTCTTGCTCTTGCCTTTTGCCGTTAGCCATTAGCCTTTTGCCATTAGCCTTTTACCTTACTGAGCGTTGTTCCCTCGAAGGCCGCCCGCACCGTCTCGAAGTTTTGCGAGGCCACCGTCGCGGGGAGCTTGCTGCGAAGGGCCTTCTCGATGTTCTCCAGGGAGACGATGCCCGTGGCCTTTGCGAAGGCGCCCAGAAGCGGCGTATTGATCACCGGGGCCCCTTCCTTCAGGAGACGAAGCTTCAGGGCGATGCCCGTGGCATCGACAACGGCCACATCGAAATCGCCGCTGATGGCCACTTCCTCGGGCTTGCAGGACGTGTTGACGATGATCGTCCCGCCCTTGCGGATCCGCCCTTTCACGTCGACAACACCCAGGAGCGTGTCGTCCAGCACGATGGCGATATCGGCCATCTCGACCTGGGAAAACATCCGGATGGGGTCCTCCGAAATCCGCGTCGATGCCGTGACGGGCGCCCCGCGCCGCTCGGGGCCGAAGGTCGGCGCCGACGTGACGCCCTTGAAACCCTCCAGGTATGCCGACTCCGCCAGGATCTGGGCTGCAACCACGGCGCCCTGACCGCCACGACCGAACCAGATTATCTCTTTCATCACCGTCTCCCGCTTCCCAAAAGGGTTTTCGTCAGCATCCAATCCCGAAATCGGCATCCAGGCACAAAAAAAGGCCATGAGCTTTTCCGCCCATGGCCTTTAGAATTTCGTCTTCGAGTCCCTAAATTCTAAAAACGGCGGGCGATCGGTATGCCAGTAGAAGCAGGAGCAGAGCGAGTCGCAACAACCCGTTCAGGTTCGTCAGCTCTCTTCTTGTACCGATCGTCGTCATTCTCAGGGTTTTCCTCACAATGAAAGATTAAATATCGGAAAGGATTCAGCTTGTCAACAACAAAAACAGGCTACAGGCTACAGGCTACAGGCTGCAGGCTGCAGGCTGCAGATATCAGATCGATATGCAAGCATCAGGCCTGATCCGGAAGGCTTCACCGGCCGTCTGTTGTTCATGCCGCGGGCCCGTCTTTCCTGTTGCCTGTATCCTGTGGCCTGTTGCCTAATGCCCTGAGGATCATCGCCGCATATCGCTCTGCGGCGCCCCGGCTCGCCATGACCCGCTTCTGGCCTTCTACACCGCGGCGCCTGAGCCCCGCCGGATCGGAGAGCATCGCTTTGATGCCCGCAAGAAGCTCCTCGGCGTTTTGGACCGGGATGCCCGCCCCGGCCTCTTCCAGGAGGGCCTTCTCTTCGAGGAAGTCTTCCATGGATGGCCCGTAAAAGACGACCTTCCCCCAGGCGGCCGGCTCCAGGACATTCTGTCCTCCCTTCGCCACAAGGCTTCCCCCGCAGTAAACGACGGAGGCCAGGCTGTAAAGACCGAAAAGCTCGCCGATCACATCGACGACGACGACGCCCCGGTCGGGCTGTCCGCCCGCCTGGATTTCGGTCATCAGGACACCGGACAGCCCCCGGGCCGTCACCATGTCGCGCACTTCCTTGCCCCTCTCGGGGTGTCGGGGCACGACGATGAGCCGCAAATCGGGCCACTCCTGGAGCAGCGCCCGGTACACCGCGAGGACGACGGCCTCTTCCCCTGTGTGCGTGCTGCCTGCCACCCACACCCTCGTGTCCGGTTTGATCTTCATCTGGGCGGCCTTCCGGGACCAGGCCTCCCCGCTTACCCGGGAAGCAAGGCTGTCGTACTTGGCGTTGCCCATGACCTTCACCTTCGCCGCGTCAGCACCGATGGCCAGGATGCGTTCCCCGTCCACCGCGGAGATCACCCCGATTTCGAGGACGGATCTCAGAACCTCTCTCCAGAAGAAGGACGTCCTGGAGTAGCGCCGGAATGACCGGGGCGAGATCCGGCCGTTCACCATGACGGCGGGGATACTGCGTTTCATGCAGCTCCGGAGAAAATTGGGCCAGAGCTCCGTTTCCGTGAGGACGACGATATCGGGGGCAACCCGGTCGATCACCTTTTTGACGACAGGGAAAAGGTCGAGGGGGAAATACATGAAGGCCGTGGCCTGGGGGATCAGGTTGCGCGCCATGGTTTGTCCCGTCTCCGTGCCGGTGGAAAGGAGGATACTGGCGCGGGGGAGTTTCCCCCGCAGGGCGGCAACGATGGGTGCCGCCGCAGTGACTTCTCCCACGGAGACGGCATGGATCCAGATCCGCGGATGGCCCTCGAGGGCGGAAATTGTCTCGTCGGGTATCGCGCCCAGCTTCTGCCGGATGCTCTGACGGTATTTTCCCGTCACGAGTATTTTCAACCCGTAATACGGGACGAGAAGCAGGAAGCCCGCGAGCAGGGCGATATTGTAGAGTACATGCAGCACGGCCCGACGATAATGCGGTTTGCCGGTCCTGTCAAGAGGACAGGCTTCAGGCTTCCGGCTTCAGGCGTCGGGGAAAAAGTAAACGGGACTGCGACGCATGCGTTATTCCACATATCCGATGCTCTTGTGTCCGGAGTCCACGCCGGAGACGGTTGACACGGGCGGTGTAATGTTGTAGGTTGGGCTGGGTCCGTCAAAGGGCCTGAAATCACGGAAGAATAATGATTGACGAGAACGGAGAGCGACCAGGATGACTGATAGAAAAACATATGTGTTGGCGATGACCGTCATGCTTGTCGTCGCGCTGCTTGCCTCCTGTGCCCGATACCAGCGGCAGGTCGTGCCCTTCAAGATGCCCCAGGCCTATCCGAATGCCACAACCATAGGCGATCTCGTCGTTGCCTCCAAGGCCTGGGACAACCAGGAGGAAGCCCAGAACGCCTTCGGTTTCGACATTCGGCCGGACGTCCTGCCTATCCAGGTCGTCTTTGACAACAAGGGGACCCACCCCATCGAGATCGTCGCGGAACAGACGATTCTCGTTGACGTGGAGAACAATGCCTGGCAGGTCCTCGATGCCAGGCTGGCCTATGACCGGATCGCGAAGAAGACGGAGTTTGGCGAGGTGGCTCCGAATGCGGCGAAGTACGGCGGCCTCGGAGCCGTCGCAGGCGGCATCATCGGCGCGGCCATCGGTATCGTGAGCGGCCAGGGCGTGGGCGATGCTGCCATGAAGGGCGCC
>DIFQ01000132.1 GCA_002419215.1 Syntrophaceae bacterium UBA5744
AAACTATGTAACCGGTTTGTACCCAAAAATTTCCCTCTCCCTTGAGGGGAGAGGGTCAGGGTGAGGGTGAAAAGAGGTTCGGGGATCATTCCCCCTCACCTCAATCCTCTCCCCCGGAGGGGAGAGGAAGATCAAGGTTCGTGACCTTCTATTTCAAGGCCTTCTTCACCGCCTCGACCGTGTCGGCACTCGAGAGTGACGTGAAGTTTTTCAGAAGCCCCTCCTTCTTGTAGAAGCCAATGAGGGGGGCCGTTTTCTGGTTGTAGGTCTCGAGCCGGAACAGGATGGCCGTTTCCGTTTCGTCGTCGCGCTGGACCACCTTGCTTCCGCACTTCGTGCACGTTCCGTCGGCTGCCGGGGGCATGCTCTTTACGTTGTAGATCGCCTGGCAGGAGGGGTTTGAACAGGTCCTGCGTGTCGTCAGGCGGTCAAGAATCACTTCACGCGGCACCTCGAGGTTCACGACCATGTCGAGTTTCAGATTCAGCTTCTTGAGCAGCACTTTCAACGCCTCGGCCTGGGCGATCGTCCGGGGAAAGCCGTCCAGAATGAAGCCCTTCACGCAGTCGGGCTCCTGGAGCCTGACTTCCATGATCCTCATGATCAGTGAATCGGGAACGAGGTCGCCGCGGTCCATGTAGGCCTTGGCCTCCTTCCCGAGATCGTTCCCTTCGCGGACAGCGGCCCGCAGGATGTCGCCGGTGGAGATCTGAACGGATCCGTCATAGTCGGTCAGAAGTTTGGCTACGGTGCCCTTTCCCGCGCCGGGCGCCCCTAACAGGATGGTTTTCATATCAATTCTCCTTCAATGCCAGAGTGGGTGGTTTGTTTACAGGAAGCGGGAATTTTAGGGGAAATCGGGAAACCGGTCAAGGAAAACTTGAGAATGCCCGCCCGGCCGAGGACGTGCACCAGCTCCCGCAGGATCGATGGCTATCGCCCGCGGGGAAATCTCCGGCAGGTTTCCCCCTCCGTGTCATTGAGCCGGGTGGTATGCAGTTTGCTTGTTAGTCTGCGTCTAATGAAAAAGTATTAAGGTTCCTCTTGGAGATGACGATAAGAACTTTTGATCAGGACCTGTTCGTCCATGGGCGGCCCGCCGGGTGATGCATGAGGCACGGGCGAAGTCGATGGACCCTTCATATTTCCATCTGGCATGATCGAAACGACGCGGACATGAATATTCACCCTCGGGAGGCATAATATGGACGCTCAAGTGACTGCAGTGAACGAGCCGGCAAGGCCGGAAGCGACGCGGGAAGGAAAGTACCTGACCTTTTCACTCGCCGGCGAGGAATACGGCATCGGAATCCTCAAGGTCCGCGAGATCATCGGCATGATGCCCGTCACCCCCGTTCCCCAGACTCCCGACTTTGTCAAGGGGGTCATCAACCTGCGCGGCAAGGTCATTCCCGTCATCGACTTGCGCCTTCGCTTCGGCCTGGACGCCGCGGATTACACGGAGCGCACCTGCATCATCGTCGTGGAGATTCACGGCGAGACGGGCGCAGTTCCCATGGGAATCGTGGTGGACGCCGTCTCGGAAGTGCTCAACATCCGCGGGGCCGACATCGAGAACACACCCACCTTCGGAGTGAAACTCAACACGGATTTCATCCTGGGCATGGCCAAGACTGAAGGAGGCGTCAAGATCCTTCTCGACATCGACAAGGTGCTCGGGGCCTTCCAGTTTACGATTCAGTGATTTGGTTCTGCGGTCTGTTTTCATCCATGATTGTTTCATTTTTTTTGCCCTACAGGGAGGTAGCAGCAGATGAAGAAGAGGACTCTCGGTTTCAAGTTAACGTTCGGCGGGATCATGCTCGTTTTGATCCCGATCATGGTCGTCGGGGGCTTCGCCCTCTATAAGGCGACGGGGGCACTGGAGGAAATGGCCAGGGGTCAGGCTACGCAGATCGCGAAAAACATGTCCGACATGGTTGAAGTGGCCATCAAGGAGGAGATGAAGCTGACCACGGCGATATCGGTCCAGCCTTATGTTTCCGAGGCCGCATCGAAAGCATCCAAGGATGGGGCGGAAAAAGCCTCCGGTGAGATCGAGCGCGCAATGGGCGAATTGGCGAAAATCATCAAACACACAGGCAATGATTACGAAAGCATCTTTGTGGCCGACTCCGGCGGGACGATCATTGCGGACGGCAGCAACGGGAAGACGAAGGGAATTGCCGTCGGCGACCGCGACTACTTCAAGGAAGCCAAGGCGGGCAAGGTATTCGTAGGCTCGGCGATCAAATCCCGGGCTTCCGGAAAACCCGTTTCAGTCGTCAGCGCTCCCGTTTACGGCAAGGGCGGCGAGTTCGCCGGCATTGTGGGAACGATTCTCAACATTGATTTCCTGTCGACAAAGATCCAGTCCGTAAAAGTGGGTGAGACCGGATTTCCCTGGATGGTCGACAAGTCGGGCCTCGTCGTTTCCCATCCGAAAAAAGAGTACATCCTCGAACTCAACATCACCGCGCAGGAGGGCATGAAGGAGATCACGAGCAAGATCCTCGCCCGCCAAGCCGGTGTTGAAGGTTACTCCCATCAGGGCGTTAAAAAGATATCGGGCTTTGCCCCCGTGGAAAACACGAATTGGAGCATCGCCTTCACCCAGAACGAGGCGGAGTTCCTCTCCTCGGCACACTTGATCAGAAATTTCGTCCTGCTCATCGGCGCCATTTTTCTTGGGCTGACCGCCCTTGCAGTGACGCTCTTCGCACGGAGCATCACGGTGCCCGTCACCCGGTCCGTCAAGCACCTGAACGACGCCGCCGACCAGGTGGCCTCGGCTTCGGGCCAGGTGTCCTCGGCAAGCCAGTCGCTGGCCGAAGGGGCCTCCGAGCAGGCCGCCTCGATCGAGGAAACCTCCTCGTCCCTCGAGGAGATGTCCTCGATGACCAAGCAGAACGCAGACAACGCATCGACGGCCGACAAGCTCATGAAGGAGTCGAAGCAGATGGTCGAGCGGGCCAACGGCTCCATGACGGAGCTCACCCAGTCCATGGAGGATATCTCGAAGGCCAGCGACGAGACCTCCAAGATCATCAAGACGATCGACGAGATCGCCTTCCAGACCAACCTGCTGGCCCTCAATGCCGCCGTCGAGGCGGCGCGTGCCGGCGAGGCAGGCGCGGGCTTTGCCGTGGTCGCCAACGAGGTGAGAAACCTTGCCATGCGGGCTGCCGAGGCCGCCAAGAACACCTCGGTGCTCATCGAGGGGACGGTGAAGAAGGTCAAGGAGGGCTCGGAGCTCGTGGAGCGCACCAACGGCGCCTTCGCGGAGGTCTCCAGAAGCGCCGCCAAGGTGGCGGACCTCGTCTCCGAGATCGCCGCGGCCTCCAGCGAACAGGCCCAGGGCATCGACCAGATCAACAAGGCCGTGGCCGAGATGGACAAGGTGACCCAGCAGACGGCGGCCAACGCAGAGGAGAGCGCCTCGGCCTCCGAGGAGATGAACGCCCAGGCCGAGCAGATGAAGGATGTCGCCGCAGGGCTCATGGCGATCGTGGGTGGCAATCTCGAGACCAGGGCTTCCGCGTCAATTTCCGAGGCTCCGCAGAAGGCCGTTCTGAAGAAAGTGCTCTCCTTCAAGGGGTTCGGGAAGAAGGCCGATGCCGGGACAAAGGATATTCGACCCGAGACCGTTATCCCGCTGGACGACAAGGACTTCAAAAACTTCTAGAACTTCACAAACTATCTCAAGGATCACAAAAAACCCCGCCTTTCGGCGGGGTTTTTTATTTCAATGATCAGCCGGCACTTCCACCATTGCGGATTGCCTTATGTTCTTAGAGGTCTCTTCCCTGTACCCTGTACCCTGTTCCCTGTACCCTGGTCCCTTTACTTAATGACTTTCTTCGCAGAGAAATCCTGCCAATCCCGTGAGTTGTAAGCCTCCACGATGATCTTCGAGGCCTGGTCCAAAAGGAAATACTGGGAATTGATGACCAGATCGTAGTGATTGGGGTCCAATGGATCCAGGTTGAAATACTTCCGCGCAAAGGCAATCCGCTCCGATTCCACCGTCAGGATACGCTGTTTTGCTTCCTCTTTGGATACTTTGAAAAAAGTAGACACGTTGTTCACGCGGACTTCCAGGGGTGCAATGACGAACACCCTGAGGCAGGCTTCCGGGGGCAGGATGAAGTTCGCCCCGCGTCCCACGATGACGGCATTCCCGTGCGCGCCGATCGTACCGATCACCTTGGTGAGATGCTCCATGAACTCATAGGGCCAGACATGTCGCTCACCCAGGGATTCGATCCAGTCGTCGAGCATGCTCTTGTCCTGCTCGTCCAGGGATGTGAGCATCCGCTTGCTGACCTTGGCGCTCTTTGCCACCTCGTCGATGATCTGCCGGTCCCAGTAGTCCATCTTCAGATCTTTGGCCACCTTCTGCGCGAGAAACCATCCGCCGCTGCCCGGCAGGCGCGAAATGGCGATGACCGGCCGTATCGACTGCTTGTACTTCCTTTTCTGGCTCACTTCCCATTTTTTGGCCTGATCCTCGATCATGCCGGTCAGGGAACGCTTGGCGCGCGGTTTGAATTCCATGGCTGCTCCTCCCTCTTCTTCTCCGATGAAATAATATGAATGCTCTCTCTGCCCCGGAAAGATCCACAAAGCTTACAAACTTGTGCTATATACAGTTTACTTTGAAAGGAATCAAGGCAAAAAAAGAGGGCTGCAGACCCTCCCGGATTTCCGCTCTTGACAGTCGCTTCGTCCCTGTCTAATCTTCAACTATATCAACCAACGGAGAAAGAGAAACCAGTCCATGACAGAAAATGTCCCAATTCTCGATATCTTGCGGCAACACTACCCTCAGAAATTCGCTCCCGAAAAAACCATCTTCAGCAACATCCACCGGGGGGATTCGATCTTCATCGCCTCGGCCTGCGCCGAACCCCAGCACCTCGTCCACGCCATGATCCGTTATGTGAAGGAAAACCCCAAGGCCTTCTTCGACGCGGAGGTCCTTCACATCCGAACCCTCGGCGTTGCACCCTACGCCAACGAGAAATTCAAGTCCAATTTCCGGCACAACTCCTTCTTCATCGGCGACAGCACCCGAGGGGCCGTCAACAAGGGGCTCGCCGACTACACGCCCGTCAATCTCTCCCAGGTGCCCGGACTCTTCCGCCGGGGTCTGGAACATGTAGATGTGGCCCTCCTCCAGGCATCCCTTCCGGACGAGCACGGCTATCTGAGCGTGGGGGTCAGCGTCGACATCGTCAAGGCCGCCGCCGAGACCGCCCGGGTAGTCGTCGTCCAGGTCAATCGGCACATGCCGCGCGTCCACGGCGACACCTTCCTTCACATCGACGACATCGATTTCCTGGTCCCTTATGACGAACCCCTGCTCGAATACTACCCTGCCGCCGACACGGAAATCGCCCAGCGTATCGGCAGATACGTGGCCCGTCTCGTCGAGGACGGCGATACGATCCAGGTAGGCTACGGGACGATCCCCAACGCTGTCGTCGCCAATCTCTCCGGCAAGAAGCACCTGGGCATCCACACGGAGCTCATCAGCGACGGCATCGTCGATCTGATGAAGCAAGGAATCGTCGACAACTCGCGCAAAACCGTCAATCGCGGGAAGACCGTCGCCACGTTCTGCATGGGGAAGCAGTCCACCTACGAGTACCTCCACGACAACCCGTCCATCGACTTCCGGGCGATCGACTACACGAACAACCCCCTGCTCATCGCCCGGCAGGACAACATGGTGGCCATCAACAGCGCCCTCGAGATCGACCTCTCGGGGCAGGCCACGGCCGAGTCGATCGGCAAGACATTCTACAGTGGTGTCGGTGGCCAGGCGGACTTCATGCGCGGGGCCGCACTGGCCCGGAACGGCAAGACCATCCTCACCATCCAGTCCACGGCGGCCTGCGACGTGGTTTCAAGGATCGTCCCGTTCCTCAAGGAAGGGGCCGGGGCCACGGTTCTTCGTGGAGACGTCCAGTACGTCGTCACCGAGTGGGGCATCGCCTACCTGCCGGGCAAGAACGTCCGCGAGCGCGCCATGGAACTGATCGCCATCGCCCACCCGAAGTTCAGGCCGTGGCTCATCGAGGAGGCCCGCAAAAATGGGATCATCTTCAAGGACCAGGCCTTCATCCCCGGCGAGCGGGGCATCTACCCCGAGGAACTCGAGAGCTACCGCACCACGAGAGCAAATGTCAACATTCTCTTCAGGCCCGTGAAGATCAGCGACGAGCACCGGCTCAAGGACTTCTTCTATTCCCTTTCGGACAACAGCATGTACCGGCGTTTCATCTCCTATCGGAAGGACATGCCCCACGAGCGCCTGCAGGACTTTGTCGTCATCGACTACACGCAAAAAATGGAGATCCTGGCCGTACTCGGCGAGGAGGACAATGAGGAGATCGTCGGCCTCGGTCAGTACGAGATCGAGAAGGACTCCCACATGGCCGAGGTCGCCTTCGCGGTCAGCGACAAGCACCAGAACAAGGGCATCGGCCAGGAGCTTCTCGGTTATCTCACGTACCTTGCCCGGAGGCAGGGTCTTCTCGGGTTTACGGCCGAGGTCCTGCTGGAGAACCGGCCCATGCTTCACGTCTTCGAGAAGATGGGTTTCGACATGGAGAAGCGCGTGGGTTCCGGGGTGTATGAGCTCAAAATGATGTTCAGGGTCCAGAACGACTCGACCTTCTAGTCTTCCTTTCCCTCCGGGAAACGTTACCATGTAGGTTCCCTCTCCCCATGAAAACCCTTTCCTTGATCTTCCTCTCCCTTGAGGGGAGAGCCCTTCGACAAGCCCTTCGGCCAGCTCGGGGTCGTGAGCTTGTCGAATCGACTCAGGGCCGTGAGTCTGTCGAACGGGATTGTGGTGACTCTCAAACGAACGCCCCGATCCTTTCCGAGAGAACCGGGGCGTTTTTTTAACCTCTGTTGGGGCAGTCGATCAGCTTCCGGGCGAGTGGTCCGCCCCGGCCGAGGGTGACACGGCAGGCGACGGAGGGGGCGTAGCGGGGGCATCAAGCCCTGTCGTGGCCTCGAGCTTCGCGGGACGGTCCGCTTCCTTCAGACGGACCCCGCTGATGAAGCGGGCGCTGAAATAGGTCGAGTCGATGCTGTCGACCTTCCCCGCCCTGTTTCGCGACGAAAGATGAAAAAATTCGCTCCCGCCCAGGAAGACCCCCACGTGGATGCGATTTCGCCGCGTCTGGAAGAACACGAGATCCCCCGTGTCCAGGCTGTCGCGCCCGACTCGCTTTCCCTGCTGCAGCTGCTCCCTGGCCGTTCGCGGCAGATCAATGTTGAAGATGCCGTAAACCTTCCTGGTGAAGGCCGAGCAGTCGATCCCCCGCATGGAGTTGCCGCCGAGCTTGTAGGGTACGCCTTCGTAGGATTTCACAACCTTGACGAACAGGTCGCGCTCCCCCGGGTCCTTCCATCGGGAAAGCGGGATGGGGGCAATCGCCTCGGGTCTGTCCCGGTCCTCCCCGATGGCAGCCAGCTCACCGGCCTCGATGGATCCGGCCTCTTCGAGATCATCGTCGTTCTCATCGGCCATGACCGGGGGCTTGCCCAGGACGAGCCGCTGTCCCGCCTTGAGCTTCGACGACCGAAGACCGTTTATCTTCCTGATCTCCGATGCGGGCACCCCCGTCTTTTCGGACACCCCGGCGAGGGTATTGCCCCTCTTCACGACATAGACCGCCGCGTCCGTGCCGCTCTTCTTCTTCGCAGTGCTCTTCTCTGGGATTTTTTTTGCCGATTTCCCGCCGGGAATGATGAGGACCTGTTTAGGCTTCAGTTCGTTGCCGTCCAGGTGGTTGGCTTCCTTGAGACTGTCGACGCTGACGTGGTGTTTCTTCGCGATCTTGTGGAGGCTGTCGCCGCGTTTCACCGTGTAGCGCTCTGCTGCCGATGCGGCGCCGACAACCAGGAGAACCAGGCATGAACACACCAGGATCGCCCCCAGGCAAAGCTGTCGCTTCCTCATTCGAGTCCCTCTTCCTTGATCCTCAAAGGAATGATGACCGGGCGTCTTTTGTCAGAGTCCGCAAACGATTCCTTCCGGCGGGTTCCCTCCCCGAAGGATCGGATGGCCCAAACGTCTCGAGGCTACACGAGCGCAAGCAGGCTGTCAATTCATAATTGCAGGGCTTGCGGTAGACGGAAGCGATGCAGGACAAAGACTTCGCGGGAAGTCCGGTTGACACCGGTTTTGTCTGCGCAGGGCCGCGTTGGCCGTTTCAGGACTTCTTTTTGCGGACGATGGAGCGGACGATGAAATAGACGGAGGCAACAAGGATGATGCCGATCAGGATACATACGGGATATGTCATGGGGCGATTCCTCCTTCGCGAGTGACTTCTCGAAGCGTATATCACGGAGGAACGACGCGATAAAGGCCCATTTGAACAGGGGATCGCCCTGTGCACGATCAGCTTGATATCGACGTCCATTTCGTTTAACAATAGAGAGCAAACGGATGGGCCCGATGATGCTTCCCGCATTCCGCCATGACGCATGAACTCCTGCAATAAACCGGAAGGAGGTTTTCGATGCTGAATTTTACTCTGACGCCCGAGCAGATTGAATTGAGAGACAAGGCACGCCGTTTCGCCCTGAATGAGGTTCTCCCCGTCGCCTGGCGCTACGACGAGAAGGATGAACTGCCCCTGCACATTCTCAAGAGGGCCTGGGAAGAAGGGATCATGAACCTGACCATTCCGAAGAAATTCGGCGGGCAGGGTCGTGGCATGCTGGAATCCGCGCTTGTCGTCGAGGAGATCTCGGCGGCCTGCTCGGGACTCGCCACGTCGATCTTCGACAACTCGCTCGGCACCGAACCGCTCCTGCTGACGAAAAACGCGCAGATCAAAGAAAGACTATTACCCGCCCTGGTCAAAGAGTTCAAGCTCATCTGCTTCGCGACGTCGGAACCGCTGGCCGGCTCCGACGTCGCGGGCATGCGCTGCAAGGCTGAAAAGTCCGGCGACGATTACATCCTGAACGGCACCAAATACTGGGTCACCAACTCCGGCGTGGCCGACTACTATGCCATCTTTGCCACCGTCGACCCGTCGCTGGGCCACAAGGGAGTCGCGGCCTTTCTCGTCGAGAAGGGCTGGGACGGAGTAAAGGTCGGCCATACGATCCCGAAAATGGGCCAGCGCGGCTCCAACACGGCGGGGATTCACTTCACGAACACACGCGTGCCTGCGGAGAATGTGCTCGCCCAGCCCGGCGAGGGGTTTGTGATGGCCATGACGACCTTTGCCCGCACGCGGCCGATCATTGGCTCTTTCGGCGTCGGCGCCGCCCGGTCCGCCATGGAACTGGCCGTGGACTATGCGAAGAAACGCCGAGCCTTCGGAGCGCGGCTGTCCGATTTCCAGGCCATAGACTTCAAGATCGCCGAGATGTTCCAGAAGGTGGAAACGGCAAGGCTGCTCACCTGGAAGGCCGCATGGGAGAATGATTCGGGGATGGACCCCACCATCTCGGCTTCCATCGCGAAGTTTTATGCCACCGAGGCCGCTTTCGAGGTGGTGAGCGAAGCCCTCCAGATCTTCGGCGGCTACGGCTACACACGGCTTTTTCCCATCGAGAAGTTCCTTCGCGACATGAGGCTCCCGATGATCTACGAGGGGACGAGCGAAATCCAGAGGGTCGTCGTGTCCCGGTACGTCCTGGACGGCTACAAGCCCGTCATGCCGCCCATCGAGGATTTCCCGCTACTGGCGGAGCGCGACGTCCACCTCGATCAAGACACGATCGCCTGGCGCTGCAGGATATGCGGCCATACGCATTACGGACCCGAGCCCCCCGAGGAGTGCCCGCACTGCTTCTTCCCGAAGGCGTCCTTCAAGAAGGTCTGGCCCCGCGGCTAAAAACAGTAACTGGTGATTGGGTAATTGGGAATTCGGACGCCGGATTCCCAATTCCTTTTTTTCTGGTCCCTACACCCTCGTCCCCGGCCCCTTTTTCTTCACTCAGACACTCAGACACTTGGTCACTGTTCTTTGATGTCTTTTATGCGCATGTACCGGATGATGGGGGGATCCTTTGTGAAGTCGCTGGTGACCCTCACCGCATCGACAACCTGGATTTTTCCTTTCACGACCTCGTAGAGGATGACACTGTGGTTACCGGGCCCGCGGTCACGCACCTCAACGAAGGTCCCCTTGTCAAGAACGGCCACGCCCCCCCCACCCGGGTCCGTCAGTTTCCTTTCCTGTGCCTGCACGACCCCGGCAAAGGCGGACAGCATCAACATCGACAATAAAAACCCTGCAAGGAACCTCTTCATCGGCAACCCTCCTTTCCCCGAAACATCATGATCCTTTATAACACATGCCCATTGAAGCCCACAGCCCACAATCGACTGCCTTCAATAGAAATACAAATCCCCCTTTGCAAAAGGGTAACCGGGGGCGCATCCCGCCAAGCAAGAAGGTAAGATGGTGAGAGGGTAAGAACGTTGGATGAGTCGGCAGCCATTGTTCTGCCCCCTGATTCTCCAACCTGCCCACCCTCATGCCCTCATGCCCTCTTACCCTCTGGCTTTGACCTTTCTTCCCAATACCCGATACCCGATACCCAATACCCTCTTTTTCAATGTTTCGTTCACCGCGGGTTGAACGTT
>DIFQ01000068.1:0-9177 GCA_002419215.1 Syntrophaceae bacterium UBA5744
ACGGCCCCTTGCACGAGACGGTCCAGCAGAGCGTCGGCCCCCCTGCGGACATAACGCCCGGGGTCGTGACGGGGCTCGATCTCCGTGCCGACGGCTTCTTTCAGGCGCGCGGCAAGGCCCATGCGGCCCCCTTCCAGGACAACGGCGACGTAGCTCGCGCCGATCCGGATGTCCTCGACGGAGTGCCGCCGGCTCTCGCCGAGCAGGCGGCGGTGCAGCCGGCCGGCAATTTCGTTCTGTTGCATCGGCTAACCGTACCCGAGATCGATTGCAGCGTCAAGGAGCAAGGGTGGTTGACTGCATGTCGACGGTTCAGTAGAATGAATCGCGGCGTGCCTTCGGGCCGCCGACTCCAAGCCACGCATCAGGAGGTACCCATGCCGGCAAGAAAAACGATCGGATCGACCGCCTTCGCGGCGGCACTTGCGATCCTGCTTTGCATCGCTCTGTCAGCCCCCGCCGTCGCCCAGGACGGCAAGCAGATCTACAACAACCGCTGCGCCCTGTGCCACGGGGCCGACGGCGACGGCAAGGGCGTCATCATGCAGATCGCCCCCTTCGGCGCCGATTTCTGGAAGGCAAACGATGATGCGGCCATCTCCAAGGCGATCGTCGAGGGCAAGGGACGCATGCCGGCCATCCCGCTCTCCCCCGAGGAGACGAAGGCCGTCGTGGACTACATGAAGGCGAACTTCAAGAAGTAATGCGGGTCGCAAGCCGCGGGGGACCGGTCGAACATCCGGCCCTCCGCGGCTTGCATCTTCAGAATCTCAGGCGCACCCCCGCCATCCCCGTTATCCCCGGCATGGGGTAGTCTTTCTTGAAGGCATAGCTCTCGTCGGTCAGGTTTTCGCCGGCGATATAGATCTCGCCTTTCGTTCCGAGCTCCTTGAGGCTGAACTCCCAGCCCAGTTTCGCATTGACAAGAACATAAGCGCTGACGGCGGCGATGCTGCTTCCCCCGTAGCCGGCGGTGCGGTTGTTGGCCGTGTACTGGTTGTCCACGTAGAGGACGTCCGCGCTGAGCTTGAAGTTCCTGAAAAACCGGTAATTGAACCCTGCACTGGCTGACCAATCGGGGGCATAGGGAAGATTGTCCGGCGATTGATCGAAGAGGTGCGTGGCACCGGCGAAGAGTGAGAGGACGTCGAGAGGGCTCCAGGTGACCGTAACCTCGATGCCCTTGGTCCTGAAGTCGCCGATGTTTTCGTAGCGGGGGGGTGCCGGTGAGGTCACCAGGATCATGCGATTGTTCCCGTCGTCGGCAAAGTACGTGACGTCGGTCCGGAAGGTCTTGCCGATCGTGTGGCTCAGGCCCGCCTCGTAGTGATCCACCGTCTCCGCGTCCAGGCCCTTCCACCCCGTGTTGCCCCCCCAGAAGAGGCTGGAGTTGGCCACGACGTAGACGCCGGGGTAGTTGACGCCCCTTGCATAGGAGGCGTGAAATTCCGTCCTTTCGCAGCCGACGACGAGGCCCGCCTGGGGCCCCCACTCGGCGTCGAAGTCGCTGTGGGAGAACCAGCGAACCCCGGCCGAGGGAATCGCATACCAGCCGCTCTTTTCCCCGAAGAGGTGGCTCAGGGCTGCATAGGGCGACAGGATGCGGAAGGTCTCCCGGGGGAACGTGCTGTCCGCCCGGGGCGCATCCCTGTCGATGGTGACCTTGCCGCCGATGAAATCCACGTCGATGCCGCCGAGGATCTCGCCGTTTTTCCAGGGGTTGACGGTCTCCTGCAGCCGGGCGCCGTAATTGTCCCAGTCCGTCGTGGTATCATAGTAGAAACCCGCCGGATCAGGCTGGTCCTGCCAGTCGCCCGTGCCCCGGTTCCAGTAAATCTTCAGGGTCCCCCTCGCCGAGGCGTACTGGTGGGCGAGGGTGAGCACCGTCATTTCGTCGTTTGACCGGTAGGTTCCCTGGCGGGCCGCGGGATTTCCTTCCGGCCCCGGGTCCTCGGCGTAATTGTCGGTCGCATTCGCCGTGAGGCTCACATACCAGGACGGATTGATCTGATGACCCACCCGGGCAAAGTATTCCTGCAGCTCCCCGCTGGAGAAATCCCTGTGGCCGCTGGACGAGCGGAAGCTCTGGAGGACGTAATAATCGGTGTTCCCGACCTTGCCCCCGTGCTCGGCGCCCTCCATGAAGGTGGAGTAGGACCCGTAACCGGCCCGGACGTTCGTATAGAACCCCTCTTCCGTCTGCCGTTTCGTGACCAGGTTCACGACCCCGTAGGCGCCGTTGCCGAACAGGACGGGCTGCGCCCCCTTGTAGATGTCAATCCGCTGGGCCTGGTCGACGCTCATCATGTCCATGAGGGGGTGCATCCAGACGCCGGCGACCTTCGGGATGCCGTCGACGGCCGTCTGGATTTCGCCGCCCGGCCTCGAGCTTCCCATGCCGCGGATATAGATCGCCCCGCCGTCGCCCCCGCCGAAGCTGCCGACGGGACTCTGGCGGGAGATGATCACGCCGGGGACCATCCGAACGGCCGATTGGAAATCCTGGGCGTTGAGATCGCCGATCTGGTCTTCCGTTACGCCGGTGACCTGGCTTGCCAGGCGGTTGACCCGGTTGCCTTCCGTAATGGGCGCGGCCGTCACGACGACCTCCTCCATCCGGACGGGCCCGTTCCCGTCTCCCCGGGCCTCGGCGGGGGGCAAAGCGACGCCGGCAAGCGCCAGAGAGCACAGGAAGAGCGCGGGGATGCGGTGCTTCATGGAGAGTCTCCGGTCGGACGGCTGGGCGGTGCGTGCGAGGGGCTGCGGCATCCAGAAAGCCACATCCCGCCGGGTGCTGTCAATCCCTTTGTGCCCCGGAGGCGGGGGGTACGGATTTTTTGTTTTCCGAATCCCCATATTCTGGTACTCTTCTGCCATCCTGTTCACGGAGGCTCGCCATGAAAAAAATCCTGGTTCTCGCAATGGTGGCGGTTGTTGTCCTGGCCGGCTCACTGGCCGCAGCCCAGACTGCACAGCCGAAAGTCGGTGACAAGCTCTTCGACCTCACCCTCCCGGTCCCCGGCGAGCGCGCCGACCGGAACTACCTCGGCATCTCGGGCTGGGGCAAGACCTTCAAAGTGGCCGACATCAAGGCAAACCTGGTCCTCATCGAGATCCTCAGCATGTACTGCCCATTCTGCCAGAAGGATGCCCCCCTCGTGAACCAGCTCTACGAGGCCATCGAAAAGGACCCCGCGGCAAAGGGCAGGATCAAGATCATCGGGATCGGCGCCGGCAACTCCACCTACGAGACGGAAGTATTCAGGAAACGCTATAATGTGCCCTTCCCCGTCTTCCCGGACCCCGATTACGACATCCACAAGAAGTGCGGCGAAGTGCGGACCCCCTTCTTCATCGCCGTCAGGCTCAACGCGAACGGGACCCAGGACGTGACCTACGCCAAGCTGGGCGGGTTCGGGGAAATCCCTGCATTCCTGGCATCGCTCAAGAAATCCGCAGGGTTGTAAGGAGGTCGCCATGACAAAAAAATCGACATTCATCACCATCGCGCTGTTTCTGGCCCTCGTCACGCCGGCCTGGGCGCAGACGCACTCCGAGGCCTACAAGGACAACATCTATGTGACGGGCGATCTGAAGCCCGTCGACAGCGTCCTGAAGGTGAAAGTCGGCGACATGGCGCCGGACTTCTTGCTCCCCTCCATCGCCGGCCAGAAGGTCACCCTGAGCCAGTACCGCGGGAAGAAAAACGTGGTGCTCTCCTTCGTCCCCGCGGCCTGGACCCCCGTCTGCTCGGACCAGTGGCCGGGCTACAACATCGTGAAGGGACTTTTTGACAAGAGCGACGCCGTCCTGCTGGGGATTACCGTCGACAACATCCCCACCCTCTACGCGTGGACGAACCAGATGGGTCAGCTCTGGTTCCCGGTGCTCTCGGACTTCTACCCGCACGGGAAGGTTGCCGAAACCTACGGGGTGCTTCGCTCCGACGGGACTTCCGAGCGTGCCCTCTTCGTCATCGACAAGAAGGGCGTCATCCGTTACATCGACGTCCACGACATCAACAAACGCCCGTCACTGGAGTCGCTTATCCGGGAACTCGAAAAACTGAAGTAACGGAAGGCCTGCGATTGGGGGACTTCCCGTGTCGGGAACCGGGAATCCCGAAACGAAGGATCGGTATTGCGCAGGGCGTCGACCGCCCCGGCCGGGCAGGCTTCAGTTTTTGTCCCACCCGAGGGCTTTGGACTTCTTCTGCAGAAAATCGTCCAATTCCTTTTCGAACTGCTCGTATTGCTCCAGCAACTCTTTGGCCTCTGCCGTCAGGCGCAGGCTTTTTTTCGCCCCATCGCTCTCCACGAGCTTGACACCCAGGCGCTCCTCGGAAGCCTTGAGCCTCCCCCAGGCGGCACGATAGGACATCTTCAGTTCTTTTGCCGCCGCCTGAAGGCTCTTGCACTCCAGGATCGCCCGGAACATTTCATCCCGGCCCTTCCCGAAGATGACTTTCCCGTCTTTTTCAAGCCAGATCTTATATCGAATCTTCATGGCATCGGTCCTCGGACTCGGTCTGAAAGTCCTCTTGTCATCGATAAAGATTCCCGCATTTTGGAACGAGGGTGAAACGCGAAACCTGTGCGAATCCAACCTAGCAATTCCACTGGACTTCATCAAGTATAAGTTTTGAATAACATAGATGAAGGGCCCAATTCTCTACCGGGGCTTCCATCCACAATTCCCGCAAAAGAATATTGACTTCCTGCCTGTCCTGTATTAAGCCATTTTCGGCATATGCCATATTTGATACAACATTGCCAACTTTCACCGCAGGGCACGTTAGTTTCACAAAGGAGGAAGTCATGTCCGGCGCAACCTTCATGCTGAACGGCAGGTCGGTTCCTTTCAAACTGGGGCAGTCCATCCTCGATGCGGCCCGCGACAACGGGGTCCAAATTCCTACTCTGTGTTATCTGAAGGGTCTCGCGCCCTCCGGCGCCTGCCGGATCTGCCTCGTCGAGGTCAAGGGGGCACGCTCGCTGATGGCGGCCTGCTCCACCCCGGTCGCGCCGGAGATGGACGTCAACACCGAATCGGCAAGAGTCCACGAGGCCCGCAAGCTCAACACGGAGCTTCTCCTCGCTGCGGGACGGCACGACTGCCTGCTCTGCGAGGCAAACGGAGATTGCGGTCTCCAGGAGCTGGCTTACCAATACAAGGTGGACGGCAGCTCCTTCCCGAGAAGGGACGATTTCCATCCCGTCGAGGACATCAACCCCTTTATTGTGCGCGATTTCAGCCGCTGCATCCTCTGCGGGCGCTGCGTACAGGCCTGCAACCAGTTGGTCGTCAACCGGGCCATCAGCCATGGCTACAGGGGCAAAGGCAGCAAGATCGTCACGGGCGGCGACAACCCCTACCATCAGAGTGATTGCGTCTTCTGCGGCCAGTGCGTCGAGGTCTGCCCGACGGGGGCCCTGACGGAGAAGAAATTGAGGGGCCAGGGACGTCCCTGGGAGACGAAGCGGATCCGGACGACCTGCCCCTATTGCGGGGTGGGCTGCCAGATGTGGCTGCATGTCAAGGACAACCGGATCGTGAAGGTCACCGCCGTCGAGGGCGCCGCCCCGAACGACGGGCGGCTCTGCGTAAAAGGCCGTTTCGGCTATGACTTCATCTATTCCGAGGAGAGGCTCAAGACCCCCCTGATCCGCGAGAACGGCCGATTCCGCGAGGCCTCCTGGGACGAGGCGCTGAACCTCGTCGCGTCCAAGTTCGGGGAGGTGATCGATAAGCACGGTCCCGACGCAATTGCGGGTGTCAGCTGCGCCCGCAGCCTCAACGAAGACTCCTACCAGATGCAGAAACTCTTCCGGGCGGTCTTCAAAACGAACAACATCGATCATTGTGCGCGAACCTGACACGCCCCCACCGTCGCCGGTCTGGCGAAATCATTCGGTTCGGGCGCCATGACGAATTCCTTCGTTGACTTCGCGAAGGCCAAGATGATCATTGTCATCGGCTCCAACATGACGGAGGCGCACCCCGTGGCGGCCTCCTTCGTGAAGCAGGCAGTCCTGGCAGGCGCCCCCCTCTTCGTCGCGGACCCCCGTCGGACGGCTCTGGCCGACATGGCGGAGCAGCACATCCCGATCCGGGTGGGAAGCGACGTGGCCTTCCTCAACGGCCTCATGAACGTCCTCATCACCGAGGACCTCTACGACAAGGAGTATGTCGAATCCCGATGCAGCGGGTTCGAGGAGCTTCGGGCGAAAGTACTGGAATATCCCCCCGAGCGGGCGGCCGAGATCAGCGGGGTGAGCGCGGAGACAATCCGGACCGTTGCCCGGCGGCTTGCGTCCGTCAAGCCCGTCATGCTCATGTACACACTCGGCATCACCGAGCACACCTGCGGGGTCAACAACGTCCTGTCCTGCGCAAACCTGCAGATGCTCCTCGGCAATGTCGGTTTCGAGTGCGGCGGCGTCAACCCGCTCCGGGGACAGAACAACGTCCAGGGCGCCTGCGACATGGGAGCCCTGCCGAATGTGTTCCCGGGCTACCAGCGGGTTGACAATGCCGAGGCGCGGGCCAAGTTCGAAAAGGCCTGGGGCGTGACGTCGCTGCCGGACAAGCCGGGCATGATGATTCCCCAGATGCTCGAGGGCCTGCCGAGCGGCAAGATCAAGGCGTTTTACATCTTCGGGGAGAACCTGGCCAACACGGAGCCGGACATCCGGCACGTGGAACACTGCCTGGAATCGGCCGAGTTCATCGTCTGCCATGACATTTTCCCGACGGAAACGACGCGGTTTGCCCACGTGATCTTCCCGGCCGCCGCATGGAGTGAAAACGACGGCACCTTCTCCAACAGCGAGCGCCGCATCAGCCGGGTGCGCACCGCGAGCCCCCCTCCGGGAGAGGCAAAGCCCAACTGGTGGATCTTCAGGGAAATCGCCAGGCGGATGGGACACAAGTGGCCCTCGAAGAGCGCCCGGGAGATCTGGGACAACGAAATCTCCGTGCTCGCCCCCTCGATGGCGGGGGTCAAGTACAACCGAATCAGGGGAAACGGTCTCCAGTGGCCGGTTCCGCACGAGGAACACCCGGGAACGCCCACCCTCCACAAGCACCGTTTCACTGCCGGCCTCGGCGCGCTCGTCCCCGTGGACTGGACCCCGCCGGCGGAAGTCCCCGACAGCAAATACCCGCTGGTCCTGAGCACCGGCCGCAGGCTCTATCACTATCACACGCGCACCCAGACGGGGCGCGCCGCCGGCCTCAACGATCTGTTGGGCGAGGAGACGGCGGACATCTCCCCTATCGATGCTGCCGCACTCGGCATCGTACACGGCGAGATGATCCGGGTCGCATCCAGACGAGGCGAGGTGAAGGTAAGGGCCAACGTGTCCGACAGGATCCCCAAGGGGGTAGTCTGGATGGCCTTCCACTTCCGCGAGGCCTGCGCCAACTGGCTGACGAACCCCGCCTTCGACCCGGTCTCGCAGACGGCGGAGTACAAGGCCTGTGCCGTCCGGATCGAAAAGGCGTGATATCGTAAGGCGCCGGGATTTCCGGCAGGGAGTGAATGAGTGGCAAAAAAAACAGACCACAGGACCTCGCGCGTGGAAAGGGTCATCGACGACGTCATAGGCAAAAACCCGCACAGCAAGGATCTCATCACGGCCTTCAAACCCCTTTTCCTCGTCAGAGAGCGCCTGATCGATGAGTTGAAGCTGAAACCCGCGGACCGCTCGCGGATCGACGCGGAGAGGCTTCGGCAGGGAATCCCGTGCATCGAGCAGACGCCTTTCTTTTCCAAGGACGACCCGTGGGAGCAAATCGGATGTGCCGTGGCATCGGCGATCGGGGAGGGGTTCCCGGCCCTCGCGGAGGATGCGGCGAAGCTCGGGAAAGAGATCGAAGCGGGCGCACTCCGGCTCTTCGATGCCTTTGAGGGCTATCCGGCCAGCGTAGCGGCTGCCGCCGATCGATGGGCGGCGGATGCGGACATCAAGCCCCAGGCCATCGGTCTCATGCTGAGCGCCGTCACGAGGATCATCCTCCAGGTCCGCTCGAACGGCATCGGCGATCACATCGAGAACATGGGATGGGACAGGGGGACATGCCCCATATGCGGCGCCCATCCGACGATCTCCGTCATCCGCGAGAAAATCACGCAGCGCTGGCTGCACTGCTCCCGGTGCGGCCACGAGTGGCGCTTCACCCGGATGCTCTGCCCCGGCTGCGGGAAGGAAAGCCCGAGCGGGATCGATTATTTCTACGTGGATGACAGGAAGCAGGAGACGGCCTTCACCTGCGATGCCTGCAAGCGCT
This sequence comes from Syntrophaceae bacterium UBA5744, assembly GCA_002419215.1. Lineage (GTDB taxonomy): Bacteria > Desulfobacterota > Syntrophia > Syntrophales > UBA2192 > UBA2192. The sequence continues at coordinate 8,293 of DIFQ01000068.1, forward strand.
ACCTGATCACGCTGAATCACATAAGCGATCTGGGAGATACCGACCGCGACGTGACGGCCATGGGCCTCATCCACCTCGACCTCATCATGCAGGAGAAGGGATTCACCCCCATGATGCGGTGCGAGTGGAACACCTTTTGATCCCCGCAAGGCGCTTTTCCCTATGCTAAGAATAGCATTGCCCGGCGTCGGATGAATTGCCCGAAATGCCATGCCGGCAAGGCATTCAGTCGGGTCCGGCCTGTCCGATTTTCCTTCTGTTCCCCCCAGGATTTCGATTGACAAAAACGGCAAAATGGACTATGTCACGCCTGACATATATCAAAATTGTCATATGCCGGAGGAGGTAGATTTATATGGAGATCACGAGGAGAGGCTTTTTGACCCTGTCCGGCGCCCTGGGATCGGGGGTTGCGCTGTCCTCCCTGGGCGTGAATCTTGGCCCGGCGAGGGCGTACGCCGCCGAGATCAGCAAGATGCAGCGCGTGATGACGGCCAGGCAGGTCACCACGGTCTGCTGCTACTGCTCCGTGGGCTGCGGTCTTATCTGCAGCGTCGATAAGAACACGGGAAAGGTCTTCAACATCGAGGGGGACCCCGAGCACCCGATCAACGAAGGGTCGCTCTGCGCCAAGGGCGCCGGCTTATTCGATCTCACCGAGGCCAACAAGTACAGGCTTCGCAAGGTCCTCTACCGGGCCCCCATGAGCGACCGGTGGGAAGAGAAGAGCTGGGACTGGGCCCTCGAGAGGATCGCCCGACTCGTGAAGGACACGCGCGACAAGGGCTTTGTCACCCGCAACGCCAAGGGCGAGATCGTCAACCGCTGCGAGACGATCGGCCACCTCGGCAGCTCCAACGTGGACAACGAGGAGTGCTGGCTGAT
>DIFQ01000068.1:9273-18358 GCA_002419215.1 Syntrophaceae bacterium UBA5744
ACATCGATCTGAAGAACAGCGACGTGATCCTCATCATGGGGAGCAACGCCGCGGAGCATCACCCCATCGCGTTCAAGTGGATTCTGCGCGCCAAGGAGAACGGGGCGCGGTTGATCCACGTCGACCCCCGCTACACGAGGACGTCGGCGCGCTGCGATTACCATGTCCCCCTGCGATCCGNNATCGCCTTCCTCGGCGGGATGATCCACTACATCCTGACCAATAAGAAGGAGTTCCGCGATTACGTCGTCAACTACACCAACGCCTCCTTCATTGTGAGCGAGAATTTTTATTTCAAGGACGGCCTCTTCTCGGGCTACGATTCGAAGGCCCGGAAGTACAGCAAGGACACGTGGGTTTTCGAGAAGGACGCCAGGGGGATCCCCATGCGGGACATGACCCTCACCCATCCCCGCTGCGTCTTCCAGCTGATGAAGAAACACTACTCCCGCTACACCCTGGATAAGGTGTCGAGCATCACGGGCGTCTCCAGGGAGGACCTGACGAAGGTCTACGCGGAATACAGCGCCACGGGCGTCAAGGACAAGGCGGGCACGGAATGTTACGCCCTGGGCTGGACGCACCACACGACGGGCAGCCAGATCATCCGGACCATGGCCATCATCCAGCTGCTGCTGGGCAACATGGGCATCTGCGGCGGCGGCGTCAATGCGCTTCGCGGCGAGCCCAACGTGCAGGGCTCGACGGATCACTGCATCCTCTACGGCAACCTGCCGGGGTATCTGAAGATGCCCGTCGCGTCGCAGGACACCCTGAACAAGTACCTCGAAAAGTGCACGCCGAAATCGAGCGACCCCCAGTCGGCGAATTACTACCAGAACTACCCGAAGTTCTTCGTCAGCTTCCTGAAGTCCCTGTTCCACGACAAGGGGACGAAGGAAAACGGTTTCGGCTACTCCTGGCTGCCCAAGATGGACGACGGTGTCGCCTACTCCCTGATGCACCTCTTCGACGAGATGTACAAGGGGAAGATCAAGGGCCTCTTCGCCGTCGGCACCGATCCGGCCGTCAGTTCCCCCAACACGGCCAAGGTCCGCAAGGCCCTCGAGAACCTCGACTGGCTCGTGGGCGAGAACATCTTCGACAACGAGACCTACTGCTTCTGGAAGGGCCCCGGCGTCGACCCCGCGAAGGTCAAGACGGAGGTCTTCCTCCTGCCCGCCTCGGCCTCCATGGAAAAGGAAGGAAGCCAGAGCAACAGCGGCCGGTGGGTCCAGTGGAAGTACAAGGCCGCCGAGGCCCCCGACGACGCGATCCCCGTCGGCGAGATCACAATCAAGATCCTTGATGCCGTCAGGGCCCTTTACGCGAAGGAAGGCGGAGCGTGCCCCGAACCCATCCTGAACGTGAAGTGGGACTACAAGGACTCCAGGGGCCGTTTCGACGTCCTCAAGGTGGCCAAGCAGATCAACGGCCACTTCCTCAGGGACACGGTCATCGAGGACAAGGCCAAGGGCACGAAAACGACATTCAAGAAGGGCCAGCTCGTGCCCACTTTCGGCATGCTTGCCGACGACGGGTCCACCTCGGGCGGAAACTGGATTATGGCCGGGAGCTTCGACGCCAACGGGTTCAACAAGATGGCCAAGCGCGGCAAGGACGACCCGACGGGCCTGGGCCTCTACCCCAACTGGTCCTACGCCTGGCCGGTCAACCGCCGGATCATCTACAACCGGGCCTCCTGCGATCTCAACGGAAAGCCCTACAACCCCAAGAGAAAGCTGCTCGAGTGGACGGGCGAGACCTGGGTCGGTGACGTCCCCGACGGGCCCTGGCCGCCCCAGGCGGACAGGCAGAAGGGGAAGTACCCCTTCATCATGAAACAGGACGGCCTGGGAGCCCTCTTTGGACCCGGGATGGCCGAAGGCCCCTTCCCGGAACATTACGAGCCCCTGGAAGGCCCGCTCACGAAGAACCCCCTGTCGGGCCAGCTCGTGAACCCGGCCATCAAGTTCTTCAAGAGCGACATGGACAAGGTCGCCAACGCCGACGAGAAATTCCCCTACGTCTGCACCACCTACTCCTGCACCGAGCACTGGTGTTCGGGCGCACTCACAAGGTGGCAGGCCTGGCTCCTCGAGGCGATGCCGGAGCTCTACGTCGAGATCGGCGAGCCCCTGGCGAAGGAGAAGGGCATCGAGAACGGCCAGCGGGTCCGTGTCTCCTCCGTGCGCGGCAACGTGGAATGCGTGGCCATGGTGACGAAGCGGTTCCGGCCCTTCCTGGTCGAGGGCAAGACGGTCCACCAGGTCGGCCTGCCGTTCAATTACGGCTGGCTGCACCCCAAGGACGGAGGCGACAGCACGAACTTCCTGACGCCCACCGTGGGCGACGCCAACACGTTCTGCCCCGAGTACAAGGCATTCATGGTCAACGTGACGAAGCTATAGGAGAGAGGCTATGCAGGCGACGGAGATCGTAAAGCTGATCGATACGACGAAATGCACGGCCTGCCGCGGCTGCCAGGTCGCGTGCAAGCAGTGGAACGAAATGCCCGGGAAGAGGACCCGCAACTTCGGGAGCTACCAGAACCCCCCCGATCTGCAGTGGAACACTTGGACGCTCATCCGTTTCCAGGAGCACGTGGACTCGAAGGGGAATTTCAAATGGCTCTTCCGCAAGGACGGCTGCANNAAGGCGTTCATGGTCAACGTAGAAAAGTTGTAGGAGGGAAGCGACGATGAATAAACAACCTGAACTCGTAAAATTGATTGACACCACCCTGTGCACTGCCTGCCGGGGATGCCAGGTAGCCTGTAAGCAGTGGAATGAACTGCCCGGCTTTCGAACCAAACAGCTGGGCACCTACCAGAATCCTCCTGATTTACAGTGGAATACCTGGACGCTGATCCGCTTCCAGGAATATGAAGATAAGGCCGGCAACTTCCAGTGGATCTTCCGCAAGGACGGCTGCATGCACTGCACCGATGCGGCCTGCGTGAAGGTCTGCCCGTCGGGGGCTCTCTTCTACACGGAGTTCGGCACCGTCGGGCTGAAGGAGGACCTCTGCATCGGCTGCAAGAACTGTGTCGCGGCCTGTCCCTTCGAGGTCCCCAGGTACAACGGGGAGAAGGACCGCATCACCAAGTGCGACCTCTGCCATACGCGGCTCCAGGCGGGCCGGCAGCCGGCCTGCGTGCTTTCCTGCCCCACGGGGGCCCTGACGATCGGACGCAAGGACATGATGCTCAAGGCGGCCGAAAAGCGGGTGAAGGAACTCGGGGGCGATGCCAACGTTTACGGCGACAAGTTCGTCGGCGGGACGCACGTGCTCTACGTCCTCAGCGAAAAGCCGGAGGTCTACGACGCGCTGCCCAAGAGCCCCTCGGTGCCGCTGTCGATCCTTGTATGGAGAGACTTCCTGAAGCCCGTTTCGCTGCTGGCGGCGGGAGGCATCCTGGTGGGCTCGTTCCTGCACTACCTGATCAAGGGGCCCAAGCTGCCCTACGACGATGCCGGGACAGGCAAGAAGGAAGGGGGTGAGTGACTATGAAACCCGGAATGATTCAAGCAACGGATGCCTTTGAGCGGATCGTCCACTGGGTGATGGCGATCTCCTGCATCATCCTGTTCGTTACCGGATTGGGGATGATGTTCCATTCGCTGAACTTTATCGGGACGATGACGGGAGGGCTCAAGAGCCTCAAGTTTATCCACAACTGGACGGCCCTCGTCTTCGGTTTCTCGCTGATCTTCGCCATCTCCATGTGGTGGAAGGAGGCGGGGGTGATCGAAATTCCCGAGGACCTCGAGTGGGTCAAGTGCGCCGGGGGCTACCTCTGGCACGTGGAGCACCCGCCCGAGAGCGGCAAGTACAACCCGGGCCAGAAGATGTTCTTCATCGCCGTGGCGCTCTGCGGGCCCCTGATGGTGGTGACGGGGCTCCTGATGATGTTCCAGATCCTGCCCATGGGGCTGACGCGCTGGATGTACACGCTGCACGCCGTGGGGTTCGTGACGCTGTTTGCCTTCTTCTTCGTCCACGTCTACCTCGGGACGATCGGCAACCCCGGCTCGTTCCAGGCCATGACCACCGGCTGGGTCACGCGAGGCTGGGCCAGGAAGCAGCACCCCAAGTGGATCCGGGAGATGGAGGAGCACGGCACCCTCGTCGTCTACGGGGAGGAGAAGAAACCCTCCGCCCACGGACACGGATAAGACGCCATCCTTCGGGGAAAGGCCCATTTGCGGACGGGCCTTTCCCCGAAGGGACGGGCAATGCCTCTTTTTTTTGTCCGCCCTCATGCTAGCAATAACATAACCTGACCCCGTTTTACCGGCTGAAGCGGGTCCGACAGGAGCAAAAACCCATGATGAACGCAACCCGGTTCCGGATCTTTTCGAGGACGGCCCTTCACCCGCTGCGCCGGGCTGTCGTGATCTGCGCCGCCGCCCTCGTCATCCTCTGCCCGGTCCTGTCACACGCGGCGGACAGCATGAAGGTGGCCGTGGCGGCGAACTTCATGATCCCCTTCAAGGAGATCGCAGCCGCCTTCGAGGCGGAGACGAAGATCCGGGTCGAGACAACCTATTCCTCGACAGGAAATTTCTACAGCCAGATCATCAACGGGGCCCCGTACGATGTGTTCCTGTCGGCCGACGAGAAAGCACCGATGTCGCTTTTCAAAAAGGGCCTGGCGGAAAAGCCCGTCGTGTACGCCACGGGCAGGGTCGTTTTGTGGGGAACGGGAAAGGATTTCTGCGGCGCGAAGACCTGGCAGGAAGCGATCAGGCGAACGGGCGTGAAAAAGATCGCGATCGCCAACCCCGTCACGGCCCCCTACGGTGCGGCGGCAGAAGCAGCGCTGAAGAAAACGGGTTTGTGGGACGGGGTCCGTGACCGCCTCGTCGTCGCCCAGACCGTGGCCCAATCCTTCCAGTACGCGATGTCAGGCGGGACGGATGGCTCCTTCTGCGCCCTTTCCTCGGCCCTGTCGGAGCAGGGAGGCAAGGGGTGCCGCTATCCGATCGATGAGGCGCCGCCGATCCGGCAGGCAGCCTGCCTCCTGAACCGCTCGGCCGCAAAGAGCGATGCCTCTCGACTCCTGAAATACCTCGATTCCCCGAAGGCATCGGAAATCAAGAAACGGTACGGCTATTTTTAATGGAACTGCTGGCACTCTACCTCTCGGCGAAACTGGCGACCGTCGCAACGCTGATCCTGATCGGGATCGCGGCGCCGCTGGCCTATCTGCTGACGAATTTTACCTGGCCAGGCAAATCCTTCGTCGAGGCCCTCGTCAATCTCCCCATTGCCCTTCCCCCCACGGTCATCGGGTTCTACCTGCTCTTTCTGCTGGGGCCGAAAGGGTTCGTGGGAACGGCATGGGAGAACCTCTTCGGCGGCACGCTGCTGTTCACCTTCACGGGGATCGTCGTCGCCTCGATCTTTTACAGCCTTCCCTTCGCCATCCAGCCGATCAAGGCGTCCTTCGAAAAGATCGATCCCCGCCTGAAGGAAAGCGCCTATGTCCTCGGACTGTCGCCTGTGGCGACATTCTTCCGGGTCATCATCCCCAACAGCGTCAACGGGATCGCGGCGGCGGCGATCCTCGTGTTCCTGCACACCATGGGCGCCTTCGGCGTCGTCCTGATGGTCGGCGGGAGCATTGCCGGGGAGACGCGGGTCGCGTCGATCGCCATCTACGAAGCCGTCGAGTCCATGCAATACGAGAAGGCCTGGGCCCTGTCGCTGGCCTTCATCCCGATCGGGTATGGCTTTCTGCTGCTGGTCAATCGGTTAACGAGGAAATAGTCATGTGTCTTACGGCCGTACTGAAAAAGAAGACGAAATTTTTCACCATCTCCGTGGAGCTGACCTGTCCCGATGGCGAGACGCTTGCCCTGATCGGGCCTTCCGGCTCCGGCAAGACGACGATCATCCGGATGCTCGCAGGACTCGTGGCGCCCGACGAGGGGCGAATCGTCTACCGGGACCGGGTCTTCTTCGATTCGGCGCGGGGCGTGAACCTCCCCCCGCAGAAGCGCAAGCTCGGCTACGTCTTCCAGGACTACTCGCTCTTCCCGCACCTGACGCTCCATGGCAACGCGGCCTTCGCGGCGCAGAACCGCGGGGAGGTGGATGCGCTCATGAGCTTCTTCGGCCTGGCGGCTCTCAGGGACCGGAAACCACACGAGGTATCGGGGGGCGAGAGGCAGCGCTGTGCCGTCTGCCAGGCCCTGGCCCGGAACCCGCAGCTGCTGCTTCTCGACGAGCCCTTTTCGGCGCTCGATGTGGTCACGCGGCGGCTCCTTCGCAACGAGCTGAAAAAAATAACGGAAACGAGGACATTCCCCGTGGTCTACGTCACCCATGACATCACCGAGGCCCTCTTCATCGGCAACACGGTCCTGCCGATCGTCGGCGGCGCTATCGACCGGGCGTGGATGGAGCGGATCACTGCACCTGCGGCAGGAACCGATGCCCGGACAAAAGCCGCCAGGACAACCAAACTGGCCCTGGCCTACTAATGGATATCCTCATGAAAACCGGATACGATTCCCGCGCAACAGGGCGCCCGGCAAGGCAGAAAGATTCCGAAAGGACGAGGACCGTGACGGCCGTCCGATACAAACCCATCGGAGTAATCCGATCCCCCTTCAGAGAGCCGGAAGGCACGCCGATCCAGCCTGCGGCCGCCAGGGGAATGCGGGGTTGCGTGGAACTCAATCCCGCGTACGTCAGTGGATTGAAGGACCTCGACGGGTTCTCGCACGTCATTCTGATCTATCATTGCAACAAAGCCAAACCGGCATCGCTCAGGGTGAAACCCTTCCTGGACGACGAGGAGCGGGGTGTTTTCGCGACGAGAAGCCCGGCCCGGCCGAATGCGATCGGGGTTTCGGTGGTTCGCCTCCTCGTCATCAGCCGACATGTCCTCCACGTCGAAAACGTGGACATTGTCGACGGCACCCCGCTTCTGGACATCAAGCCTTACGTGCCCCAGTTCGACGCCGCGAAAGACGTCAGGATCGGCTGGGTGCAGAAGAATACCGGGAAAATCGAGCATACCCGGGACGACGGACGGTTCAGGACCAGGAACCGCTCCGAAAAATCCAAGTGAGGACATTCTCATGAAGATCGGAAACTACTCCTACGACGAGTACATTCACCTGGTGAAATCCTTCCACGGCAGCCTCGCCCCGGGGCTCGTGATCGGCGGCTTCATGGTCGGTCTCGCGCTGGGATCGCTCCCGGAAGGGGAGCTTTTCGACGCGATCTGCGAAACGCCGGTTTGCCTCCCCGACGCCGTGCAACTCCTCACCCCCTGCACGATCGGAAACGGGTGGCTCACGGTCCTGCCGTTCGGTCGTTATGCCGTCACGTTCTACGAAAAGCACGGCGGTGAGGGGGTGCGCGTCTACCTCGACCCGGCCAAGATGGCGGCCTGGCCGGAGACAAAGGCCTGGTTTTTCAAGTTGAAACCCAAGAAGGAGCAGGACCCCGAGCGGCTGTTCGCAGAGATCAAGGAAGCCGGGGAAAAACTGCTGAGCGTCCAGCGCGTCCGCGTCCGGCCGGAATCGGTGAGACGCAAGAAAATGGGGCCCGTGGCCGCATGCCCGCAATGCGGCGAGGCCTACCCGGTGCGGGATGGCGAGTGCTGCAGGGCGTGCAGGGGCGAGTCCCCCTATCTGTGAGTCTTATCGCAGCGGAAACCGTGCGATCGGGACGAAAGGGCCATTTGGAGGGAACATCGAGGGTGAAGACGAATCAGGTCGATCAACTGCTGGAGCTGGGCTGGTCCGCCTTAGACGAGGAGGATTACGGGAGGGCATTGACCCTGTCGAATTTGATCCTCGAATCGCATCCGGTCCTGGCAGAGGCCCACAACCTTCGGGGAAACGTCCTTGCCGTCCTGGGGCACCACGGCAGGGCGATCGACGCATACGACAGGGCGATCGAACTGAAGCCGGATTATGCGGAGGCGTATTACTTTCGTGGCCTCAGCCGCCAGGAGGGAAAGGACTTCAAGGAAGCGGCCCGCGATTACACCCGGGCCATCCGGACGGGTCTCGCCGTCGCCGAGGTCTACAACGCCAGGGGCTCATCCCGCGCCCAGTGCGGGAACTACCCGTCGGCCATCCGCGATTTCAGCACGGCGATCCGGCTGAAGCCCGACTTCGCCCTGGCCTGGTACAACCGAGGCATCACCCGCGCAAGACTCGACCCGGACTCTGCGCACGCCTTCGTCGACCTGCTCCGCGCGAAAAACCTGGGCTGCGAGCCGGCAACGGCCATGCTGAACAAGGCCGGTTCCCACTGAACCCCGCCGCCGTTTCCTCCGCCCTGCCCTGTCCGAGCGCGGCCGTCATCCAAGCCGTGCGAGCAGCTGCACCGGCACCACGTCGCCGCAGCGCAATCCCTCCGACCCTTCCGGGATGCAGAGCAGGCCGACGGCCTTCGCAATCGCCTCCATGCGGCTCCTGCTTCTATAGAGCGATGCGGTATACCGGCCCCCTTCGTCGAGTGCGACAACGGCATCCCTGAATTCCGTCCAGGCCCGGTGCCGGCTCTTCACGTCTTCGGTCAGCCGGGCATGCACAACCGGAAGCGGGGGCCTCTCGTCGCCTTCCATGCCGAGAAGCGCGGGCAAGGCGATCTGAAGAAACGCCATCTGGTTGCTGAGCGGCCCGCCCGGCAGACAGAAGACCGGCGTGTTTTCCAGGGCCCCGAACGCGACTCCCTTGCCCGGCCCCATTCGCACGTAGTGGAACCGTTTGACCCAGCCCAGTTCTCCAAGCGCCCCGACAACCAGGTCGCGCTCGCTTCCCCAGGCGCCCCCGGTGGTCAGGATGGCATTCACGCCGGGCAGATGCGCTCTCAGCGCCCGTTGAATGGCATCGACGTCATCCCGCACGATGGACGTGACGCAGGGGATGCCGAACGAGGCCAGCCAGGCCTCCATGGTCACGAGGTTGCTGGCGTAGAGCTGGCCCGCCTGCAGCGCTTCACCGGGCGCCACGACTTCGTCGCCGATGCTGACGATCACCGCGCAGGGCTTGCAGCGGACCCGGACCGCGGTGATGCCCGCCGCCGCGGCCAGCCCCAGCTGGCCCGGCGTGA
>DIFQ01000080.1 GCA_002419215.1 Syntrophaceae bacterium UBA5744
GAAGGAGGCGGCCGGGCGGCACGGGCTGACCGTCCATCAGCCCGAAAAGGTCCGGGCACCCGAGTTCCTGGAGATCTTTCGCGGGCTTGACCCCGACATGGTGGTCCTCGTCGCCTTCGGCCAGATCCTGCCGAAAGACATCATCGACGGCCCTTCCCTGGGTTGTGTCAACGTCCACCCCTCGCTGCTGCCTAAGTACAGGGGCGCGGCACCCATGAACTGGGCGCTCATCCGGGGCGAGCAAAAAACGGGCATCTCCATCATGCGGATGGACGAAGGCGTCGACTCGGGCGACATCCTCCTGCAGGAAGAAACGGCCATCGAGCCGGGTGAAACCTACGATCACCTCCATGACCGCCTCGCCGTCCGGGGGGCGCAGTGCCTTCTGAGGACGCTGGAGGGTCTGGTGGATGGAAACATCCACAGAACGCGCCAGGACCATTCACTGGCCACGCTCGCACCGCGCATCAAGAAAGAGGATGGCATGATCCACTGGGAGGCCCCCGCACGGCACATCGCCCAATTCGTGGCAGGCCTTTCTTCCGTACCCGGGGCGTTCACCTTCCTTGACGGGAAGGTCCTCAAGGTCTATTCGGCCGAGGCCGAGGAAGCTCCCGCGTGCTGCGAAACGCCCGGGACGATCGTCGGGCCGGCACCGAAGGGACTCAAGATCGCCGCCGGCGGCGGCTATGTGTACCTCAAGGACGTCCAGCTCGAGAGCAAGAAGCGCCTGCCCATCACCGACTTTCTCCGGGGCTTCCGGTTCAAGCCGGGCAGCAAGCTGGGCATGGAAGAAGGTAAGAAGGTCGGAAGGTGAGAAGGTCGGAACGACGGAGAAGTTGAATTTTGCCGCAGGCTTCTCCAACCTTCTCACCCTCTTACCCTCTCACCTTCTGCTTCCCGGCAAAATACCCCACCGGCTCATATCAGGAGAACCCCTTGAGGCTGCCTCCATCCCTGAAAGACAACCCCCGGGCCCTGGCCGTCGACATCCTGAACCGTGTCGACGGGGAGCAGGCCTTCGCCGAGCCGCTGCTGGACGCCGTCCTCTCGTCAGGCCGCCCCGAAAGCGATGCCGACCGGGGACTGCTGACCTTCCTGGTCTACGGAACGTTGCGCATGCGGGGCTTGCTCGACTTCCTGATCGACCGATTCTACCGGGGGAAGCCCCACGCACTGCAGACAGGCATCCGGAACATCCTTCGCGTCGCCCTCTTCCAGGCACGCTTCGCGGAAAAGATCCCCGACTATGCCGCCGTCGACGAGGCCGTCAACACGACGAAGGCTCTTTTTCCGGGGCGGGAGAAACTCGTCAACGCAATCCTTCGAAACACCCTCCGGGGAATGGCCGCCGTGGAGTACCCCGGGCTCGAGGCGGACCCCGCAGGGCACATCGCCGTCACGCAGTCCCACCCCCGCTGGCTTGTCGAGCGTTGGTTGGACGGCCTGGGCTTCGAGCAGACGCATGCCCTCTGCAAAGCCGACAACGAGATCCCTCCCCTGGCCCTTCGCGTGAACCTTCTCAAGGCAACCCGGCAAGACGTGATGGAACGGCTCGCCCGCGCCGGTCACGACGTGAGGCCGACGGGTTATTCCCCGGAGGGGATTATCCTGGCCAAGCCTCCCGTCGCACTGCGGGAAATGCCCGAGTTGACGGGCGGCCTTCTTTACGTGCAGGACGAGGCCTCGCAGCTTGTCTCCAGGTTCCTCGCGCCGGGGAAAGGGGAGCGGGTGCTGGATCTCTGCGCAGGCGCCGGCGGCAAGACAACCCACCTGGCAGCCCTGATGGAAAACGAGGGGGAGGTTGTCGCTGCCGACATCCAGGCGGGCAAGCTCGAGGCCCTGGAGGCGACAGCACGACGATGGGGGATCACGGCGGTGAAGACCGCCGTCGTCGACGCCGCCAATGCCGCGGGCACGGCCGGTCTCGGATCGTTCGACCGCGTTCTCGTCGATGCGCCCTGCTCGGGCCTTGGCACCCTGAGGAGAAATCCCGAGATCCGCTGGCATCTCACCGCTCGAAAGCTCGGGGAGTTCCCTCCCCTGCAGAAGCGCATCCTGGGAAACGCCGCGGCCTGCGTGAAGGGCGGAGGGGTTCTCCTCTACAGCACCTGCTCCGTCATGCCCGAGGAAGACGAAGGCGTTGTCGAGGCCTTTCTCGAGGGACATCGCGATTTCATCCCGGCCCGGCCGCCGGCCGGTTTCCCGGATGACGTCGTCGACGCAAAGGGGTTTCTGAGGACCTTCCCCCACCGCCACGGCACGGACGGTTTCTTCGGGGCCCTGCTGCGCCGCCGATAAATCGAAATAGGTTCGAGGTCCGAGTTCTTTGACGAGTTCAGAATGCAGAACGAGGACCGAGGCACAAAGAAAGACATCGATCCTGGATCCTTTATGCTCGATCCTGCACTGCCTGTTGACTTGGACGTGCCGGTAATGCTATTTCTTTCCACTCGGTTTCGTAGACATGAATTCAGAATCGAACAGTCCACTTCCTGGCAACAACGTCAGGGGGAGCTGAAGCGCGGAAGACAGGAGTCGGAACTTTCTTTTCCGTATAGTCCGCTCTTCCTCACTTCCCAGCTTCCGCTCTTCACGAACATCAGGCCCGACCGTTGCCGGGAGGACGCAAACCTATCCAGGGGACACAGCATGTACTTGAAGCAACTCCAGGTAGGCCACATGGCCATCTTCGCCTACATCGTGGGAGACAAGGCGACGGGGGACGCCCTCGTGATCGACCCGGCGGCCGAGACGGAACGGATCGTCGCCGAGGCGCAGAAGAACAACCTCACGATCCGCTACATCGTGAACACCCACGGCCACGTGGATCACATATCGGGCAATGCCGACATGAAGGAAAAAACCGGGGCGAAAATCGTCATCCACGAAGCCGATGCCGACATGCTCACCTCCACCCCCTCGATGATCCTGAGCATGTTCCGGGCGAAGGCCTCGCCCGCGGCGGACATCCTCGTCCGGGAAGGCGACTCGATCCAGGCCGGGAGCGTCAAGCTGAAGGTCCTCCACACACCCGGCCACACGCCCGGCGGGATTTCGCTCTACACGGACGGATACGTGTTCACGGGTGACACCCTCTTCGTCGAGGCCGTCGGACGGACCGACCTGCCCGGAGGGTCCTGGAACACGATGGCGAAGGCCATCAAGGAGAAGCTTTACACGCTGCCGGACGAGACCGTCGTCCTTCCCGGCCACAATTACGGCAGGATGCCCACCTCGACCATCAGAAACGAAAAGCGGAACAATCTCTACGTCCGCTGAACAAGGAGCCCAGATCATGACCCAGCCGGCCCTCTACCAGACCGATCTCAAAGGACTGAAGCTTGTCAACCGCGGAAAGGTCCGCGACCTCTACGACCTGGGGGAGTACCTGCTCATCGTGGCGACGGACCGGATCTCGGCCTTCGACGTCATCATGCCGAACCCCATCCCTGGGAAAGGCGAAATCCTGACGAAACTCTCCGAGTTCTGGTTCCGGCAGATGGCCGACATCATCGGCAACCACCTCGTCACGACGGATGTCGACCGGTTCCCGGCCGAATGCAGGCCCCACCGGGATATCCTGAAGGGACGGAGCATGCTCGTGAAAAAGGCGAAACCCCTGCCCGTGGAGTGCATCGTCCGCGGCTACATCAGCGGCTCGGCCTGGAAGGACTACACGGGAGGAAAGCCCGTCTCGGGAATCCGCCTGCCCGCAGGGTTGAAGGAGTCTTCGAGGCTGCCCGAGCCCGTTTTCACCCCCTCCACGAAGGCCCCCGAGGGCGAGCACGACATGCCGATCTCGCAGGACGAGATGGCCCGCATCGTCGGGAAGGAGCTGACGGAGCGGATCATCGAAGTAAGCCTCGCCATTTACAAGCGTGCCGATGCCATCGCCAACCACGTGGGGATCATCATCGCCGACACCAAGATGGAATTCGGCATGATGGGCGGCGAGCTCATCCTGATCGACGAAGTGCTCACGCCGGACTCGTCGCGGTTCTGGCCCCGGGACGACTACGCCGAAGGGCGCGGGCAGAAGAGCTACGACAAGCAGTTCCTCCGCGATTATCTGCTGTCGCTGAAGTGGAACCAGAAGCCCCCGGCTCCGGAGCTACCTGCCGATATCATTGAGAAAACCCACCAGAAATACGAGGAAGCCCTCCAGAGGTTCACCCGAAACACCTGATCCTCAAAAAAATGCGAGCCCTGCCTTGACAGGCCGCAAGGGGATCATTAAGTTATCGGCACTCCGGGGGAGAGGTGCGCCCGCAAAGCGCCCCGCGATTATCCCGAGCAACCCGGGAGATCAGACCGCGAGCGAAACGCGAGCTTCGTTGCCCCGGAAAGGGGCTATGCAGGCTGCGGGGTTGCGCTGCTATCGTATTCGACAGGAAAGGAAGTCGCAGGGCTTACATGGAAAGGCGGGATTACTACGAGATCCTCGGCGTCGAACACAGCGCGCCAGACGAGGAAGTCAAGAAGAGCTACCGAAAGCTCGCCATGCAGTTCCACCCGGACCGCAACCCGGGGGACAAGCAGGCCGAGGAGAAGTTCAAGGAGGCGGCCGAAGCCTACGAGGTGCTTCGCGACCCCGAGAAGAGAAAGATCTACGACCGCTACGGCCACGAGGGGATCAACGGCACCGGCTTCCGCGGCTTCTCGGGCTTCGACGACATCTTCACCAACTTCAGCGACATCTTCGAAGACGTCTTCGGGTTCACGGGGGCCCGGACGCGCACGCGCTCCGCGGTCCGCCAGGGCGCCGATTTGCGCTACGATCTCAAAATCTCCTTCATGAACGCCGTGAAAGGGACCTCCACCCAGATCGAACTGGAAAAGTTCGAACGATGCAAGGAATGCGCAGGGACAGGGGCCGCCTCGGGGACCCAGCCGGAAGCGTGCTCCCGCTGCGGCGGGCGCGGCAGCGTCACCCAGTCGAGCGGCTTCTTCACCATCAGCACCACCTGCCCGCAGTGCCGGGGCGCCGGACGCGTCATCAAGAACCCCTGCAAGGCCTGCTACGGAACCGGGAAAGCCAAAACGAGAAAGGCCGTAAGCCTCAAGATCCCCGCCGGCGTCGAGACGGGTTCGCGCCTGCGGTTGCGCGGCGAGGGAGAGGAAGGCGATTTCGGAGGCCCCAGCGGGGACCTCTATGTCTTCATCCACGTGGAGCCCCACGAATTTTTCGAGCGGGACGGCTATGACGTCCTGTGCCAGATCCCCATTTCCGTCACCCAGGCCGCCCTGGGGGCCACGATCGAAGTGCCGACCATCGACAACAAGGAAAGCGTCAAAATCCCCAAGGGGACGCAGAGCGGCAAGATCTTTCGCCTGAAGGGAAAGGGCGTGGCCCACCTCAAGGGCATCGGCCGCGGGGACCATGTCGTCCAGGTTCTTGTCAAGATTCCCACCAATCTCACCAAGAAGCAGGAGGAGCTCTTGAGAGAGTTCGCCCGGCTCACCGGTGAGTCCGCCTCCTGAGTTGACGCCGCATTGCCTCCTAAGAAACAGCTCGACCCATGGTCGAAAGATGTAGGGGCCGTTCCCCGAACGGCCCGACAAGCCCGATCGGGGATCGGGCCCTACGAGATTAAAGGTGTTTCTTCCATCGATAACCCCGTCCACAGACGGGGTCTGTTGCTCGCAAGCCCCTGCCGGAGCAGGGGGGATGCTATCCCCGGAAGACCTTGTGACGAAAGGGTCCGCGGGCACGTGCGCGCAAGAAAGGATGGACAATTCAGCCCGCATTGATTATATTTCCAACGAGCCCAAACGCACTGCAAAAAGAAGGGGGCGATCATGGCAGAGATGACACCGACGAAGGAAGTGCCCGTCCAGCTGCTCCGATGGACCTGCAACCCCGATCTTCTGGGGTTTGACACGACCAGGGAGTGCAAAAAAACCGACAATATCATCGGACAGAACCGGGCCGTCAAGGCCATCACGCTGGGGCTCGAGATCGAAAGCCCGGGGTACAACATCTACGTCTCCGGGATGACGGGAACGGGCAAGACGACGACCATCAAGAACCTGCTGAGCCAGCTCGACCTGAAAAAATCCATCCCCGACGACATCTGCTACGTCCACAACTTCAAGGACCCCGACACGCCGCGGGCCATCATGTTCCCGGCAGGCAGCGGCCGCAAGCTCCAGAAGGACATGGACGACCTCGTCGCCCACCTGCGCAAGGAGATCCCGCTGATCCTCGAGAGCGACGAGTTCAAGAAGGAATCCGAGGAAGTCATCAACACGTTCCGGCAGAAGCAGAAGGAGATCATCCGGGAGTTCAACGACCGCCTGCTGAAGGAGAACTTCCAGCTCGTCCAGTTCCAGATGGGCCCCTTCACGCGGCAGGACATCGCCCCCGTCGTGGAAGGGCGCCCCGTGCCCTTCGAGCAGCTCGAGGCCATGGCGGAGGAAGACAAGTTCAGCAAGGAGGAGCTCGCGACGATCCGCAAGAAAATCGTCGACCTGCGCATCGAGCTCGATTCGGTCATGCGGGAGACACGGGACATCGAACGCGAGATCCGGCAGCAGATAGGGACCCTCGAGCACAAGTACGGCTCCCCCGCCGTGATGGAGCAGATCTCCGATCTGAGACTCCGCTACGTGGACTCCAACGAAAAGGTCAACGGCTACCTCGACGAGGTCCAGGAGCACATCCTGTCCAATCTGAAAATCTTCCAGGAAAAGGAAGAGGAACAGCAGCAGCAGGCCCTGCCGTTCCCCATGCCCCAGGTGCCCGTGAGGCGCTTCATCGAGTTCAAGGTGAACGTCCTCGTGGACAATTCGACAACCGAGAAGACGCCCATCATCATCGAGACGGCGCCGACGTTCAAGAACCTCTTCGGCACCATCGAGCGCGAGGTGGACCGCTCGGGGCTCTGGCGGACGGACTTTACCCACATCAAGGCGGGGTCGCTTCTGCGGGCAAACGGAGGCTTCATCGTTTTCGACGCCCTGGAGGCCCTCATCGAGCCGGGGGTGTGGACGTTTCTCAAGCGGACGCTGAAGAGCCGCGAGATGAACATGCAGCCATACGACCCCTTCAGCTTCCTGCCCACGGCGATCAAGCCCGAGCCGATCCCCCTGAACATCAAGGTCATCATCATCGGCGACGACTACCTGTATTACCTGCTCTACAACCTCGAGCGGGACTTCAAGGAGATCTTCAAGACGAAAGCCCAGTTCGACACGGAGATGGCCAACTCCGACGAGAACATCCGGGAATACGTCTGCCTCATCAAGCGGATCGTCGACGAGGAGAAGCTTCTCGATTTCAACAAGAAGGCCGTCTGCACCGTCGTCGAGTACGGCGTGCGCCTGTCGGGCAGGCAGAAGAAGCTCTCGACGCGGTTCAGCGAAATCGCCGACCTGATCCGCGAGGCCCACTACTGGGCGAAAAAAGACGGCAGCGACGTCGTCACGGAAAAACACGTCGATCAGGCCTACGAGGAAAAGATCAACCGGGTCAGCCAGATCGAGGAGAAGATCCAGGAGCTCATCGACGACGGCACGATCATGATTGACACGGACGACAGGGTCGTCGGGCAGGTCAACGGCCTTTCCGTCTACGACATGGGGGAGTACGCCTTCGGGAAGCCTTCGCGGATCACTGCCAAGACCTCCATGGGGCGCTCCGGCGTCATCAACATCGAGCGGGAGGCCAAGCTCTCCGGGCGAACCCACGACAAGGGCGTCCTCATCCTGGAGGGGTACTTCCGCGGCAAGTACGCGCAGAACAAGCCGCTGACCATGAGCGCCAGCATTGCTTTCGAGCAGTCCTACGGCGGTGTCGACGGCGACAGCGCCTCGTCGACGGAGATCTACGCCATCCTCTCGAGCCTCTCGGAGCTTCCCCTGCGGCAGGACATCGCCGTGACGGGCTCCGTGAACCAGAAGGGCGAGATCCAGCCTATCGGGGGCGTGAACCAGAAGATCGAAGGCTTCTACGACGTCTGCAGGGCCCGGGGGCTCACAGGCAGGCAGGGGGTCATGATCCCTCAGCTCAATGTCCCCGAACTGATCTTGAGAAAAGACGTCGTGAAGGCCGTCTCCGAGAAAAAATTTCACATCTGGCCGGTAAAAACCGTCGACGAGGGGATCGAGCTGCTCACGGGGGTGCCGGCGGGTATCGCCGCCGAGAAGGGAAACTACCCCGAAAACACGGTGAGCCATCTCGTGGACAAAAAACTGAAGTCCCTTGCAGAGGGGCTCAAAGCCTTCGCGGAGGAGGGAAAGCCGCAGAAACCGGCGGATGAAACGAACAACGAGAACCAAGGAAAAGGGGAGTAACACGTATGATCCATCTGAAGCGAGCGTCTGTGGCGTTGATCCTGCTGGCGTGCTGTTTTTCCTTCTACGGTTGTCCCGTCCTGGTCGTCGGGGGGGCCGCCGTCGCGGGGGGCACCGGAACCTATTATTACGTGGAAGGCGAGATGAGGACGGACTACTATTTCTCCGTGGATGGCGTCTGGTCGGGCGTCGAAAAAACGATCGCCGACATGAAGGGCCGCGACGTGGAGCCGGACAAGCAGCCCGACGGGGGAAAGATCGTGGCCGTAATCAACGATGAAAAGGTTACATTCAGGCTGAAGTACAAGGACAAGGACCTGACGACGCTCGGAGTCCGCGTGGGACCCGTGGGGAACCAGGCGGCCGCCAAGGTGATCCAGGACCGGGTGGCCGACAATCTGCTGAAAAAGTAGGAAACGGGAACGGGAGATGCATGGCAAAGGGGTACCCGGATGCCTCATCGGGGCCCCGTGACCCTGCCGCCCCCGGAAAAGAAACATGTATAAAACGATCCTGGTTGTCGATGACGAAGAGAGCATATGCCAGTCCCTGCAGGGGATCCTGGCAGACGAGGGCTATGAGGTCCGCACGGTCGGAAGCGGCGAGGAGGCCCTCAAGGCCATCGAAGAGGAGCCGCCCGACCTTGTACTGCTGGACATCTGGCTTCCCGGGATGGACGGGCTCGAAACCCTCAAGAGCATCAAGACCGATACCCCGCAGGTCCAGGTCATCATGATGTCGGGGCACGGCACCATCGAGACCGCCGTGAAGGCGACCAAGCTCGGGGCCTTTGATTTCATCGAGAAGCCCATCTCCCTGGAAAAGGTGGTGCTGCTCGTCAACCACGCCCTCGACCTGGCACGCCTCGAGGAAGAAAACAAGTTCCTCAAGCAGAAGGTAACCTCCGCCTTCGAGCTCATCGGCCAGAGCAAATCCATCATCGATCTGAAGGAAATGATCCGGATCGTAGCCCCGACGAACGCCTGGATCCTCATCATGGGAGAGAACGGCACGGGAAAGGAACTCGTGGCCCGCTCGATCCACTACCAGAGCAAGCGGGCGAAGAAGCCCTTCATCGAGGTGAACTGCGCGGCCATCCCCGAGGAGCTCATCGAAAGCGAGCTGTTCGGTCACGAGAAGGGATCCTTCACGGGCGCCACGGCCAAGAAGCGCGGCAAGTTCGAGCTCGCTCACGAAGGGACCCTCTTTCTCGACGAGGTGGCCGACATGAGCCTCAAGGCCCAGGCCAAGATCCTGAGGATCCTCCAGGAAAAGAAGTACGAGCGGGTGGGCGGCAACAAGTTCATCGACACGGACGTGCGGGTGCTGGCTGCGACCAACAAGGATCTCGAGAAGGAGATGGAGGCCGAGCATTTCCGCCAGGACCTCTACTACCGGCTCAACGTCATCCCGCTCACCATTGCACCCCTGAGGGAGCGCAAGGAGGACATCCCGATCCTGGCCAATCAGTTCGTGAAAGACTTCTGCGCCAAGGAGGGGGTCGAGCCGAAGGCCATCTCCGGGGATGCCATCGACGTCCTGATGGAGCACAACTGGCCGGGCAACGTGCGGGAGCTCAAGAATATCATGGATCGTCTCGTCATCATGACGCAGGGCGACACGATCACGGCCGACGACATCCCGCCCCTCTCGAAGGAGGAGCAGCCCGAGGAGGCCATGGACTCCATCTTCACCCACAACTCCTACCGGAAGGCGAAGATGGAATTCGAGAAGAAATACATCCTGAAGAAGCTCCAGGAAAACGAGGGCAACATCTCCAAGACGGCCGACTCCATCGGCCTGGAGCGAAGCAACCTCCACCGCAAGATCAAGACGCACAGCCTGGAATCCAAGAAAGAGTAACGGGGTAACTGGGAATTGGTTACATGGGAACACAGAGGCCCTTGCGAATGCCGCAAGGGCCTCTTCCTATTCTACGCTTCCGTTCTTTTCCCCGAACTCGATGTGCAGCCGACCACCTTCCTGTACTCGACAAAATATCATTTTTGATCCGTGTACTCGACTTCAACGGATAATCAATAAAACATCCTTGACTTTCTATTTATTCGAAGGAATAGAGAAAACATAAAAAAGCGATATCGTCAGGATCAATGCGAGACGTGACTCCATGTGTCTGCCAAGACAAGTTCCATCATTCACCCCGAAGAGTTTCGTGAAAAGATACAAGCGCAAGCCGAAAATATGGGGTGGCTCTGAGAAACAACCGCAGAATAAAGTACATCAAGAGAAATGGCAGGGCCAATGACTGCTCCCTCCCTTTCTCTTCATGTGAAACGAGGATCCTCTTTGACATTTCACAAACGTATGGCAGTAATGACGGCCAGGAGATGATGCCAAATGAAAGTAATCGATTTCCACATTCACATCGGAACGCAGGAACAGTTTCTGCCATGGGTCATGGAATTTTTCAAAAAGAACAATCCCTATTACGCAGAACACTTCGCTGAAAACATCACGCCGGAGAGGGCCATTGCCTTTTTGAAATCCAACGACGTTGACCGGTCTGTCATACTGGCAGAATATGCCCCCAAGGCATCAGCGATGGTGACCAATGAATTCGTATCTCAATTCAGTAAAGGGCATGAAGAGCTGATCCCTTTCGGTTGCATAAATTTCGACGACAAAACGCCTTATGAGGAACAGGCAAGATATGCAGTCGATATACTTGGCATAAAGGGTTTCAAGCTACTCCCTTCCTATCAGCATTTCTACCCCAACGATCAAGCGTTGTATCCTTTCTATGAGTATATTCAGTCTCTGCGAATGCCCATTATGATTCACACCGGCACGTCCATATTTCACGGTACCCGCATACGGTACGCAGACCCACTGCTGCTTGATGAAGTTGCCGATGATTTCCCCAATCTCAACTTGATCATGGAACACGGGGGAAGGACTTTCTGGTATGACAGGGCCGCTTGGCTCGTCTCAAAATACAAGAACATGCACATCGGAATCGCCGGGATCGCGACAAGGCATCTGCCGAAATTTTTCCCACGACTGGAGCAATACAGTGATCGTTTTGTTTTCGGCAGCGACTGGCCGGGGGTAGCCGACATCAAAGGACTGATAGAGAGAGTTTACGCACTTCCATACAGCGATCAAACCAAAGAAATGATCCTCTGCAGGAATGCGGAGAGACTACTGGGCCAAGCGAAGCAAAATTGAGTCATGTTCCGTTTCATCTTTGAAATCGAAATTTATTGTTCTGTACCATGGATGATTGGTTGGAGGTAAAGCTTTCCATCCGTAATTTTCTATCCTGTCAGCAGCCGATCTCTATACCGTTGCAGGTGTAAGCAATTTCAAGGCAGATTTTCTACAGGCGGGTCTTTCAGTCGGCTGTTCAAAAATACCCGGATGCAAGGCGCCCTGAAAGGATGGAAGTTAGGAAGCGATGAAGAGCAGAAGATCGGCGTGAAACAGGAATCTTTTTCTCTTGTCCGCTCTTCCTCACTTCTGCTCTTCCGATCTTCGCAGTCTTGAAACCTGAAAGCGGATTCAAGGCATTCGGCGGGAAATGCCCCCGGTTAACAACCGCTAAGCTGCTTGCGGTACCAGTCGACCGTCACCCCCAGCCCCTGCCTGAACGACCAGGCCGGCTCGAAGCCCATCCGCTGCCTCGCCCGGCCGATGTCGGCCATGGAGTGGCGGATGTCGCCCTGCCGCGCCTCTTCAAAACGGGGCTCGATCGTGCTGGCCGTGATCGATCTCAGTTCCCCGAGAAGATCCAGCAGGCTGTAGCGTCTGCTGCAGGCCACGTTGAGCACCTCGCCCCCGATCCCGGGGACGCTTGCGGCCAGCAGGTTCGCATTCACCACGTCGCGAACAAAGGTGAAGTCCCTCGACTGCCCGCCGTCTCCGTAGACGATCGGCCGGCGCCCGCCCAGGAGCGCCTCGATAAATCGCGGAATGACGGCTGCGTACTCGGACAGGTGACTCTGCCTGGGCCCGAAGACGTTGAAATACCTCAGTGACACCGTCTCCAGTCCATACAGCGGGTAGAAGATGCGGCAGTACTCTTCGGCGGCAAGCTTGCTGATCCCGTATGGGGAAAGCGGCTCCGTTTTCATGGCCTCGTTTTTTGCCGTGCACTCTTCCCCCCCGGAGCCGGCCTTGTCCCCGTAGACCGAAGAGGAGCTGGCGAAGACAAACCGATTCACCCTGGCATCCCGCGCCGCAACCAGCATGTTCAGCGTTCCGGTGATGTTGACGTCGTGGGTCGTCGGGGGATCCTCGATGGATCTCGGGACGGAGCCCAGGGCCGCTTCGTGAAAAACGACCTCCACTCCCTTCAGGGCCGCCCGGCAGGTATCGAACTCCCGAATGTCGCCCTCGATGACCTCGACCTTTTCAGACCCGGGAAAGCGGAGGTTTTCCATCCTCCCCGCCGAGAAATTGTCCAGGACGCGAACCGTCTTGCCTTGTGCAACCAGGGCTTCGGCGAGATTCGAGCCGATGAACCCGGCGCCCCCGGTAACCAGATAGACCATGAATCAGCCCTCCGCTCTTGCTGTGATGGACTGCTCTTCGACCTGTTCGATGGGCAGCTCGAACGCCACGACGGTCCCGACAGGGACATTGTCGGCCACCGTCACGGAGCCCCTGTGCTCACTGATGATGGAGCTCACGATGGCAAGACCGAGCCCCGAGCCTGATTTTTTCGTTGAATAGTAGGGCTCGAACATCTTTGCCCTGTCGGCGCGGGACACCCCGGTGCCGTTGTCCCGGACCTCGACGCGGGCCCGCCGGTGGACCCGGTCGAAGATCGTCTTCACCTCGATCCTTCCCGCTCCGCGGCTCACGACGGCCACGGCATTGTCCAGGAGGTTGACCATGACCCGCTTGATCTGCTCGGCATCCATCTTCAGGGAGGGCAGCCCCGGGTCGGGCTGGTAATCGAAGTCGATCTCCTTGTGGGCGTCCTGGTAGAGCACGACGGCATCCCGGACGACCTCGTTGAGATCGTTGAGCGTGAGCTTGGCCACGGGCATCCGGGCGTAGCGGGAGAACTCGTTGACGAGGTTCTTGAGGACATCGACCTGGTTGATGATCGTGCCGGTGCACTCCATGAACACGGGTTTGTCTTCGCTGAGCCGGTCGCCGAACTTGCGCTGCAGCCTCTGCGCCGAAAGCTGGATGGGCGTGAGCGGGTTTTTGATCTCGTGGGCGATGCGGCGGGCCACTTCCCTCCAGGCCGCAATGCGCTCGGCCCGTTGGAGCTGGGTGATGTCCTCGAAGACGACGACCATTCCCATGTAGTTGTTCTCGTCGTCGAGCAGCACCGTGGTGGTCACCAGAAGCGTGAGGGCGCGGTCCTTGAGGGTGATCTGGATCTGCTTCTCCAAAAAGCCCGACTCCTCGCCCGTGATCTCCGTGAGGATCTCGCTGACCAGGGCCATGTGCTCGGGCTGCAGAACCTCCTCGTAGGGGTGGTTCAGGACGTTCTCCGTCCGCACGTCGAGAAGCTTCTCGGCAGCCCGGTTGATCGTCGTAATAACCCCGTCGCGGTCGACCGCCACGACGCCGGCGGAGACATTCCGGAGAACCGTCTCCATGTACTTGCGCCGCTCCTCGAGGCTGATGTTGGCCTGCTCGAGACTTTCCTTGCTCACCTTCAGATCGCCCGTCATCCGGTTGAAGGAGTTCACCAGGACGCCGATCTCGTCGTCTGCCACCACGTTGATCTTGTAATCCAGCTTGCCCTGGGCGATGGCGTGGGTCGCCTCGGCAAGGTCCTGGACGGGCTCCGTGATCCCCTTGGCCAGGTAGAAACCGAACCAGGTGGCCGAAAAGATGATGAGCAGCGTCACCACGAAGAGGATGACGATGTAACTCGTCTTGATGGGGTTCTTGAGAAGCTTGAACTGCTTGTACTCTTCATTGATCCTGGAGATCGTCGTCATCTTGTCGACGAGTCCCTTGGGCACATAGCAGTTGACCACGACGGCCCCGATGATGGCCGTCGAGCCGGGTGTCACGTAGATGGGTGCAATTCCCCGGATGAAATCGCCCAGGCCAACGGACTGCATCGTCGTGAAATGCTTGCCCGACCGGATGTCTTCGCGAAGCTTGGGCGAAAGGCCCAGCTCGGGGATATCGGGGTTGCCCGGATCCTTGAAGACGATTTTATCCGCCGCCTCGTTGAAGTAGACCTCGATGAGACCGAGCTTGAAAATCCGCTGCCGCTGCTCCACGAGCGAGCGAAGGTACTCGAGGCGATCCTTTTCATAGAGGCGGTTCTTCGTGATGTCGGCGCTCATCTGATCGGCGTAGTACTTCACGTTCTCCGCCGTCTGCTGGTAATAGTTCTGGGCCACCTCGAGGGACAGGTTCAGGGCCCCTCCGACGCGGATGTTGAACCAGTTGTCGATGCTGTACGACAGGAAGTTGGTGGCCACCAGGAACAGGATGAAGGTCGGGACCAGGCTGAGCGTCACGAAGGCCGCGACCAGCTTGGTCCGGAGCTTCGATCCCAGGACCCCGCGGCGCCTCTCGTAGACGAGCTTGACGACGTTGCGGACGATCAGAAAGATGAGCAGCAACACCAGGATGATGTTGATGTTGATGAGCCCGAAGATGGCCACGTCCCGAAAATCGGGGACGAGGGTCTCCTTGCTGAAAAGGCTGGTCTCGATGAACGTCAGGAGGACAATGCCGATGATGGTGGCAACGATGATGATCCGTTCGCGCCGCCGCCGCCTCATCTCGGCCGTGTGAATCGCCTGCTGTTTGTCGGTCTTCTGATCCATAAATGAGATTCGGGACCGCCCCGGCCCATCCCGGCACCGGGAGCCCCTTCAGGCAAATACATTTAACTCAGGGAATTGTAAAGGGCAATTAAAGGGGGCCGGGGTGAAAGGCAAAGGTCTTAAGGCTTAGGGCAATTTTGAAGGGAAAATATTTATATCCCATGACCTTTTGCCATGGGCCTTTCGCCATAAGCCAATGATTTCGGGATCAGGTTGTCGCCGCGGCGGCCGCCTTCAGATCGGGCACGTTCTCCTCACGGGCATGAGCCCGGGCGGGTGTATGGGAGTGGGAGACGATTTCCCAGCAGTCCTCGCAGGCAAGCAGCGTTTTCAGGAGCTGGGTGTTCAGCTTGTGCCCCGACTTGTAGGCGGTGAAGTGGCCGATGATCGGCATGCCAAGGAGGTAGAGATCCCCGATGGCATCCAGGATCTTGTGCTTCACGAACTCATCGGGTGAGCGCAGCCCTTCCTTGTTGATGACCTTCTCGTCATCGAGGACGACGGCGTTCTGCAGCGATCCCCCGAGGGCAAGCCCCTTGGCCTGGAGGTACTCCACGTCTCTCAGGAATCCGAAGGTCCGGGCCGAACTGATTTCCCGGTCATAGGAATCGGCAGAGAAGACCATGTGGTAGGTCTGGGTCCCCACGGCGGGGTGGGGAAAGTCGATTTTATAGGTGATCCGGAAATCCGATGCCGGTTCCAGGGAAGCCATGCTCTCCCCTTCGGAAACCGAAACGGCTTTCTTGACCCGCAGGTATCTGCGCGGCTTCTTCAGGGCCTTGAGACCAACGCTCTTCAGTGTGTGCACGAAAGGCTGTGAGCTCCCGTCCATGATGGGGACTTCAAAGGTGTCCACTTCGACAATCGCGTTGTCGATGCCAAGACCCCTGAAGGCGGAGAGAAGGTGCTCAACGGTGTGTACGCGCGTACCGTTCACTCCCAGGGTGGTGGCAAGCGTCGTGTCGGTGACATTCTGGATATCGGCTGCAATCCGGTTGTTGTCGGACACATCCCTTCGGACGAACACGATCCCCGTGTCCGCGTCCGCCGGTTTTATGGTCATGCCGACTTTCCGGCCGGAATGAAGCCCGACGCTCCGGAAATTAATCTCTTCTTTAACAGTTTTCTGCCAGTACATACCATGTCCTAAAAAACGAAGGTAGTTTGACTATGAGCAATCGGTATGCCAGAGAAAGGCAGGTGAAGGAGATGTCGGAAAAATATTTATCTATTTGAAATAATTAATGATATTCTGTTGATGAGTTCTGGATGGATGATGCATCACGGGCAACGGGTAAGCCAGACTGTTGCAACAAAGCCACACTTCCCTTAAAAAGGCATGGAGTCCTGCAACGCGCCGAATCGGCGTGACAGAGGGTAAGAGGGTGTGAAGGTGAGAAGTTCTCACCCTCTCACCTTCTTACCTTCTCTTGATGGCCGGTTGTGCCCCCGTTCAGCAGTCATTTCCCCTTATAAAATCTTTCCTTCTCACTAAAGACACATCCGCAATACTTCTGCCTGTACATGCCCGCTTCCCTGGAGCGGCGGTTACCCTCCTCCCACCCTTCCCTGAAATCCTTATAGTAAAAGGGAATTTTCATTTCCCGGGCGATGGCCTCCCCCGTCTGGCGGATCAGGTCGTGTTTCTGATATCGGCTATAGAGCAGGGTTGTCGTAAAGGCATCAAAGTGTCCCTTTCGGGCCTGCGCCGCCGTGCGCCGCAGCCTTACCTCGTAACAGTAACTGCAGCGATCCTTTCCCATGAAGGACGTCTTGCGCAGGAAATCTTCCATGGGGTAGTCTTCGGCTTCTTCGACCGCAAGGCCTTCGCGAATCGCATACTCCCGCAGCGTCTCGAGCCGTTTTTTGTACTCCAGGTAGGGATGGATGTTCGGGTTGAAGAAAATCCCCTCGATCCTATCCGTTTCCTTCCGAAGAGTCTCCAGCGGATAGATCGTGCAAGGCGCACAGCAGATGTGAAGAAGAATTTTCATAATCTCGTCTGTTTCGTCTAT
Organism: Syntrophaceae bacterium UBA5744; assembly: GCA_002419215.1. Taxonomy (GTDB): domain Bacteria; phylum Desulfobacterota; class Syntrophia; order Syntrophales; family UBA2192; genus UBA2192. Next base: position 17,087 of record DIFQ01000080.1, read on the forward strand.
TTAGTCTGTTTTGTCTGTTTAGTCTTTTTTTTGTGATTGCACAACAGGGCGTTTGGGGAATGGAAGACTCGAAAGGTACAGGAAGAGGTCAAACCTTCTTTTATTGACCAAATAGACCAGAAAGACCAAATGGGCTAGATAGACTAAAAAAGTTCCTTTTGGTTCCCCACCCACGCCCTGCCAAAGTGCTCGTAGGCCTCTTTCGTGGCCACCCTGCCCCGGGCCGTCCTGACGATGTAACCCTCCTGGACAAGGAAAGGCTCGTAGACGTCCTCGATCGTGCTCCGCTCCTCGCCGAGTGATGAGGACAGGCTGTCGATACCCACGGGGCCGCCGTTGAACTTGTCGATGAGGAGCAGCAGGAGCTTGCGGTCCATGGTGTCGAAGCCCCGGTGGTCGACCTCCAGGAATTCGAGCGCCCTGGCTGCCACGCCTTTCGTGACGACGCCGTCGGCCCGGACCTGGGCATAGTCCCGCACGCGCCGCAGCAGCCGGTTTGCGATCCGGGGCGTCCCGCGCGAGCGCCGGGCGATCTCCGTGGCCCCGTCATCGTCCACGCGGATGTCGAGAATCCTCGAAGACCGGCGCACGATGGTGGCCAGTTCCTCCGGGTTGTAGAACTCGAGCCGGAAACTCATGCCGAAGCGGTCGCGAAGCGGCGATGTCAGAAGCCCGGCCCGGGTCGTGGCCCCCACGAGGGTGAAACGGGGAATGTTGAGTTTCATGGAGCGGGCCGATGGGCCCTGCCCGACGAGGATATCGATGTGGTAATCTTCCATGGCCGGGTAGAGGATCTCTTCCACCACGTTGGGAAGCCGGTGGATCTCGTCGATGAACAGGACGTCACTCTCCTGGAGGTTCGTGAGGATCGCGGCGAGATCCCCCTGACGCTCGATGACGGGGCCCGAGGTCACCTTGATGCCGACACCCATCTCCCGGGAAAGGATGTAGGCCAGCGTCGTCTTGCCGAGGCCGGGGGGGCCGGAAAGCAGGACGTGATCGAGGGCTTCGCCGCGCTTCCTGGCCGCCTCGATGAAGACGGCCAGGCTGTCCTTGACACGCTCCTGACCGACGTACTCGGCAAGCGTCCTCGGCCTCAGCGAGCCTTCTTCTTCCCGTTCATGCTCCAGATTGTCGGGATCCATCAAGGGGTTTCTCTTTTCTTCCGTGCTTCCCATGTTCTCAGTTTCCCGATATCGCAGCCTGGCGGTCCCGTCGTCGTCAGGACAGTTCTTTCAGGGCACGCTTCAGGATGACTTCCAGGGCAAGGCCATCGCCTGCGGAATCCACAACACGGTCGACAACCGTCTTCGCAAGGCTCTTTTTGTATCCGAGATTCACGAGGGCCGAGAGGGCATCCTCGCGGACGGCATCGAGGGTGCTTTCCGCCTTCGCTTCTTCCCTGGATTCCTCCGGCGCCAGCTTGATCACCCGGTCACGCAACTCCAGGATGATCCGGTCGGCCATCTTCTTTCCCACGCCGGGGATCTTTGTCAGGGTCTGACGGTCTTCCGTGAATACGGCGCGGATGAAATCGGCCGACGAAATCCCCGAAAGGAGACTGATGGCCAGCTTCGGCCCGATGCCGTTGACGGACAGCAGGAGCTCGAAGAGCTGCTTTTCCTCGTAAGTCCGGAACCCGTAGAGGTGGATGGCATCCTCCCTCACGGCCGTGAAGATATTGAGGGCAACCTCGGCGCCCTCATCGGCGAGCTCGTAGAAGGTGGACAGCGGGATAAAGACCCGGTACCCGATCCCGTTGACTTCGACGGTGATGTAGCCGGGGCATTTCGATTTCAGTTTGCCTTGGAGACTGGCGATCATGGAGACCTTCGGTCTGGGCACAGGGTTCAGGGTTCAGGGTTCAGGGTCCAGTCGACAAGGACTTCTCTTTTCCTTGCCGGCCTTTCGCCTTTTTCCTGCAGCCTTTTGCCCGAAAGCTGCGGTCACAGGACGGTTTCTTTCTTCGTGTGGGTGTGGCAGATCGCAACGGCAAGGGCATCGGAGGCATCCTCGGGGAGGATTTCGCCCAGCTGGAGGATTGCCTGCACCATCACCTGCACCTGATGCTTCTCGGCCCGACCGTACCCGACGACGGCCTTTTTGACCTCGAGCGGCGTGTATTCATGGACCGGCAGGCCGTTTCGGGAGGCGGCAAGAAGCGCCACACCCCGAACGTGTCCCTGCTTGATAAGGCTCTTCACGTTCTTGCCGTAGAAAATGTCCTCGATGGCCACGGCATCCGGTTTTGTCCTGTCGATGACCTCGGTCAACTCGTCGTAGATTCGGGAGAGACACCGGGTGAAGGGCTCGCCGTTCTTGATCCGGATCTCGCCGTGATCCACCCGGACGATCCGGCCGCCCGCCTGCTCGACGATGCCGAACCCCGTCACGCGGCTCCCCGGATCAATGCCTAGCGTTCTCACCTACCTAGCCTGATTCTTTCCAGAGCGTTTAAAAGTGGCCCAATCATGGCCTCGCCCTTTGATTACGAAGCGAGGAAGTTATGAAGAGCGGAAGATCGGAGTCGATATTCAATTCTTTTTATAGTCCGCGCTTCCTCACTTCTGCTCTTCCGATCTTCGCAGGCTTGATGCCTTGAGATGAACGCTCTACACTGGCCGGGCTTAATCAATCCAGCGACAGCCTAACTCAACTTCTCCATGATCTCATCGGGAATGTCGAAGTTCGCATACACGTTCTGGACGTCGTCGTTGTCCTCCATTCTTTCCATGAGCTTGAGCATGGAGGAGGCCTTCGCCTCATTGAGCTCGACCGTGTTCGATGGGACCATGCTGACCTTGGCTTCGATGCACTTGATCCCCGCCGCATCAACGGCCTTCTTGACCGCTTCGAAAGATGCCGGATCGGTGATGATCTCGAACTCGTTCTCCTCCTCCCTCACATCCTCGGCGCCGGCATCGAGGGCCAGTTCCATGAGTGTGTCCTCGTTTACGCCTTTTTTCTCGATGAGGAGGCTTCCCTTCTTCGCAAAGATCCAGGAGACGGCGCCGTTTTCCGCCAGGTTCCCGCCGTACTTGGAGAAGATGTGCCGGATGTCGGCCACGGTCCGGTTGCGGTTGTCCGTCATGACCTCCACGAGAACCGCCACCCCGCCGGGCCCGTAGCCTTCGTAGGTGATTTCCTCGTACTGGACGCCTCCGTCGAGATCGCCCGTCCCTTTCTTGACGGCCCGGTCGATGTTGTCCTTGGGCATGTTCTCGGCCTTGGCGGCCAGGATGGCCTGCCTGAGGCGCGAGTTGCCTTCCGGGTCGCCGCCTCCGAGCCTCGCCGCGAGGCTGATCTCCTTGGCAATCCTCGTGAAGATCTTGCCCTTCTTGGCGTCGGCGGCGCCTTTCTTTCGCTTGATCGTGCTCCACTTTGAATGTCCGGACATGGCGGAATCTCCCGATAGGGTCTGAATCAGAAGCTAAATATCACAGGCATAAATCGTGTCAACACAAAAAACCCCTTCCCGTTTCCAGGAAGGGGTTTTTCATTTTTTTAAGTCCGGCAGCGCCCTACTCTCCCACACAGTCGCCCATGCAGTACCATCGGCACTGGAGAGCTTAACTTCCGTGTTCGGGATGGGAACGGGTGTGACCTCTCCGCTAAAGCCACCGAAACTTGTATTCGGTTTTTATGGAATCACATACTGTGAATGTCTGTAAAACGCTGAGAAATTATATTAATTATGATCAAGCCTCACGACCGATTAGTACCAGTAAGCTCAACACGTTGCCGTGCGTACACACCTGGCCTATCAACCTCGTAGTCTACGAGGGGTCTTCAGTCCCGGTGTCTCCACCGGGAGGGATATCTTATCTCGAGGTGGGCTTCCCACTTAGATGCTTTCAGCGGTTATCCCTTCCAAACTTGGCTATCCAGCTATGCCGCTGGCGCGACAACTGGGACACCATGGGTTTGTCCATCCCGGTCCTCTCGT
>DIFQ01000079.1 GCA_002419215.1 Syntrophaceae bacterium UBA5744
TGCACAACAAACCCGGAAGACCCTCAATTATTACATTTCCGACGGGTATTTCGCATATACGAAAACCCTGAAGCTCATCGACGAACCGGCATTCAGCGCCATGCTGTCGCCCCTGGTTCTCTTCGGCTTTCTTCGGGCCGCACGCAACGCAAGCTGGAAAGGATGGATTTTTTTCATTCTTTCCCTCTCCCTGTTGTACACGTTGATCGGGACGGCATCACGGTCGTCGTTTCTGGCCCTCGTCGCAGCCCTGGTGCCCTTTCTGTGGTTCCTTCGCAGAAAGAGACTGCATGTGCTCCTGATCCTCGTTTCAATCGCAGCACTGCTCTACCAGCAGCCCTTCATGCTGTATCGCACGGGTTTGCTGGCGGGGGCCGCCGTCTCGCGCGCGGCCGAGTTCGGCGATGATCACCCGTCGCTCATTATCCGCTCTCTGAAGGAACTCGATGCCGCTATCGGGGAACGAATGCCCGTCCAGAAAGACGGCCACATCGAGAGCATGATGAAGACTCTCGAGCGTGTGCGCGTCAATCCGATGCTGGGATATGGAGTCGGAAATCTCATCGGCGAGTATTCAACACCGGAAAGCAGATGGCACGTCGAGCACAATCGATACCTGTTCATCCTGTCCACGGCGGGACTTCTCTCCGTCGTCCCGTATGTCCTCTTTGTGCTCTCTCTTCTCTGGCTGGCAGCCTGGAAGGCAGTCCCCGCGGGGATGGGATCCCGGGATGCGGACTGCCCCATCGGCATCCTTTTGTTCCCGGCCGTCTTTTTTTTCACCCTGCAGCTCAACAACTGCGGTCAGGAGCGATACTACTACTGGGTATTCTTCGGCCTTGCCGCCGCCTGGATCCGGAACACGACCCTTACGGAGTTACATGAAAATCCTTCTCATTGAACCGCCCGCCGTCTCCCCCTTCGGGAATCAGCGGATCTTCGGGGGCAACGGCAGCAACAAGAGCGACTTCCGGAAGCCGCCCCTGGATCTCATGATGATCTCGGGGTACCTGCGCAAGGAGGGATTCGACAACGATCTGCTCGATGCCAACGCCTCCCGGAGGAGCCTCGACGAGGTGCAGACGCTCATGCGGGAAAAAAGGCCCGACGTGGTGTTCTTCTCCACCTCCACGTGCACGATCTACAAGGACCTCCTCGTTGCACGGGCTGCTAAGGAAACAAGCCCGTCCATCCTCACCGTAGCCGTCGGGACCCACGGCATGGCCCTGCCGGAGGAGACCCTGGGACTCTCGGAGCATCTGGATGCCCTGATCCACACGGGCGAGTGGGAACAGGCGGCGCTCAACATCGTCCGAAATGCCGGCGATCTCGGGAAAGTGCGGGGGATCCACTACCGGAACCGCTTGCGCGAAATCGTGAAGACGGAGGATCAGCCCCCGCTGACCGAACTCGACGTTCTCGGTTTTCCGTCCCACGACAAGCTGGAAAAGGAGATTTATCGCGATCCCGTCACGAAGCGCTTTCCCAAGACCATGGTCATGGGGCAGAAGGCCTGCATCAACAACTGCAGCTTCTGCTGCCAGCCCGCCTTCTTCGGCGCCCCCCTGGTCCGGAAGCGCTCGGTGGAGCATTTTCTCGAGGAGCTCGAATGGGTTCAGAAACTGGGCTTCCGCGAAGTCATGTTCAACGACGCGACCATCACGGCCGACATGGACTGGGCGGCCAGGCTCTTCGAGGGGATGATCTCGAAGGGCATCGACCTCACCTGGAACTGCTCGACCCGGGCAGACCGGGTGGACGGCGAAATCCTGGGACTCATGAAGCGGGCCGGCTGCCACACGATTGCCATCGGGATGGAGAGCACCGATCCTGTCGTTTTGAAGAACATCCGGAAGAACACCACCCCGGAGCAGGTCCGGAATGCCGTATCGCTCATCCGGAAAAGCGGCATGGACAGCATCGTCTTCTGCGTGATCGGCTTCCCGGGAGAGACGCGGGAGAGCGTCGAGGGCACCATCCAATTCCTGAAGACGCTGGACACCACCTATATCACCCTGGGCCTTGCCGTTCCCGCGCCGGGAACGGACTTCTACCGGTACGTGGAGGAGAACGGGTATCTGCTGACAAAGGACTGGAGCCGTTTCGACCCGCTGCAAAAGCCAGTCTTCAGCTATCCCTCGTTTTCGGCCGAGGAAATGGTGTCCTACCAATCGCACGGCCTTCGCCAGTTCTACCTGCGGCCGGGGTACATCCTGCGCAAACTCCTCGCCATCCGCAGCCTCACGGAGGCAACAACCAATTTCAGCAACTTCATCGGGTTTATGAACCGGTACGTGCGTTCGAGGACGCGGATCGGCGACTGAATGGAAGCCTCGCCCGAACGGCATAGGCCCTACACGATCGGCTACCTGGCGCACGGGGCGAGAAACATCGGCGGCGGCGAGTACGTTCTGGCCTCGCTGATCCGGAAGCTCAACAGGGAGCGCTTCCGGCCCGTGGTATTCTTTGCCCACCGGAACGAGATCATCGCGGACCTCGAGGCGGAGGGCGTTGAGACAGTCTCCCTTGCGCTCAACAGAAAGATGATCTCCCTCTTCAGGGATGATGTCGCGCGCAGTCCCGGTCATCTCATCGGCTTTCTTCCCGCCGCCCTCAAGGCGACCCTTGCCGTCCGGCGAGCGATCCTGTCCGCCGGCATCGACCTGCTGCACCCCCACGACAATCTCTCGAAGATTCTCGGGGGCGTCGCGGCGGCCACGGCGGGCATCCCCGCGGCAGCCCACTGCCACGACCTCCTCGGGGCGGGGTTCATCGACCGGATGCTTCTTCTGGCGCAGAGGCTCCTCATGGACCGGATCATCGCCGTTTCCGGCAGCGTGCAGAAGCGTTTCCTCCAGGGCGGCGCAAATCCGAGGCAGATCCGGACGATCGAAAACGGGATCGACGCAGCGCGATTCAACCCCGGAACGTCGGCCCTCAGCCGCACGGAGCTCTCCATCCCCGAATCGCATCGGGTGATCGGCGTCATCGGCATGTTCGATCCCGTGAAGGGGCATGTTTATCTCCTGAAAGCCATCCGGCAGCTCGGGGAGAGCGGGATGAAAGATCTCACCTGCCTCATCGCCGGCGAGGGGCGATTGGAAGCGGACCTGAGAGACTATGCGAAGGCAGCAGGGATCGAACGGAACGTCCGCTTCCTCGGCTACCGGCGGGACATCCCCGACCTGCTCGGGCTCATGGATATCGTCGTCATGCCCTCGCTCCGGGAGTCCTTCGGGATCGTCGCCCTCGAGGCCATGGCCATGAAGGTCCCTGTCATCGCAAGCCGCATCGGGGGACTCGAAGAGATTGTCGAGAGCGAAGAAACGGGGCTCCTCGTCCCGCCGGGCGACGCGGAGGCATTGGCAGAGGCCATCCGGAGGCTGGCGGATAACCCGGAAATGAGAAGAAACATGGGGGAGGCCGGTCGGCAGCGGGTGGAGGAGAAATTCAGCATCGAATCGACCATCCGGCGCACGGAGGCACTCTATCTCGAATGCCTCGAAGGCTCCCCGAGCCGCACTGCTTAACCGCATTGAGCCCTGAAAGATGGATCCGCTGTACGGTTTCGCCAAGAGCCTGATCGACCCCGTGGTACTCGTTGTCGTGCTCCTCGCGGCGGGGACGCTGACGGCCCTGTCGCGAAAGAAAAGGGGAGCTGCCCTGTTTCTTTTGCCGGCCCTGGCCCTTCTCTACGGCCTGAGCATATCGCCCGTGGCAGGAACTCTCTGCCGATCCCTCGAAAACGATTACATCACGGAAGGCCCCGTGCAGCCGGGCAGGCTGGACGTGGTTGTCGTCCTGGGCGGGGGGGTCACGGAAACGGCCGAGACGGGGGAAACCCTCCTGTCGCAGCCCTCGGCATCGCGCCTTCTGCGCGCCGTACAGGTCTTCCGGGAAAGCGGGGCAGCGCAGCTTCTCTGCGCGGGCAAGGGGATCGGACGGGCGTCGGAGGGGGAGGTCATGGCCGCCGCCGCCGAGCGGCTCGGCGTGCCAAGAGAGAGGATCCTGGTGGACTCCCTTTCTGAAAACACGCGGGGCCATGCCGTCGAGATGGATCGCCGCTTTGCCGACAAGACGATCCGGATCGGCCTTGTGACCTCGGCGTATCACCTGAAACGAAGCGAAACGGAACTCAGGAGCTATTTCCCGAACGTGAAGCCCGTTCCGTCCGACTATCTCTACTCGCATCCGAAGGGCCGCACGATTCCAGCGTTTGTCCCCAATACGGGTTCGCTCTTCAAATCCGCCGTCGCCCTCCACGAGATGGCGGGACTCCTCTGGTACCGGTTGAAACGATCATGAAAATCCTCTGCCTCAACCCGCCCTTCAAAACCGAGCACGGCCGCTTCTCGCGGACGTCCCGCAGCCCCGCCGTCACCAAGAGCGGTACGATCTACTACCCCATCTGGCTCTGTTACGCCGCGGGGGCCCTCGAGGATGCCGGATTCGACGTGAAGGTGATTGACAGCTGCGCCTGCGAATACGATCCCGCGAGGACCCTGGAGCTCGTCTCGGAATTCGGGCCCGACATGGCCGTCCTGGACACGAGCACGCCGAGCATCTTCAGCGACGTCGCGACGGGCGCGGCCGTCAAGAAGCTCTTCCCGCAGTGCTTCGTGGTCCTCATGGGGACCCACCCCTCGGCCCTGCCCGGGGAGACGCTGGCCCTCGACGGGGCGATCGACGCCGTCGCCGTCGGCGAGGCGGACTACACCCTGCGCGAACTTGCCAGAGCGCTGTCGGAGTCGGGGACAAGGCGGATCGCCTCCGAGCCGGACCGCCGCGAGTCGGTCCTGCAAAACATCGACGGCCTCGCCTGGCGCTCGGGCGACCGGATCACCGTCAACCCGAAACGCGATTTCATCGAAAACCTCGACGAGCTCCCCTTCGTGAGCCGCGTCTACAAGAAGCACCTCGACGTCACGAAGTACTTCTTCGCGGCAAGCGACTACCCCGAGATCCAGATCATGACGGCCCGGGGCTGCGTGGCCCGCTGCACCTTCTGCGTCTACCCCCAGACGATCCACGGCTGGAAGTACCGCATGCGATCGGCCGCAAGCATCGCCGACGAGTTCCAATGGGTCGCGGAAAATCTGCCCGAGGTCCGCGAGATCGGCATCGAGGACGACACCTTCACGGGGAGCCAGAAACGCACGATCGAATTCTGCCGCGAGCTCATCGCGCGCAACATCCGGATCAAGTGGTACTGCAACGTCCGCGTGGACCTGAAATACGAGACGATGGAGTGGATGCGAAAGGCGGGCTGCGTGCTCGTCACCGTGGGCTATGAGAGCGCCAGCGACGAGATCCTGACGAACATCGACAAGCGGGCCACGGCCGGCATGATCCTCGAATTCTCCCGCAACACCCGCCGGGCGGGGCTTCTCGTCCACGGTTGCTTCATGGCGGGAAACCGCGGAGAGACGAAGGCAACCCTCGAGCAGAGCCTGCAGATGTCGCTTCGCCTCATGGACGACACGATGCAGTTCTTCCCCCTCATGGTCTACCCGGGCACGAAGGACTACGAGTGGGCCCGGCGGGAGGGACTGCTCTCCGCCCACAGCTGGGCCGACTATCTCACCGAGGACGGCAACCACAACAGCGTGCTTCGGATGCCCGACATGGACTCCGACGAGATCCGCGAGTGGTGCAACGACGCCCGGCGCCGCTACTACCTGCGGCCGCGCTACCTCGCATACAAGCTCCTCCAGCAGCTCCGGCACCCCTCGGAGATGCGGCGTACCTTCAAGGCGGCCAAGCGCTTCATCCGCTTCCTGAAACCGGGGGCAAAGCCGTGTTGACCCTGTTTGGGATATCGCTCGCCGTTCTCGTCTACATCTTCATCGGCTACCCCGTCGTCCTGGCCTTGCTGTCGGTCCTGTTTGCGAAAACCGTCCGCCGGGAGGAGATCACGCCCGATGTGAGCCTCATCATCTCGGCGTACAACGAACAGGACGTGATCCGGGAAAAGCTCGAAAACACGCTGGCCCTCGACTACCCGAAGGAGAAGCTCGAGGTGATCGTCGCCTCCGAGGCCGCCGACGGAACCAACGACATCGTCAGACAGTACGCGGACAGGGGCGTCGTCCTGCACGCCTACGAGAACCGGGAAGGCAAATCGGCAACGCTCTGGCGCACCGTGCCTCTCGCGCGCGGAGGGATCCTCGTCTTCTCGGATGCCAACGCGATGTATCACCGGGACGCGATCCGCAAGCTCGTGCGCAACTTCGCCGATCCCCGCGTGGGCTGCGTGAGCGGCCGGCTCACCTACGTGAACCCCGGGGATTCGGCCATCGGCCAGGGGGAGACGGCCTACTGGGAGTTCGAGTTTCTGCTCAAGGCACTGCTCAGCCGGATCATGAAACTGAGCGGCGGCGTCAACGGCTCCATCTTCGCCATCCGCAAGAGCCTCTACCGCCCCGTCGACAAGACCCGCGGCGACGACTTCGAGCTTTCGAACCGCATCCAGATCGCGGGCCACGGCGTGATCCTGGAGCCGGAGGCCCTCTCCTTCGAGGAAGCCTCGACCACCCCGCGCCAGGAATTCCGTCGCAAGGTCAGGCTTGCCACCTGGAACCTGCAGAGCACCCTCATCCTGATGCGGGAAGCGGTTTCCCAGGGTCAGTTCCTCACGGCCTTCATCCTCTTCTCCCACCGCTTCCTGCGGTACACGACGCCGCTGTGGCTTCTCGCGATCTTTGTCAGCAATCTCTTTCTTCTCGAAGGGGCGCTCGCCTGGGTTTTCCTTCTGCAGTGCCTCTTCTACCTCATGGCGACGGCCGGGTACGTGCTGGAGAAGCGCAAGCGCCCCGTGAAGACGCTGTTTCTCATCCCCTTCTATTTCTGCATGGTCAACGGGGCCGCCCTGCTGGCCCTCGCGAAGAATCTGGCCCGAAGGACGGATGTTCTCTGGGAGAAGGCCCGATGATCGCAGCGATCGTGGCAGGCGGGAAAGGCACCCGGCTGAAGGACGTCAGCGGCGAGATCCCCAAGCCCATGGTCCCCGTCGGGGGAAAGCCCGTCCTTCAGCACCAGGTGGAACTGCTTGCGCGCTGGGGGGCACGCGAGATCCACATCCTCACGGGGTACCTCGGGCACGTCATCGAGGAGCACTTCGGCGACGGGCGCCGTTTCGGCCTCGCCATCCGCTACCACCGGGAGGCCAAGCCCCTGGGGACGGCAGGCTGTGTGGCGGCCCTGGAGGGCCTCGTCGGCGAGCCCTTCGTCCTGCTCTACGGCGACATCATGCTGGACATGAAGCTCGACGACTTTGTCGCCTTTCACCGGGAAAAGGGCAGCGCGGCCACCCTGGCCGTCCACCCCAACGACCACCCCCACGACAGCGACCTCGTCGTGCTGGATGACAAGCGGCGGATTACGGCCTTCATCCCGAAGGACCGCAAGCCCCGCTGGTACGCCAACTGCGTGAACGCCGCCGTCTACGTCCTTGCGCCTGACGTTTTCCGCCACATCCCGCAGGGGTTGCCCTCGGACTTCGTGAAGGACGTCTTCCCGGCCATGCTCGCCGCGGGCGAGCCCCTCTACGGGTACAAGACCCCTGAGTACATCAAGGACATGGGGACGGCGGGGCGCTACGAAAAAGTGAGCCGCGATCTGGCGAGCGGCCGAATCGCGCGCCTTGCGCGCCCGAACCGGCGCCCGGCGATTTTCATGGACCGCGACGGCACCCTCGTGGAGGAGGTGGACCTGCTGCACTGCGTCGACGACCTGAAGCTCTTTCCCTTCTCGGCGCGGGCGGTCAAGACGATCAACGGATCGGACTTTCTCTCCCTCGTCGTCACCAACCAGCCCGTGGTGGCGCGAAACCTCTGCGGCATGGAGGAGGTCCGGGAGGTCCACCGCAAACTCGAGACGCTCCTGGGCGACGAGGGGGCCTATGCGGACGACATCTATTTCTGCCCCCATCACCCGGACCGGGGATACCCCGAGGAAAACCCGATCTACAAGATCGACTGCAGTTGCCGCAAGCCCAAGACGGGCATGATCGAGGCGGCGGCACGGGAGTACCCCGTCGAGCTTTCCGCCTCATGGATGATCGGCGACCGTACGACGGACATTCAGACCGGGGCAAACGCCGGGTTGACCACGGCCCTCGTGCGCACCGGCATCGGAGGCAAGGACGGCCGCTTCGACGCGAGGCCCGATTTCACCTTCGACACCCTCGACGAGGCCGTCACATTCGTCGTCGAGAAGCGCCCGCAGCTTATGTGCGCAATCGCCCCCGTCCTCGAGCACGTGCAGGCCCGCACCGGGGATGCCCCCGCCGTGATCGCCGTGGGCGGACAGGCGCGATCGGGCAAGTCTACCCTCGTGACGCTGCTGGCCCGCACCCTCGAGAAGCAGGGGGTGGCCACCCGCGTTCTCTCCCTGGACAACTGGCTCGTCAGCGAGAAGGATCGAACCGAGGAGATGACCGTCCGCGAGCGCTACCGCTACGGCGCCATCGAGCGGGACATCGGGCGGCTCCTGGCGGGCGAAACGATCGCACTCAATCGCTATGACGCCTACCGCCGCTCGACGGACCCCGGAGGGGCCTTCTGCATGGACGGCGCCCGCTGCCTCATCATCGAAGGGGTGGCGGCCCTCGACGTGGCCGGTCTTCGAGAAGCCTCGTCCTGTCGCCTTTTCGTCGACGCCCCGGAGACGCTGAGGCGCGAGCGGTTTTTCGCCTTCTACCGATGGAAGGACATGCCGGAGCCGCAGATCGAGGCGCTGTACCGGAAGCGGCTCCGCGACGAGGTGCCTGTCATCGAGGCCTCGAGAGAGCACGCGCAGATCGTCGTGAACATCCGTTGACGGGTCATTGCGAACCCTTCGGCGCAGGCTCAGGGTAAACTCCGTGAATCTTACGAGATTGCCGCTCGCTTTGCTCACCCGAGAAACAACGCGCTGCGTGTCACTGCGAGCACAGCGAAGCAGTCTCAAGGAGTGCCGCGTCGGCCTGACGGCCGCCTCCCAAGAAACGGCACTACCCAAGGTCGAAAGATGTAGGGGCCGTTCCCCGAACGGCCCAGCAGGCCCGATCGGGGATCGGGCCCTACATACTGCAGGATGTTTCTTTTATGGATAACCCCGTCCACAGACGGGGTCCGTGGCTCCTAAGAAACAGATTCCGCAA
>DIFQ01000078.1 GCA_002419215.1 Syntrophaceae bacterium UBA5744
TTACACAAGATTCTTTACACTACCTAACTGGAAATCGGGTAATGGATAATTTGGGCGGACAACAGAAAGAAAATCCCCCTCCATCCCGCTTTTCCAAAGGGGGAAGTTTTGCGAGGTGCCCTTTTTCAACGGGGGAGGAAAGAGAAAGGGGCGCTACCGGATATTCGGCATCAGCCACTGGGGCAGGAAGGTGCTCAGCTGGGGGATGTAGGTGATCAGCAGGAGAACGGCCAGCGCGATGAAGAAGGGTTTCCAGATCGCCACACTCAACTTCTCAATCGAGAGCCCGGAAACCCCGCACACGGCAAAAAGAACGCCCCCGACCGGGGGTGTAACCAGCCCGAGGACCAGGTTGAAACACACGACAACCCCCAGGTGGACGGGGTCGATCCCCAGTTTGACGGCCATGGGAGCAAGGATCGGCGCCACGATGACGAGGGCCGGGGCCGTTTCAATGGGGATGCCGATGATGATGAGCACGATGTTGATCAGGAAGAGGATCACGTAGGGCGACGTGCTGACACTGGAGATCGCATCGATCATCAGCTGGGGAATCTGGTCTGCGGCCACGATCCATGCGAAAGGCTCGGAGAGACCCAGGAGCAGCATGATCATGGCGGATTCCAGGCCGGCTCGCAGCAGGACCCTGGGGATATTTTTCAGTTTGAGGCGCCTGTAGACGAACCCCCCGATGATCGCCGCGTATACACAGGTCACCCCCGCGGCTTCCGTCGGGGTGAAGGCCCCCCCGAGGATGCCGCCCATGATGATCACCGGCATGAAAAGCGCGGGCAGCGCCTTCCAGCCGCCGATGAGCATCGCCTTGTACGAGGCTTTTTCACGGATCGGGTAATGGCGCCTCCTGGCTTCGTAGCTCATGTAGGCCATCAGGCCGATGCCCAGCAGAAGGCCGGGGATCACACCGCCGAGAAAAAGAGCGCCGATCGATACGTTCGCGATGACCCCGTAGATGATAAAGGGGATGCTCGGCGGGATGATGGGGCCCATGCAGGAGGCGGTGGCCGTGATCGCCGCGCCCAGGTCTTCGTCAAAGCCTTCCTGCTTCATGGCGGGGATCATGATCATGCCGATGGCCACGGCCGTTGCGACGGCGGCCCCGGAGATGGCCGCAAAGATCGCGCAGGCAATGATCGCGGCGTGCCCCAACCCGCCCCGGATGTGCCCGACCATCAGCTTGGCGAACGTGACGAGATCCTCCGTCAACCCCCCCTCGTTCATCAGGTTGCCGGCCAGCATGAAGAGCGGTATCGCGAGAAGCGGGAAAGAGGCCATCCCGCCGAAGATCGTCTGCGGCAGGATCGTGAGCTCGATGTCCGGGTTGAACAGCAGATAGACCATGGCGGAACCGCCCAGGCCCATCGCGATGGGGATGCCGAATGACAAGAGCGCGACAAAAGCGACCAGGAAAACGAATATCATGCCGCGCTCTCCTTCGGAACCGACATGCCCAGGAAGACCAGCAGCTCCTCCACGGTCAGCATGAACATGATGAAGAACCCGATCGGCAGGCACGCATAGGGGTAGCACATCTTGATGCCCATGGCCGGCGACGTCTGCTCGAAATTGATGAGGGTCTGCATTCCCCCGTACCAGGTCATCGCCGCGAGAAAAACCAGCATGCAGAGGAGCCCGACGCCCTTGAGGGCTTTGCCGATGGAAGGCGGAACGGCATCGAGCACCGCCGTCATGCTCACCTGATACCCTCTCTTGAGACCCACGGCGCCGCCCAGCATGGTGGCCCAGGCAAGCGAAAACGTGGACACCTCGCCGGACCATATGGACATGCTTTTGAGCACGTACCTTCCAAACACTTCGTAGGGGATGACGATCGAGATCACCCCCATGAAAAATATCGTGCCCCAGCCTGCAACGGCAAGCAGCTTCTCATTGACGCCGCGAAGTGCTCTCATGTCGGGATTCCCCTGTGTGAATGTGCGGCGATCGGCCGCGAGGCGCCGACACCGGCCCGCCGGGGGGAGCGGGGTCCCCCCTGCGGGCCGTGTGCCGGAGGCAACTTGCTATTTTTTCTTCGGGGCCGCTTTTGCGGGGGCTTTTGCCGCGGGCGCTTTCGTGTTGACGATCGCCGCGATCTTCTCCTTCCCGAAGTCCTTGTTCCACTCGGCGTAACCCGGCTCCATGGCCTTCGCAAAGGACGCCCTGTCGACGTCGCGGATCACGGTGAGGCCCTTGGCCGCCATTTCCTTGAGCTTCTTCTCCTCGTCGTCGCGGTTGAGCTTGCGCTGGAACGCCGCCACCTCGAGGGCGGTCTTCATGAAGAGCTCCTGGTCCGCCTTCGGCATGGCCTGGAATTTCTTCTTGCTCATCATGAACGGGGCCGGGGAGTAGACATGGTAGGTGAGCGAGAAATACTTCTGCACTTCCCAGAATTTGGCGCTGTAGAAAACGGCAACGGGGTTTTCCTGGCCGTCGATGACGCCCTGCTGCAGGGCCGGGTACAGCTCACCCCAGGCCATCGGCGTGGGGTTCAGGCCCGCCGTCTTCCACGCAAGCAGGTGCACCTTGTTCTCCATCGTGCGGATCTTGAGGCCCTTGCCCTGTGCCGCGGTCTTCACGGCGACCTTGGAGTTGGTCAGGTGGCGGAAGCCGTTCTCCCAGAAGGCCATGCCGACGATCCCGTGCTTGTCCATGTCCTGCAGGAGTTGCTTGCCGATGGGCCCGTCCAGGACGGCGTCCACGTGGGCTGAGTCGCGGAACAGGTAGGGGATGTCGAGGATGTTGATCGAGGGGCTGAACCCGCCCAGGGGCCCCGTCGAGCTGACCACCAGCTCGATGATGCCCTGCTTCATGCTCTCCACCATCTCCCGCTCGCCCTTGCCCAGCTGCGAGCTCGGGTAAAGGTTGATGACGATCCGCCCGTTTGTCCGCTGCTTGATCAGGTCGGAAAATTTCTGGGCGCCCACCATGTAGGGGTGGTCGCTGGGCTGGGTGGAGCCCATTTTCATGGTTGCCTTGAATTCAGCAGCACCGACTTGCCCGGCGACGAGCAAGACCACCATTGCCATGATCGTGACGACAATACTCTTTTTCATTTTTCCTCCGTCCTTGATTATGTGAAGTTTGTTGAAAAAAAACGCCATTGCAAGCACCGGACCCCGATTGGATTCGGGGTTATCGATAAAAGAAAGAGCCGAGGAAACATGAAAATGAGTCATTGCGAACGAAGTGACGCAATCTTCGTTATAGGATCAAGACAAAGATCTTAAACGTAGATCGCCACGCCTCGCAGGGCTCGGCTCCTAAGAAACAGCTCGNNTAGGGGCCGTTCCCCGAACGGCCCGACAAGCCCGATCGGGGATCGGGCCCTACGAGATTAAAGGTGTTTCTTTCATCGATAACCCCGACCCCAAGTCGAGGTCCGTTGCTCGCAATGACTCCTTTCTCAAGCCTCGGAAAATCCACCCTCACCCCGACTCTCTACCCTCAAAAAGGATTGGAATCATTCACCCTCACCCTGACCCTCTCCCCTCAAGGGAGAGGGAGATTAAGGATGTGGCCGCCCGAGGTGAGGGAGATTATGGAAGGGGTTTGCCGGAGGCTCGGCTCGCGATGACCCTCCTCACTTACCCTCTTTCCGCGCGATCACCGGCAGCATGTCCGGCGCGTGGGTGAGCACGGTGACGCGCGCCCGGTCTCCCTTTATCCGCAGCGCTGCGTCGAGCGCGTCCTGAACGGCGTTGAAATGGGTAAAGCCCAGCTTCCCGGCATCTTCCGGGCCGATGCCGTCGGAGACGATGTAGACGGACTCGCGCTCCTTCACCTGGGCCCAGGCGATGGCGAGGGCCGCCGCGACCTCGTCGTGCAGCTGCCCGCAGGAGACCATCCCGCGGAGACCGCAGGCGTCGTGGTGCGTGACGTCCAGGATATCCCGGTGAGTCATGGCCACGCCTTCCGGACAGGGGGTCACGACGATGATGATCCCACCGGCCTTGACGGCCAGGTCGGACGGGTAGAGCGTCTTGTGCGCCTGCCAGAATTCGATGTCGCAGGGGTGGGAGCTCGACAGGACGATGTCCGCTTCCTCCGGAATCTCCGTGGCGTAGACCTTCCGGGAAAGCTCGACGCCCTCATTGAAGGCCTCCACCACGTCTCCGAAGAAGGCCCTGATGACCTCGCCGTTGCGGTTGAGCACCGTGTTGAGGATGGTGTTCAGTCCCACCCGGCGGGCGATGGCGTTCACCTCCTCGCGCACGGGATTGTCCGTGACGCCCAGCAGGGAGCGCTCGGCCTTCACGCTCAACAGGTGCGTCTCGGCCGTAGTCTGCTCCCCGCAGATGCCCGGCTGCACGATTTTCGCGCCGCCCGCATACCCGGGGATGTGGTGCGGCACGATGCTCCCGACGCCGATCTTGAAGTCCGCCTCGTAGGCCTCTCTATTGACCGTGATGTGCGTGCCGTTGGGTGTCGTGCCGAGGTCGATAAGCTCGGCGGGGTTCTTGTAATCATGGTTCTTGACGGCCACGCGGTTGACGACATCGGCGCCGAATTTCTCTACGATTTCACTCTGCGTCATGAACCGGTGGGTGCCCAGGGCGATGATGACGGTGATCTGCGCATCCTTCACGCCGGCGGCGTTCATCTCGTCCAGCAGAACGGGTATGATTTTGTCCGTGGGGGTCATACGGGTGTTGTCGTCGGCGACAATGACCACCTTGCCCGCGCCCCGGACCAGCTCGCGCAGGGGCCTGGAGCCGATCGCGTTGTCGAGCGCCCGGATCACTTCCTTTTTCACATCGGCGACGGGCCGGACGTCTTTCGGCGAATAAATGCCGACAAGGTTTTTTGCGGGCACATCGGCATGGACCATGCCTTTTCCATACGGCAGCTCGACCTTCACGCCCATCCTCCAAAGAAACGGCTTTCTCGTTTCCCCTCCCTCGACGGGAGGGGATCAAGGGGAGGGTGAATGATTTCAAGACCCCCTCACCCCTGCCCTCTCCAACAAGAGGAAGGAGAGGCATTCACCCTCACCCCGACCCTCTCCCCTCAAGGGAGAGGGAGATTAGGGAAGCGGCCTCCAGAGGGAGAGGGAAATTGAGGTAATGTTCCCCATAGGAGGGCCGGGGAGGATTTTACAGAGTCCGCATCCCTTTCATACGCTCCCCGCGCTCAGTGAAAGAGATAGTTGGGCACCCACAACACTAGGCCCTGGAAGAAGATCAGGACATAGAGCAGCACGATCATGTAAATGAGATAGGGGACGGCCTCCCGGGCGATGTCCAGGATGCTCACCCCGGCGATATAGGCCGACAGCATCATCGTCGTGCCGACAGGCGGCGTGATCAGGCCGACAGCCAAAGCGAACACCATCATGACCCCGAAGAAGATGGGGTCGGCCCCGACGGCGGTCACCAGGGGCAGCAGGACCGGCCCGAAAAGCAGGACCGCCGGGGAGACGTCCAGCACGCAACCCACCAGCAGGAAGACCGCCCCGAGGATGACCAGCAGCGTAGTCGGCGAGTCGATGACGGTTGAAAGAGAAAGCGTGAGCTTCTGCGGGATCATCGAGTAGGCCAGAAGCCACGTCAGAAGGCCGGCCGTCGAAATGACGATCATCACCACGGCCGAGGAGACGGCCGCATTGAGCATCGAATCGTAGAACCCCTTCCACGTCAGTTCCCGGTCGATGACACCGACCAGTATGGCATACAGGACCGCCGCGACGGAGGCCTCCGTCGGCGTGAAGATGCCGGTCATGATCCCGACCAGGATGATGGCAACCATGATGAAGGCGGGCAGTCCCCGGAAAAACGCCACCAGCAGCTCGCGGGCGGTGGCGCGCGGGAATTTCGGGTAGTCCCTGCGCTTGGAGATGAACGTCGTGATCACCAGCATCCCCAGGCCGATCAGCAGGCCCGGGATGAGCCCCCCGAAGAAGAGGTCGCGGATGGAGAGGCTCGTGGCCGCCCCCGTCAGGATCATCGGGATGCTCGGGGGGATGATGATGCCCATCGTGGAGGCGGTGGCGTTGACGGCGCCGGCAAACCGGGGAGCGTACCCCTGCTTCTCCATGGCCGGGATCAGGATCGAGCCCAGGGCGGAGCAATCGGCGACCGACGAGCCGGAGATGCCGCCCATGAACATGTTGGAGACGACGGTGGCGTTCGCGAGGCCGCCCCGCAGGTGGCCCACCAGCGCGCGCGCCAGGTTGATGATGCGCGTGGCCAGGCCGCCGGCGCCCATCAGGTTTCCGGCCAGCATGAAAAACGGGATGGCCACGAAGGGAAACGAATCCACGCTGGTAAACATCCGCTGAAAGGCGACAAGGGGAGGAAGAGGGGTCTCGAGCGCAATGTAGGCCAGGGCCGTCAGCCCCAGGGTGAACGCCACGGGAACGCCGATGAGCAGCAGAACGATGAAGAGGATCGCAATGGTCATTTCGATTCGCCTCCCGTCCCGACGCGGCTCGCGACGGCTTCGCCTTTGCGCTTCCCGAAGAACTCGAGGCCGGCCTTGATCATGACCTCGAGGTTGACGATGAACATGAGAAGCCCGCTTACGGGCAGGGCGGCGTACACATAGCCCATCGGGTAGTGAATGGCGCTGGATCGCTGGACCATGGTCTTCTGCGTGAGCGTCCAGCCATGGACGATCATCATGTAGAAGAAGTACGCCAGGACGATCGCCCCGACGAGCTGAAGCAGAGCCTGCTTGTGGGCGCTGAGCTTCTCTTTGAGCAGCGTGATGCTGAGGTGATGCCCCCTTCGAACGCACAACACGGAGGCCAGGAAGATCATCCACACCATCACGTGACGTCCCAGTTCCTCCGTCCAGTACAGCGACTCGTGGAACAGGTACCGGGCGAAGACCTGCGAGCCGATGGCCACCACCATGACGGCGAGCAGCAGGACGACCGTCCAGCGAATCACGGCCTCGAGCATATCCATGCACCGTGTCATGTTTACCCTCTAACCTCCCATTGCCTTTCCAGACAGGCAACAAAATACCGCAATGGCGTCATTCCCGCGAAGCTTTTCTCGCGAAAGCGGGCAGCGGGAATCCATACGGCAGATGGATTCCGGATCAAGTCCGGAATGACAATCTCTATTTACTTGGCTGACTGTAAACTATTTCCCGAATCCAGCGATAAACCATGTCATCGCGGTGAGCCGAAGCCCCGAGCGCAGCGTGGGGGGCAGCGTGGCGATCTCGCCGTTTGCATGAGATTACCGCGCTGCCCTGCGGGTGCTCCTAAGAAACAGCTCAAAAATGGGTCATTACGAGCCGAACCGCGTGAGGCGTGGTAATCGACGATTCAGAATGAAATAACGAAGATTGCCGCGCTTCGCTCGCAATGACTTTTTTATATTTTTCTGCTGTTTCTTCCATCGATAACCCCGGACGAAATCGGGGTTTGTTGCTCCTAAGAAACAGCTCGACCCATGGTCGAAAGATGTAGGGGCCGTTCCCCGAACGGCCCAACATGCCCGATCGGGGATCGGGCCCTACGAGTTGAAGCCTGTTTCTTCCATCGATAACCCCGGACGAAATCGGGGTTTGTTGCTCGCAATGACCCGTTCTAAAAGCGTTTCAGTTTCTTATCGCCGGATTCGGGTATTTAGTGACCCCTGTAATATGTGCCGATCAGTACTTCTCGCCGACCTTGCGGATGGACAGGTAGAGATCCTCGAAGCCGTCGTACTTCAGGAAGCTCTTGTAGACATTCTTGGCCGCATCGCGCCAGGGGCCGTTGTTGATCTTCGTGACCTTCATTTTCGCGAAGAGCTGCTTCTCGATGTCCGCGTTGATCTTCTTGAGCAGCTGGTCGTTGAAGCGCGACGCCTCGGTAGCCGCCTGGGTGAGGGCCTTCTGCTGGGCGGGGGTGAGCTTCTTGTACGTGGCGTCGTTCATAACGATCATCATGAAGCCCACGAGGTGGTCCGTGATGGCCAGGTACTCGGTGACCTCGTAGAACTTGTTGGCGTAGATGACCCCGAGGGGGTTCTCCTGCCCGTCGACCGTCCCCAGCTGCAGGGCCGTGTAGACTTCGGTGAAGGCCAGCGGCGTGGGGGTCGCCCCGAGGGCTCGCCAGGTTTCCAGGTGCGCCTGCATCTCCGGCACGCGGATCTTCATGCCCTTGACGTCGGCAAGGCTCTTGACGGGTTTCTTGGTGGTCAGCTCCCGGGGTGTGCGCATGACATGGTAGAGGATGCGGATGCCGGTCTTCGAAATCAGCCGGGCCCGGATCTTTTCGCCCACCGGCCCTTCCATGACGGCCCGCACATGCGCGTCGTTCTTGAAGAGGAAGGGGAACTCGAGGATGGACATGGCCGGGTCGAAGTTCTGGAGGATCCCGCCCAGGATCGCCCCGTTCACCGTGCCCACCTGGATCCCCTCGGCCACATCCCGCTCGCCGCCCAGGACGCCGCCGACGGCGACGCTTACCTTCAGGGTGCCGTTGCTGTGCTTCTCGGCCAGCTCGCCGAACTTGACCAGGGTCTGGCTCTGGTGGTCGACCGGCGCGTAGGCGGAGGCGAAGACCAGTTTGACGGGATCGGCCGCCCAGGCGCACGGGACGGCGAACATCGCAACGGCCAGCGTAAACATCAATGACAGCAGGTAAAACCGTTTCATAGCATCCTCCTTTTTCGTTTGAAGGTTTTGAAGACGGCCCGCGGCCGTCCTGCATCCAAAGATTCCCGGGGTCTCAGCCGCTCATTCGCGAGTCATCTTGACGGCATACTCGATGGCGTGCACCAGGCTCAACTCGGAAGCGGTGCCCTTGCCCGCCTTGCCGAATGCCGTGCCGTGATCCACGGAGCTGCGGATGATGGGCAACCCGAGGGTGATGTTCACCCCGCTGATGGAATCCCATTTCTGCTTCTCCTCATTCCAGTTGAAGCCGACCACCTTGAGGGGGATGTGACCCTGGTCGTGATACATGGCGACGACGATGTCGTACAATCCGCCCTTCGCTTTCGAGAACAGGCTGTCCGGGGGAATGGGCCCGTCGGCGTTGATCTTCAGCGCCTTTGCCTCCTCGATCGCGGGGATGATCTCCTCGATTTCCTCTCTGCCGAACATGCCGCTTTCGCCCGCATGCGGATTGAGGCCCGCCACACCGATCCTGGGATCGGCAATCCCGATCTTCCTGCAGGCTTCATAAGCCAGCTTGATGACTTTCAGCACCCTGTCTTTCCTGACCCGCTCACAGGCCTCCTTCAGGGACACGTGCGTCGACACATGAACGACCCGCAGGTTTTCATGGGCAAGCATCATGGTGTAATCCTGCGTGTGGGTGAAATGGGCATAGATTTCCGTATGCCCCGAATAGTGATGCCCGGCCAGGTTGATGGATTCCTTGTTGATCGGCCCGGTCACGGTGGCGTCGATCTCCTTTTTCCGGGCAAGCTCGATCACTTTCTCGATGGCTTCGAAGGCCGCATGGCCCGACATGGCCGAGACCTTTCCATACTGAAGCTTTGCCATGTCCACGTTCTTCAGATCGTACACATCCAGGGTGCCGAATTGAAACCGGGCATCCTTGACCGCGGAGATCGAGTTGATCTCGAGATCCAAGGCGGTGATCCTCAAGGCGTCCCTGATGGCGTTCGCGTCGCCCACGATGAGCGGCCTGCAGATCTCGTAGATTTCTTTCCGGGCCAGGGTCTTCACGGCAATTTCAGGGCCTATGCCCGACGGATCGCCCATGCTGATGCCGATGATCGGTTTCTTCTCTGTCATGCCTGTGTCTCCTGATGAATCATGTTGTTCCAGGAAGCGATAAACAGGTTGCGTATTGCACAATCCGGGGATGAACACTTCCCGGTTCGGTGTCATTCCTGCGAAGGCAGGAATCCATGAAAATACTGGATTCCGGATCA
>DIFQ01000105.1 GCA_002419215.1 Syntrophaceae bacterium UBA5744
GCGGCGATCATGAGCCCGTTCCAGTCCGTGAGGATCTTGTCGTCCTTCCCCGGCCGGACGCGTTGCTCCCTGGCCCGGAAGAGTTTCTCCCGTGCCCCCTCGAGTGTTGTCCGGGTCGCCGCTTCGGGCGATTTGGCCAGGAAGAGTACATTTCGGCCCGTTCGCGCCCGCGTGGCCTCGTCGAGAAAGTTGCCGTCCTTCTCGACGCCGAAGGTCTCGATGACGAGGGCCGCCTCGGCCGGGCCGAGGGTCCCCCGGATCTCCGATTCGGTCCACTGGTAGAACTTCCCCTCCTCGCCTTCGCTGTCGGCATCCTCGGCGCAGAAGAACCCGCCTCCCGGTGCCGTCAGGTCCCGCAACACATAGGTGAAGATCTCGCCGGCCGTCTCGGAGTACATTTCCTTGCCCGTTGCCTGGAAGGCCTCCAGGAAGGCCATGGAGAGCATGGCCTGGTCGTAGAGCATCTTCTCGAAGTGAGGCAGTCGCCAGCGCGCATCGGTGGAGTAGCGGTGAAATCCGTAGCCCAGCTGATCGTAGACGCCTCCCCGGCGCATGGCAGAGAGGCTCTTCTCGACCATTTCGAGAGCCATCGGCTCGCCGGTGCGCTTCCAGTGGCGCAGAAGAAAGAGGAAGTGATGCGGGGATGGGAACTTGGGGGCCCCGCCGAACCCGCCGTGGCCCTCGTCGAATTGCCCGGAAAGCGCTTCATAGGCGGCGCGGCAGGCCGTCTTGCCCGGAGGATCGCCCGCCGACGACTCGGCGGAGGCCTGCTGCAGGACCGTCGTGACCTGTTCGGCCGACGAGAGAACATCCCCCTGCCGGGTATTCCAGACCCGCCCGACCCCCTGGATGAGTTCAATCATCCCGACCCGCCCGTGCCGGTTCTCCTTCGGGATGTAGGTACCGGCAAAGAAGGGCTTGCGCTCGGGCGTCATGAGAATGGTCAGGGGCCAGCCGCCGCTGCCCGTCATGATCTGGCAGACGGTCATGTAGATGCCGTCTACGTCGGGCCGTTCCTCGCGGTCGACCTTGATACAGACGAAGGTCTCGTTCATGAGCCGGGCCACTTCCCGGTCCTCGAAGGACTCGTGGGCCATGACGTGGCACCAGTGGCACGTGGAGTACCCGACGGAGAGAAAAATCGGCTTGTTTTCCGCCCGGGCCCGATCGAAGGCCCCGTCGGACCAGGGGTACCAGTCCACGGGGTTGTGGGCGTGCTGGAGAAGATAGGGGCTCTTTTCGCGGATGAGACGGTTGGGCTTTTGATCCGTTTTCATGCCGGTCGATCCCACTTTCTACTTCTTCAAGATTTCTGCCAGGGCCTCTTTCAGCGTGGGGTAGCGGAACTGGAATCCGGCCGCCAGGAGCCCCCGGGGCAGCACCCGCTGGCCCTTGACGATGACGTTCCCGAACTCCCCCTTCATCAATCGAAGCATGAATCCGGGAACGGGGGGAAGGAAGGTCGGCACCCCAAGCACCTTGCCGAGCGTCTCCGTGAATTCCCGGTTCCGGACGGGTTCGGGCGCCGTGCAGTTGAGCGGCCCCTCGAGGCTGCGGGTTTCCAGCAGGAAAAGGAAAATGCGGGCCAGGTCCAACTCGTGGATCCAGGACAGCCACTGATTGCCGCTTCCGAGGTCGGCCCCCAGGAACATTCTGAAAATCGGGGCGACCTCGCCCAGCATCCCGCCGTTTCGCCCCATGACGATGCCAAAGCGGCAAAGCACGACGCGCACGCCGTGTTCCTTCGCCTTGACGGCCTCGGCCTCCCACTCACGGGAAAGCATGGCGAGAAAGTCGGTCCCCGGAGGAGACTCTTCGGAAAGATCCTCGTCGCCGTGAAACCCGTAGTACCCCGCGCCGGAGGTGCTGAAAAGGTGTGTTTCATTACCCTTCCGCAGCGCCATGGCCTCCACGAGATGTCTCGTGGTGAGGATGCGGCTTTCCCGGATGGCGCGTTTTGCCTCGTCGGTCCATCGTGTGAAGATCGAGGCGCCGGCCAGGTTGATGAAGGCCTCGTGCTCCGGGACCCGCTCCTGCCAGGCCCCCCGGACCGTGGGGTCCCCCTCCAGGGAGACGGCGCCCGGAGGAAGGCTCTTCCCGGACTCGCTCTTGCGCATGAGCACCGTCACCGAGTGCCCCTTCGCTGTCAGTTCGCGGGTAAGTGTTGTCCCCACGAACCCCGTGCCGCCGGTCATGAAAATTCTCATTGATTTACTCCGTAAATCAATTCAGTGAATCGTGGCTTGTGTTTTGTGGCTAGTGCAAGACAAAGAAAAGATCTTCACTGGTCACTGGTCACTAATCACTAGTCACTGCTTTTGTCCCCCACGAGCGGAAGGACCTTTTCAATCTTGAAATAGACGATGAACTTGTTCTCGTCGCCGTATTTCCCGGAGACCTCGGGGTATTTCTTCCTGCGCATCTCGCGGACCGCTTCCGGGTCCTGGACCTCCTTCGTCTTCCTGAGGTAGAGCCTCTTTCCCAGGTACTTCTCTCCGGCCTCCCTGAAGAGATAGGCCGCGCGGGGGTTCTGCTGGACGTTGTGGTGGGTGAGTTTGTCGGCCATGATGAAGGCCACCGTCTCCTCGTCGATGAAGTGGGGCTTGGCATAGACGGCGGCATCGACAGCCCCCGCCGAGTCCGCCGTGGCCAGAATGCCCATGCCTGTTGCCTTCTCGAAGTATTCGCTGAGTTTCATGCGTTCCTCCATAGAAAAAGTCTGTTCCGTCTATTCCGTCTTTTCAGTCTATCCAGTCTGTCCGGTCATGCCGCTTGCGGAGCTGCAGGATGAAGGTCAAAGGTTAAAGGTTCGAGCTGTCGTGAACTTCTCCCCCTTTGACCTTTATCGTTTATCCTTTATCCTTGTGCCTGCGCCGGCCGCCCGAGGCGATCCAAGGGCCAAGGGCGCGTGATTCGAGAACCCCGGACCGTATTCGGGGCCGGCGTCCCCCGGGAGGTCGAGGGCCTCATCCATGACATCCGCGAGATCGGCTCCCGTCGCGCTACTTGGCGCCGCCTTTGAGCAGTCCTGCAAATCGACGATTCGCCTCCTCCCAGTTGACGATGCTCCAGAAGGCCTCGACGAACTTCGCCCGGAGATTCTTGTAGTCCAGGTAATAGGCGTGCTCCCACACGTCGAGCACCAGGAGGATCGAGAACATGGGGTAGACGTTCACGTTGTGCTTCTCGATCTGCATGATGACGGGGCGGTTGGTCAGCTGGCAGAAGGTGAGGGCCGCCCAGCCGGAGCCCTCGGCGCCCACGGCTGCCTGGGTAAACTCCTTCTGGAAGCGCTCGAAGCCGCCGAATTCCTTGTCGATGGCCGCCCCCAGGACACCCGACGGCTTCCCGCCGCCGCCTTTGCCTGCCGGGGCGAGGTTTGTCCAGAAGAGGCTGTGCAGAATGTGCCCGCCGATGTGAAAGGAAAGCTCCTTGAGGGTCGCCTTCATGTCGAGATCGCTGCCGGCCTTGCGGCCCTGCTCGAGCTTCTCGAAGACGGCATTGGCTCCGGTCACATAGGCCTGGTGGTGCTTTTCGTGGTGGAGCTGCAGCTGCTCCTCCGATATATAGGGCGTCAATTCCTTGTAACCGTAGAGCAGTTTTGGTAAAGAGTAGAAGTGAGGTTTGTCCATGGGGCCCTCCTTTTGTGTTTGAGTTGACCGGGGGCGCTTCCCGCGAGCCCCGCCTTGCAGGCGGGGTTAGGGCGCGCAATCATGTCTGGTTCTTTCCTTGCCGGAAAGCCCCGCCCTGTGGGCGGGGAGCTTCACTTCCGATGGATGATGACGACCGGAATTGAAAACGGTCTTCATAGAAAAGGCTCACCGGGTCTCAAGCCCCGCGAGCCGCCGGGACGATCTGATATCAAATATTTTACATCAATGATCCGCAGAAAAAAAGAAGTAAAGTTTCGGGGCCGCCGGGGATGCATGTTCCCCGCCGGGTCGACCCTGCAGACTCACCTGCGAGAGCCACTGCCATGAAGAAGGATGAACACCGGACAAAGGCCGATCTCATCGGGGAGCTGAAAAACCTGCGCGGAGAGGTTACCCGGCTGCGCGAGGCGGAGGCGGGCCTGCGCGATGCGGGCGCACTGTACCGAACCCTGGCTGAAAGCAGCCCCGTGGGGGTCTTTTTCCTGGTGAGGGGGAGGTTTCGCTTCGTCAACACGCGCTTCGAGCAGAGCACGGGCTATCGAGCCGACGAACTCATCGGGCAGGACTCGCTCGCGATCGTCCACCCGGAGGACCGTGAGAGAGTCCGGCGCGAAGCGGTCGACATGCTCAAGGGGTGCCGGACAACCCCTTACGAGTTCCGCACCATCACGAAAGAAGGCGGCATCCGTTGGATCCTGGGCACCGTGGCTCCCGTTTCATTCCATGGCGAACACGCCGTCCACGGCAACTACATGGACATCTCGGAGCACAAGGAGACCCGGCGCAAGCTCGAGGAGCTGGAGACCCTCGAGGCCTCCATCCTCGACGCCCTGCCCGTGGCGGTGATCGTCCTGCGTGAGCGCAAGATCCTCTTCGCCAACCGGGCCGTGGAGACGGTGTTCGGCTGGGCGCCCGACGAACTGGTGGGCCGCGGCACGCGCATCCTCTACCGCAGCGACGACGAGTACGAGGAGATCGGCCGGCATTTCTACCCCGTCCTGGAGAGACAGCGGATCTTCAGCGAGGAGTTCCCCTGCCGGCACAGGGACGGCAGGGACATCCTCTGCTTCGTCAGCACGTCGCGCATCGGGGCCAACCTCGAGGAAAAGCGCATCGTCGCCACCTACGAGGACATCACCGAGCGCAAGCGCGTCGAGGCGGCCCTGAGGGAAAGCGGGCAGCGCCTGCACAGCATCATCGAGGGCTCCCCCATCGCCTCCTTCGTCATCGGTCGGGACCACCGGGTGGTATCCTGGAACCGCGCACTGGAAGAGTTGAGCGGCATCCGGGCAGACGGCGTGATCGGCACGGACAGCCATTGGCGGGCCTTCTATCCCGAGAAGCGCCCCTGCATGGCCGACCTGCTCGTGGATCAGGCCTTCGAGTCCATCCCCGCGTGGTACGCGGCCAAATACAGGCCCTCGAAGCTCATCGAGGAGGCCTACGAAGCGACGGACTTCTTCCCCGCCCTGGGCAACGGGGGGAAGTGTCTGCGGTTCACGGCGGCCGCCATCCGGGATTCCGCGGGAAACCTGGTGGGTGCGATGGAGACCCTCGAGGACATCACGGAGCAGACGCTCGCCGAGGCGGCCCTGAAGGGAAGCGAGGAGAGGTTCCGGGCCATCCTGGAAGGCTCGCCCACGCCCACCTTCGTCATCGACCGCGGCCACCGGGTGATCGGCTGGAACAAGGCACTCGAGGAATTGACGGGCGTCCGAAGCGATGACGTCATCGGCACCGACGATCACTCGAAGGTGTTGTACGGCGAAACGCGCCCCACCGTCGCAGACCTCCTGGTCAACGGGGCGGCGGACCTGGCGGCCGAGATCCGGAAATGGTACGGAGAGCGCTACAGGCGCACGGCGCTCCTGGAGGAGGCCTACGAGGCAACAGGCCCGTTCAGCTTCCCGGGCAGGGAGCAGCGCTGGCTCCACTTTACCTCGGCTGCCATCCGGGACCCCAAGGGGCAGTTGATCGGCGCCATAGAAACCATGACCGACATCTCACCGCTCAAACGGGCCGAAGACGAGCTGAGGGAAAACGTCGAAAGGCTCAAGAAGGTGATGAGCGGCGTCATCCGGGCGATCGACGTGATCGTGGAGACGCGCGACCCCTACACGGCGGGGCATCAGCACCAGGTGGCAAGGCTGGCCACCACCATCGCAACGGAGATGGGCCTCCCCGCCGACACGGTCGAGGCGATCTACGTGGCCGCCTCGATCCACGACCTCGGGAAAATCTACGTCCCCGCCGAAATTCTCAGCAAACCGGGGCGCATCAGCGACATCGAACGGGGGATCATCCGCACGCACCCCCAGGTGGGCTACGACATTCTCAAGAGCATCGACTTCCCCTGGCCGATCGCGGAAATCGTGTTGCAGCACCACGAAAGAATGGACGGCTCCGGTTACCCCCGGGGCCTCAAGAACGGCGATATCCGGATCGAGGCGCGCATCATCGGCCTGGCAGACGTGGTGGAGTCGATCGGCTCCCATCGCCCCTACCGGCCGACCCTCGGGAGCGAGAAGGCCCTCGACGAGATCCGAACGAACAGGGGAACGCTTTACGACCCGGCTGTCGTCGACGTCTGTCTTGCGCTCTTTGAGGACAGGGGATACCGCCTCGAAGAGACAGGGGGCGACCATGCAGGAAGTGCCTGAGTGACTGAGTGCTTCAGTGTCTGAGTGAAGAGCCGCTTCGCGGCAAGACCGGATAGAATCAAAGGGAGGAGCCATACCGGACCATGAAAAAACCTGTCGACACCATCGCCACGGAAGACCGGCACATGCCGCCTTTTTTCACCAAGCTCCCCCTTTCCATTGAACGCGGCGAGGGCATCTACGTCTGGGACGAGTCGGGAAGGCGCTACATCGACTTCACCGCCGGGTGGGGCGTCACCTGCCTGGGGCACGCGCACCCCGCCATCACCGGGGCCCTGACCGAGCAGGGCCGGAAAATCATCCAGAACCCGAACTCGGGACTCACCTACTCGCCTGCCCGCGCGCAGCTCATCGCCCTTCTCACGGAGATCCTCCCGTCGAACCTGACGCGGGTCTTTTTTTCCAGCAGCGGCGCCGAGGCAAACGATGCCGTGATCAAGCTGGCCCGGAAGGTCACGGGCCGGATGGACGTCGTCTCGACGGAGCAGAGCTTTCACGGCCGGACGATCAGCACGGCCTCGGCCACGGGCCAGGCGAAGCACCGCGAGCGCTTCAACCCGCTCATGCCCAACTACATCTTCGTGCCCTACGGCGACACCGGGGCCATTGCCGAGGCGCTGGGCGATAACACGGCCGCCGTCATCCTCGAGCCCATCCAGGGCGAAGGGGGGGTCAATCTGCCGCCCGAAGGCTACCTGCAGGACGTGGAGAAGCTTTGCCGCAAGGCGGGCGCCTGCCTGATTATCGACGAGGTCCAGACGGGCTTCTGCCGGACGGGCCCGATGTTTGCCGTCACGGAACTCGGCGTCCGGCCGGATTTCATGACCCTGGCCAAGGGCATCGCCGGGGGCTTCCCCTTCGGCGCCTTCGCCCTCTCCGAGAACGTGTCGGCAAAACTCGAGAAGGGCGACCACGGCGGCACCTATTGCGGAAACCCCCTGGGCTGCGCCGTGGCCCATGCCGTGATCCGGCACCTGGTGGACAACGACATCGAGCAGAACGTGAAGGGCGTCGGCTCTCTGATCTACGAGCAGATGCTTCTCTGGAAAGAACGGTTTCCGGAAAGGATCCTCGATGTGCGCGGGCGGGGGCTGCTGCTCGCCATGGAGATGGCCGATGCGGTAACGGCCGAGCGGATTTTCGACGAGGCCCTGAAGCGGGGTCTCATCCTCAACCTGATCCAGGCGAAGGTCATCCGTCTCTGCCCGGCCCTCAACACAACGCCCGGCGAGGCCGAGACGGTCCTCTCGATCCTGGACGAGGCCCTGGAAGCGGCGGCAGAGAAGGCGTGACCGCACAAATAACAGCCCATCCATGCGGATGACCCTGTCGGCAGGGTCCCCCGCGAAGACAGAGAAGCCATGAAAATCAATTTCACAAAAGATAACGGCCCCATCGACGAGATCATCGAACAATTGATGGAGGCCGCCGAGGACATCCGGAATCCCGAATTCGTCCGCGAAATGATCATCACGTCACTCAAGGCCGGGCAGGAGGCCGACGAGATCGCGGACCTCAAGCTCATGAACTCCACGCTGAAGGAGATGCGGTTCACCTCCAAGGTCTTCGGCCCCTACCGGAATATCCGCAAGGTCACGGTCTTCGGCTCGGCGCGCACCCTGCCGGGCGATCCGGTGTACGAGATGGCACAGCTTTTCGGGATGAAGCTTGCCGAGAGCGGCTACATGGTCATCACCGGAGGGGGAGGCGGCATCATGCAGGCCGTCAACGAGGGAGCCGGCCCCGAGCATTCCTTCGGCGTGAACATCCGCCTGCCCTTCGAGGAGAAGGCGAATCCCGTGAGCGAGGGGAACCCGCGATTCATCAACTACAAGTATTTTTTCAACCGCAAGGTAGCCTTTCTGAAGGAGTCGGACGCCATTGCGCTCTTCCCGGGCGGCTTCGGCACGCTCGACGAGGCGATGGAGACGCTCACCCTGGTGCAGACGGGCAAGCGCAATCCCATGCCGCTTGTGTTCGTGGACGATCCGGACCGTCCTTACTGGCCCCACATGATCCGGTTCCTCGAGGAAGAACTCCTGGCCCGTAACTATGTCTGCCCATCGGACTTTGCGCTCTTCGAGCGGGTCTGTTCCGTAGATGCCGCGGTGGAAAAGATCCGGCATTTCTATCGCCGTTATCACAGCCTGCGGTATGTGCGAGGACAGCTCGTGATCCGGCTCACATCAGCGCTTGGCCCCGATGACATCCGGAAGCTGACCGACCGGTTCCGGGACATCCTGCTTCCCGGGGGAATCATCGAGGCGTCGGGCGCCCTGGACGACGAAGTGGACGATGCCGATGACATTCATCTGCCGCGGCTTGTGATCGACTTCAACCGCAGGGACTTCGGCAGGCTCAGGAGCCTGATCGATTCGATCAACGACTTTTAACCTTCGTGGGCTCTCGCAAGAAAGGAGGGTATGATGTCAAGGTCAAAGAACATCTCGTGGGGTCTGCTGTTCCTGTCACTGTGTTTCCTTGCCGTTGCCTGCGGCAATCTTTCTCAGGAAAATTATGAAAAGATCAAAGTGGGGATGAGTTATCAGGAGGTGGAGAAGATCCTCGGGCCCAATCCCACCTGCGATTCGGCGATGGGCATGAAAACCTGTACCTGGGGGACTGCCGAAAAGCATGTCAGCGTCCAGTTTGTCGCCGACAAGGTCGCACTGCACTCCGCAAAGGGGCTCAAGTGATTCTTTCTGCGCCCCTGGATTCCAATCCCGCCAGGCCCTGTGACCGGCGCGTACGCGTTTGCGTGCCTGCGAGCGGCTTGAGGGGCTCAACCCGCTCGCAGCTTCATGCAGCGCATGTTTTCATGCCGGGGAAATCCTGACCTCATCGCATTCCATTTCCCCCTTCCTCATGGCCTTGAGTCGTATAGAACACGGCTTTATCGAAGAAGATCACAATCCGTCGATCGAGCTCCAGTGCCATGTAGATATCGAGGGTCCTTTTCCACATGCCCCGGGACAGGGCGAATTCCCAGAGATGCTTTTTGATCAGGCTCAGGGCGCTCAGCACATGGCTCAAGGCCACACCCTTGCCCCGGCTCTCCCGCCCGAAGGCCGTGTAATAGTCACGGATGTCGGAGTCCTTGTAGAAGCCGCCCATCCATTTTCCGAACTGGGAGAGGATACTGAGGATCTCCTCAAACAGTCGTGACGGGTCCATTTGCCGGTAACCAGCCGTGGAAGGGTTGGTCAACACATCCTTCAACCAGCGTTGAGCAATCGATTTCGCATTTTTTTCAATGACGTCCACCAGCTTGTCCGACAGGAGATTTTTCTTGATGCTCATCGACGAGTCCTTGCCGAGAGTCATGCTGAAGGAGTCGACGATGGACCAGTATTCGGACTTGCTTTTTATATAGGACCGCATGGCATCCCGGTTCGATGGAAACGCCAGCCTTGGAAGCTTATCGACAGGAAAATACCGGGCCGCAACCGTGTCGCTGCCGGGTTGCAGGGTGCCGCCGGCCTGTTCCACTTCGTAGGAAATGAAAATGAGGTCCCCGTAAAAGCGGCTCTTGTAGGATTGTACGTCCGCAAGAGCGAGGATCCGGCCTTTGACACCCGCTTCTTCCGCCAATTCCCGCAAGGCAGCCTCTTCGATGCTTTCCCCGATTTCGGCAAATCCCGTGGGCAGGCACCAGGAGCCTTTGTAGGGGGACTTCCCCCGCTTCACGAGCAGAATCTGACGGTCCACGGCGACAATCGCCGAGACAACCGGCAGGGGATTTTCGTAGAAAATGAGGTTACACGCGGGACAGAAATCCCGGTTGATGCCATCTTCTTCTTTCATGGAGACGGCCCCCCCGCAGGAGTGACAAAACTGCCTTTTCCCTTTCTTCATGGTTTTTCCTGTCTGCTCTTGGGCAATGCGCAGATGAAAATACAGTCATCCTTGGATACCGTGATGCCATTTCGCTCAGAGGCGGCGCGCCGGATCTGTTCCGAGACCGCAGGAATGACCGCTTCCATATCCAGCCCTGTGTCCGTAAAATACAAAGGGCTCTTGAAGCGGCAATAATCCAGAAAGTGCTCGATATCCTGCTTCGAAAACACCAGCTTGTTGGGAAAATCGATCACGTGGATCTTCCCGAACCAGGGCGTGAGCAATGCTTCTCCATTCCCGGATGAAAACCGGCCGGTAATGTTTTCCAGCGGCAGGTCCCTTTCATGGAACAGTCCCATTGCGTCGAGTACCCGTTTGACGAGCCCGATCATCTCGGCTGCGTTTTGCCGCTGGTGGGTAATCGCGACGAAGGTGCCTTGGGGGTGCAGCAGACGGGCGATTTCAGGGATCGCTTCGGGAAAGAAATACAGCGCATAGGAACACAGGATCAGATCGAAAGTCCGGTCGGCAAACGTTTCGAGGATGGGTGTTCCCGTCGAGAAGAATCGCCCACGGATGCCCGCTCGCCGACAGGCCGCAAGAAACAGCGGCTCGTAACCCCCGATGACATCCACCCCTGTGGCGACAGCATCAGGGGATACCCTGCCCTCGAGCTTGTCCGTAAAGGATCCGAAAGCGCATCCAAGATCCAGGATTTGCCGGCAATCCTTCAGATCCAGTCCCTCCAGGGAGGTCCGACGGACATCGCGTCTGTTCGTCGAAAATCTCCGGATCAACTCGGCGATGCGCAGATGGGCCTGCACATCATCAAACACTTTATGGATCTGGGCCTGCTCGGACATCTTGCTGCCCCCTGATCGATCCACAGCCGTTTCACGGGCATAACATCGGAATTGATTTTCTCCCGCCTGTTGCCCGGACCCAAGGCAGAAAATCGCTTTTCATATCTGGAGTTTAGAGAATCGGGGCTCCATTGTCAATCAAAGTGACAGGATGGATATTCAGACGGATCGTCACAGGAGAGGAAACCTCAACGGGGGAAAGGCCTAGCAGGGTGTTGAAGAACACCTTGTCACACAGGCTGTTCAAAAATGATTAGATGCAAGGCGCGCAAATCCTGAGGAATGAGGCGTACTTTCGCGTACGCCGCAGTGACGAAGGATGCAGCGCAACGCAGCAGATGAGCGTTTTTCAACAGCCGGCTAGAGGAAGGGCAGGGGTTCGTCCCGGCGGTAGGCCGTGGCCTGGCAGGAGGCCATGAGATCGCCCGCGGCATTGCGGACCTCGATGAGGAAATGACTGATCCGCCGGGAGCTGTCCACGAGCCTGGCCTCGGACGTGAGGACTTCGCCTTCGCGAGGGGCCTTCATGTACGAGACGTTCACGTTGAGGGCGATCTCGATTTTTCCGCTGGAATTCGAGGCGATCTGGAAGGCCTCGTCTATGAGCGAGAAGATGGCGCCGCCGTGGCAGCGGCCGTGGATGTTGTGGTGCCTCTCCGAGAAGGCCATCCGGATCAGCGCGTAGCCGCTCTCTACCTTCACGAGCTCGAGCCCCAGCATCTTCGCATAGGGCTCGCTCTTCACCCGCTCGCGCAGGGCTTCGAAAACCTTCTCGCTCATTCTCTCACCCAAAGGATGGGTTCGTGGATTCCGGAATCGGGAATCGGGTTTCCGGATTTCTAATCCTGAATCCGGATGCCTGAATCCCGAAGCCCGTCTATCGTCTACAGACTATAGACCTTCTCCCCCGGCAATACCGTAAACCCGCTCTTCGTCAGGCTGTCGATGGCGCGGTCCGTCGCGTCGAAGCGGAATATGATGATGGCGTGCTCGCCGCTTCGCTCCACGAAGGCGTACATGTACTCGACATTGATCTTCTCCTTCGAGAGCGACTCGAGGATGCTGTGCAGCCCGCCCGGCCGGTCGGGAACCAGCACGGCGACCACGCTGGTGCGGCCGACGGTAAAGCCGTTTTCCTTCAGGACCTGCTTGGCCTTCTCCACGTCGTTGACAATCAGGCGAAGCACCCCGAAATCGGAGGTGTCGGCAAGCGAAAGGGCGCGGATGTTGATGCCGGCATCCTTCAGGACCCGCGTGACGAACTCGAGCCCGCCCGGCTTGTTCTCGAGGAATATGGAGATCTGCTCGACCTTTTTCATGGCTGCACCCCCTTTGCTCGGTCTCAGATGGTTCGCTTGTCGATGACGCGCTTCGCTTTGCCTTCGAAGCGTTGGACGGTCTTGGGCTCCACGAGCTTCACCTTGGCCGAGACGCCCAGGTAGTCCTTGATGTCCTTCGTGATGCGCCGGCTCAACTCCTGGAGGACCTTCACCTCGCCCGTCTCGGCGAAGAGCTTCTCGCCCACTTCGACCTGGACCTCCAGGGTATCCAGGGTTCCTTCGCGGTCGGCAATCAGCATGTAGTGGGGCTCCAGGCCCGGAATGTTCAGCAGCACGCCCTCGATCTGGGAAGGGAAGACGTTGACGCCGCGGATGATGATCATGTCGTCGCTTCGGCCCGTGATCCGGTCCATGCGCACGAGTGTTCGGCCGCACCGGCAGGGAGCCTTCACGAGTCGGGAGACATCCCTCGTGCGGTAGCGGACGAGCGGGAAGGCCTCCTTGGTGACCGTCGTGAAGACGAGCTCGCCGACTTCACCCTCCGGCAACACCTCGCCCGTATCGGGGTTGATGATCTCGGCGATGAAGTGGTCCTCGAAGATGTGAAGCCCCTGCTTCGACTCGACGCACTCCATGGAGACACCGGGTCCCATCACCTCGGAGAGCCCATAGATGTCGAGGGCCGTGATGTTGAGCTTGTTCTCGATTTGCTCGCGCATCTTCTGGCTCCAGGGCTCTGCGCCCAGGATGCCCACGCGCAGCTTCAGGGAGCGCATATCGACGCCCATCTCCTCGCCCTGCTCGGCCAGGTACAGGGTATAGGAGGGGGTGGCGCAGATG
This sequence comes from Syntrophaceae bacterium UBA5744, assembly GCA_002419215.1. Classification (GTDB taxonomy): domain Bacteria; phylum Desulfobacterota; class Syntrophia; order Syntrophales; family UBA2192; genus UBA2192. The sequence goes on from DIFQ01000105.1 coordinate 13,134, forward strand.
GCGGTGGGACCGAAATCCTGCAGGATCATGAGCTGGCGCTTCGTGTTGCCGCCCGACATGGGGATGACGCTTGCCCCCAGCTTCTCCGCCCCGTAGTGGGCCCCGAGGCCGCCCGTGAACAGGCCATAGCCGTAGGCGTTGTGGATGATGTCGTTCTTCGTGAGCCCCGCCATGACGAAGCACCGGGCCATGAGTTCGGACCAGGTGTCGATATCGCGCTTCGTGTAGCCCACGACGGTGGAGCGGCCCGTGGTGCCCGAGGAGGCGTGGACCCGGACAACGCTCGACATGGGAACGGCGAACATCCCGTAGGGGTAGTTGTCCCGCAGATCCTGTTTCGTCGTGAAGGGGAGCCGTTTCAGGTCGTCGAGGGATTTGATGTCGTCGGGCTTGACGCCGGCGTTGTCGAAGGCCCTCTTGTAGAATCCCACGGTGTGGTAGACACGCTGGACCACCTGCTGGAGCCTCTTGACCTGCAACGCCTCCAGTGCCTCACGGGGCAGTGTTTCGAATTCCTCGTTGTAGATCATGTCCCCTCAGCCCTCCTCTTGTTGTTGTCTATGGCGGAAAACAGGCCGCACTATAACTGAAATTCCCGCAATTTCAAAGCGGTTTTACTCGTTGCGCCTCTCCGGCACGCAGATGCTCCCGTCCCGGTAGCAGCGTTTGATATAGACGTAACCGCCGGCCAGGGCAATGATAATCACGCCGATGCCGATGAGCTTGAGGCCGTCGAGATCCTTCACATCGAGGATGATCACCTTGCGGGCGATCGCGATGATGGCCACCGTCATGACGACCTCAACGTGAACGAGCTTGTGGTCCAGGTACATCCGGATCGACTCCAGCAGCTCGATCCCGATGAGCACCAGCAGGAACATCCCGAAGATTTCGAGCAGGCGGTTGACGTCGAAAAGCAGGTACGGGGGCGTGCTGAGGTCCCGGATGATGATCCAGGCAAGGTCCAGGGAGGCGAACAGGACCACCAGGGCCATCATGACGACCAGGGCCCTGATTACGACGAACTCGATTTTTGCCAGGTATTTCATAGCGGCCGCATCCTTGATGATGGAATTGTCCTTTTTTAGCATAAGCGTCTGGAAGAGCAAATGTTTTCTGTTTGGCATCCGCGCATGCCGTGCTTATAATAAAAAAAGAGATTCAATAGATAGAAGGAGCGCGAAATGGCCACCATCCAGATCAAGGGAATGTCCTGCAATCACTGCGTCATGGCCGTCACGAAGGCCCTCGGCGGCATCGACGGGGTCAGCAACGTGAAGGTGGACCTCGCGAAGGGCGAGGCGACCTTCGATGAGGCCAGGCCCGTCGACAGGGTCATCATCAGGGAGCGCATCAAGAAAGCGGGGTTCGAAATTGCCTGAGAAGATCACTCTCGGCATTGCCGGGATGACCTGCGCGACATGCGTCCGTCGCGTGGAAGAAGGGCTGAAGGCCCTGCCGGGCGTTGAAAGCGCCTCCGTGAACTTCGCCACGGAGAAGGCCGTCGTGGAGTATGATCCCGCTTCGGTGGGTCCCGAAGCGATGGCCGAAAAGGTGCGCGACCTGGGCTACGAAGTCGTCTCCCGGGAGAAGACCGGGCCGGCCGCCCTTCAGAAAACGACCGTCTCCATCGGCTCGATGACCTGCGCGGCCTGCGTGCGGAGAGTCGAGACGGCCCTGAAGGATGTCCCCGGCGTCGAGGAGGCCGCCGTGAACCTGGCCACGGGCCGCGGGACGGTGACCCACGGCGCCGACTGGGCGGGCGCGGGCGCCTTGCGCAAGGCCGTCACGGAGGCCGGGTACGAGTATCTCGGCATTGTCGACGCCGCGCAGGAAGACCCCATCGAAAAGGCCCGCGAGAGGGAGACGCGGGAGCTTACGGTCAAGTTCATCGTCGGCATCATGCTGAGCGTGATCATCTTCATGGGGACCATGCAGGAGTGGTTCCCTTTCCTCGATTCCATCCCCCGCCCGACCATGCTGATCCTCCTCTTTGCCCTGACGACGCCTGTCGTCTTCTGGGTGGGAAGCCGCTTTCACACGGGCGCCCTGAAGGCGCTGAAACAGAAAACCTCGGACATGAACACCCTCGTGTCCATCGGGGCGCTCTCGGCCTACCTCTACTCGACGCTGGCCACGTTCTTCCCGGACGTCTTCACCGATGCGGGGGTCCACCTTCACGTCTACTATGACGGGGCGGCGTTCATCGTCAGCTTCATCGTCCTGGGGCGGCTGCTGGAAGCGCGAACGAAGGGAAAGACCTCCCAGGCGATCAAGCGCCTCATGGGGCTCAAGCCCAAAACGGCGCGGGTGATCCGGGACGGCCAGCCGGTGGACATCCCCGTCGATGAGGTCATGAAGGGCGACGAGATCCTCGTGCGGCCCGGTGAGAAAATCCCCACGGACGGCGTCGTCCTGACAGGGACCTCCGCCGTCGATGAATCCATGCTCACCGGCGAGAGCATGCCCGTCACGAAGGAGCCCGCAAGCGAGGTCTTCGGGGCCACGATCAACCGGAGCGGGAGCTTCACATTCCAGGCGACGAAGATCGGCGCCGAGACGGCCCTGGCCCAGATCATCCGCCTCGTCGAAGAGGCCCAGGGATCCAAGGCGCCCATCCAGCGGATCGCCGACCGCGTGGCCGCCGTCTTCGTGCCCACCGTCATGGCCATTGCCGTGATCACCTTGATCGTCTGGGCCTTCTTCGTCCCGGACCCCGTTTTCACGCGGGCCCTGCTCAACTTCGTCTCCGTCCTCATCATCGCCTGCCCCTGCGCCATGGGACTGGCGACACCGACGGCCGTCATGGTGGGTACGGGAATCGGCGCCGAGAAGGGGATCCTCATCAAGGGGGGCGAGAGCCTCGAGAAGGCCCACCGGCTCACCATGATCGTCTTCGACAAGACGGGAACCCTCACCGTGGGCGAGCCCCGGGTGACCGACATCGTTACGGCCCCCGGCATCACGAGAAGCCATGTGCTCCGGATCGCCGCCTCCGTGGAGGCCCTCTCGGAGCATCCCCTGGCCAGGGCCATCGTCGAGACGGCCCGGCAGGAGGGTATCCGTCCCGAGCCCGTCGAGGGGTTCGAGGCCCTTTCGGGTCTCGGTGCAAAGGCCACCCTGAACGGCGCACCGCTTCTTCTCGGCAATCAGAAACTGATCGAGCAGGGGTCAATGAGCTTCAACGGCCTTGCCGAAGAGGGCACGAGGTTATCGTCGGAAGCGAAAACCTGCGTCTTCGTGGCCGAGGGGGAACAGGTGGCGGGCATCGTCGCCCTGTCCGATGTCCCCAGGGAGACGGCCGCCGAGACGGTGAAGGCCCTCCAGGCAATGGGCCTCAAGGTGGCCATGATCACCGGCGACAACGAGAGCACCGCCCGGGCCATTGGCAGAACTCTCGGCATCGACCGGGTGCTGGCGGAGGTCCTGCCCGGCGAGAAGGCCCGGGAGATCATCCGCCTGAAGGCCCAGGGCGAGACCGTGGCCATGGTGGGCGACGGGATCAACGACGCGCCGGCCCTCTCGGCCGCCGACATCGGGATCGCCATCGGCGCGGGGACCGATGTGGCCATCGAGGCCTCCGACATCACGCTCATCCGCGACGACCTGAGGGCCGTGCCCGAGGCAATCCGGCTGTCTTTCCGGACGATGAAGGCCATCCGCCAGAACCTTTTCTGGGCCTTCATCTACAACGTCATCGGGATCCCCATCGCCGCAGGCGTCCTCTACCCCTTCTTCGGGGTGTTGCTCAACCCCGTCTATGCCGCCATCGCCATGGCGTTGAGCTCCGTCTCCGTCGTGACGAACTCGCTGCGGCTGAGATGGTCCTAGCGGCTGCGCCGCGGGCAAATGCTCGAAAAGTTATGAAGTTGAGAAGCTGAGAAGCTTGGATAAGCCGGCAGTCAAGCGCAAGTCTTCAGATGATCCGAGCTTCCTAACTTCCGATCTTCTTAACTTCCTGCTTTTGCGAGGGGGGTAAAAATGTTCTCGCCCTATGCAGTTAAGGCGGGGACTGCACAGGGCGAGGAGGAAGGGGAGGGAATCTGTGATGCCTGTCCTCACAGCAACCTGTAGGGATAGGCCCGCTTGGTCCATACACTCGAGGGATACCCCGCCTGAAGCAGCTCGTAAGCAAGCTTCAGGGGCTTTGCGTCGTGAGTGCTTTTGTACTCACTGACCCCCTTCAAGTACAGGGCCTCAGCGGTTGAATCGCTCTTTGGATACTCCTTGACTATTTTTTCAAAGTGCTTCAACGCATCGGTGATGCGCTCCTGATCAAAGAAGACCTTGCCGATTCCCAGGAGCAACGACGGGATCAACTCCTCGGGAGGCATGAACCCGACCGTCCGGTGATGCTCTTTTCCCCCGCCATTCACCGTAATGAGCGTCGGCGTCCATTTGACATTGTAGTCATCGGCCGCCGGTTTTGCGTCAAAAGAAAGCTTCAGCGGAACGACATTTTCCCCTATGAAATCAACTACCTTTTCGTCTGGATACGTCACGGCATCCATCTGCTGGCAGCCGATTCAGGACGGATTGTGAAAAAATATCAGGACCGATTTCCCCTCGGAACCTGCTAGCTCCAAGGCTTTCTTCAGGTCCGATTCCCACCGAATCTTCTCTGCCAAAGGAATCTCCTTTTCAAATCCACGCCCAGAAGATTGAGGGCACAATACATCATATATCCATAGCAAGCATTTTGCCAACAGGAAGGCCTGCCTACTTTTCCGTCTAACTACTCAAATATAAAAACGATTATGACAAACCGAACTCCAGCCGCATGCGGGCGGCAGCGACAGAATGCAACCGCCCGAAAGGCACGCCTCCCCCGGCAGCAAGAGCTGCGCTCCCGGAAGCTTTGAAAACAGGGATTCCCCGGTGGGCGACCCTTTTGTCATGGTTTTACGACATTTATGTCGCAAGCCGGGGGGCCTCAGACAGATCGACAATGAGCTCTGGTCGATTCATTTTGGTCCTGTACCGTTGGCCATGTATCATGCAGGGACTCGCTCCATAACGAGATGGGAGTTGCATCATCGATCTCAATAACTGTAAACCATGTGCCCGGATTAAACTGTAAACGATGATCCGGGTTGCACAGTGAGGGTGAACACCCCCCTTCCTCAGATATTGGGGCGCGCAATCATGTCTGGTTCTTTCCTTGCCGGGAAGCCCCGCCCTGTGGGCGGAGCTTCACATCCAGCGCTCGAAGCATGATGCGGGACGTTCAGGCGGGCAGGATGCAGTCGGGGGCGTCGTGGCTGGCGCTGTTGACGGCGGTAGCCACATCGTAGGCATCCATTTCTTCAGCCGGATAAGGGACCAGGAGCGCCTGGAGCCGCTCGCGACTGCCTTCGCCGGGATCGAGCCAGCAGTCCTCGGCGTCGGCAGGCACGATGACGGGCATGCGGTCGTGGATGGGCCGTACGAGATCGTTTGCGTCGGTTGTGATGATCGTGCAGGTGAGGAGCTCTTTTCCGCCGGGCGCCTTCCAGCTTTCATAAAGCCCCGCGAAACCGAACGGCTTTTTCGATTTCAGGAAGATGTAGACGGGCACCTTGCGCTTTCCCGCAGGGCGCCATTCGTAAAACCCGTCCGCTACGACGAGGCAGCGGCGCTTTGCAAAGGCGCTTCGAAAGCTGGGTTTCTCCGCCAGCGTTTCTGCGCGGGCATTGATGAGACGGTTGCCGATGCCAGCGTCTTTTGCCCAGGAAGGGATCAGCCCCCACCGGAGGGGCTCAATGCGGTTTTCCCCGTCGCGGATCACGCAGAGAACCTCCTGACCCGGCGCAATGTTGTAACGGGGTCGAAAGTCCGGGGGTACTGCGGCGTGAAACCGCTCGGCGACGGCGACAAAGGGACTCACGAGTGTAAACCGCCCGCACATCGTTCCACCCCTAAACCAGATCGATGCCGCTGTTCATTCGTTGATTGCCACGCACAGCCAAATGAATTTGAAGTCAGGAAGTGAGGAAGAGCGGAAGTTCGGAATAAATAGAGTCCGGTCCGCTCTTCTGCTCTTCCGATCTTCGCTCACGATAGCTACAGGTCTTGCCTGGACTCACTGCATGTTGGCATCCGAAGAGCCCTCGCTCACTCGTCCATGAGGTAGACCATCCGATACTCGTGGTACATGCAGCGGTCCTGCACGAAGATGATCTCGTTTTCCTCGGCCAGTTTCCGGGCCTCTTCGTTTCGGATCCCCTGCTGGAGCCAGACGACGTAGACATCGCCCTTTTCTTTTTTGCGAGCCACAGCCTCTTTCACCGGCTCCAGTGCATCCTCGGAGCGACGGAAAACCAGGACGACATCGATCCGCTTCGGGACTGACTTCAGGTCAGGGTAGCTTTTTCGCTTCAGGATCACCTCGGCGGACGGGTTTACGGGGATGATGTCGTAACCTTTTTTAGCCAGGAACTCGGGAACCCAGTAGCCTGTTTTGCCCGGGTCCTTCGACATACCGTACACCGCAACGCTTCGGTACTTTTCGACAATGTTCCGGATCATCTCGCGGGTGGTCATCGTTCACCTCCTGCCGGGCTTTACATTCATTTTACCATAATCCGAAGAACCGCGAAAGCAAGCCCCCTTCCCTGGATCCCGATGCCTGCGTCTAATCTACCCGGACGTGTTTCCATCTTCCGCCGCGGAACCGCAGGCTCATAAACAGGGCATAGCACATCATGGAGACGACCATGGCGACCCATACCCCGGTGGGTCCGTAGCCCAGCGTGATCGCCAGGATGTAAGCAAGCGGCAGCCGCACCCCCCACATGCAGGCCACGATGATCCACATGGTGGCCCTCGTGTCGCCCGCACCGGTGATGGCACCGGAGAGAATGGTCCCCAGGGCAAGGAACGGCTCCGACACCATGTTGATCCGCAGGTAGTTGGCCGTCTCGGCAAGGACCTCCGGTGTCCGGGCCAGGATCGACGCAAAGGCCTCGGCCCAGATAAAGACCGGGACGGCAAGCCCGCCCAGCAGGATCATGCCTGCCCCTGCCGTCTTCCAGCCGAGCTTTTCGGCCCGCGCGGGGTCGCCTGCGCCCAGGTTCTGCCCGGCAAGGACGGAGGCGGCCATGTTCAGTGCAAAGGCGGGCAGGAAGATGATCGCCTCGATCCTGAGGCCGTTGGTCAGGGCGGCAAGGGCCGTGACGGTCCCTTCGCCGAGCCGTGACAGGATGTTGTAGAGCACGATGCTCCCGGCCTGCCAGGCGATCTGCAGAAAGACCGACGGCCAGCCGATATCGACGATCCTCCCGATGGTGGGAAAGCTGACCCGCCACGGCTCGGTAAAAACACCCCTCCAGCGTTTCGAGGTCAGCAGCGCCACGCTGATGACCATTCCCACGGCAAACGACGAGGCCGTGGAAAAAGCAATGCCCCGGTACCCCATCTCGGGAAAGGGCGGAATCCCGAAGACCAGAACGAAATCGCCCGCGATGTTTACGAGGCTCACGAAGAACATGGTGAGCAGGGGTTTTTTCACATCGCCGGCCGCGCGAAAAATGGCGTTGGAGATGATGAGAAGGTAATTCGGCCCCAGGGCAAAAGCGAAGATGCGCAGGAAATCCTCCGCCACGGTGCGGATCTCCGGAGGCATACCGGCCAGGGCCACGATCTCGCGACAGAAGAAAATCGTGGCGGCGGTGATGAGGACGGCCACGACAACCCCGAAAAGAAGCGATTGCCGCGCGATCTCGACGGCGCGACCGGTATTCGCAGCCCCCACGGCGCGCGACACCATGGCAATGGTACCGATGCCGATGGCGTTTGCCATGATGATGACGATGAAAAAAAGCTGGGTGACGAATCCGATGGCCGCCTGGACTTCCGGGCCGATGAACCCCGCCACATAGAGATCGGCAAGGCCCACGAAGAAATTGAAGACCATGATGAAAAAGGTGGGCCACGAGAGATGCCAGATGTTTTTCCAGAGGCTGCCCCGCGTCAGCTCCGGTGGATGATGCTCGCCGATGGGTTGTCACTCCATGGAATCATTGATCCGGGCATGGCATGACCCGGTTTCACAATAGCATAACCATCAGCGCCGGCTCATTCAACAGAAAATCCCCCATCTTCCCTCTGCAAAAGGGGAAGGTAAGGGGGATTTTGCTGTTTGCTGTTGGCTGTTTGCTGTTGGCTGTTGGCTGTTGGCTGTCGGCTGTCGGCTGTCGGCCGGCAACCCGTAACTCACTGGTCACTGCCCTTTTCAGTATCTGAAAAGGGCCGCCACCGGTTCGTGATCGGGCATGGCGTCGCGGCCGATGGCGTAAACTTTTCCTCCTCCGCCCAGGGTCTGGATGGCGGCGAAATCGATGAGGTCTTCATCGCCCTTTTTCGCGCCGGCGTGCAGGGCGGCCTTGCCGGTCTGCGAGTTGAAGGTGCCCCACTTCTCCTGGCCCACCTCCACAAAGAGATACCCGACCCGCCCGTGATGGGCGGCCGGCACGATCTCCTCGAGGTTGTTCGAGGCAAGGCCCGTCCCGATGGATTGCCGGTAGCGGACCCTGGCCTCCTCCTGCTCCTTGCGGAACCAGGGCTCGGCAATGGGCCAGGCCTGCGCATGAAGCTCCTCGGCGCTCAACTGATCCGGGTTGCCGATGACAGCCGTCTCTGCCAGGGAGGGGCAGGTATTGACGTCCCGATACAGTGAAAAGACATAGTCAACCCCCGCGACGATCAGCGGGTCCCGCTCATCCTTCAGTGTAGCCCGGAGTATCTTGTCGACCTGCTGGAGGTAGCGAAGGACGCTTTCCTTGGTATAGACCTCGTCGGTCCACGATGTAGAGCCCCGCGGCCCTGTCCCCCCCGACGAGGAGGAGCGGGAACGGAGACGCTTGCTGGCTGCGTCGATCTTGAGCACTTCGTCGATGTTCCGGGGCAGGCCCTCGGGCCGGGTTTCCTTCACACCGTAGCGCGAGCATTCCAGCAGACGCACTTCTTTCTGGCTCAGGGCAAGCACGTAGAACCGGCCCTCCGTGTTGAACAGGGGCAGCAGGGGCTTTACATGGAACCTCTCGGCGAGTACGACGGACGGCTGGAAGTCCCCGGGGAGCCGGTAGGTCCGGAAGATATCGGGGCAGAGGAAAATGGCCAGGCCGCTCGACTGCTGGCGCCAGAAGGGATTGTTTTTCACGAGGGCCTGGACTGGCTCGAGAAGCTTTTCCACTTCGGCCGGTCTGCGGCCGCCCGTCAAGAGCCGGTCTTCGGCTTCCTTGAGCAGATTCTTGAGCCGGATGGCGTTCTGCTGAACCTCCGCGCCGGCCCTATGCGTGGGCATGAAAATGCTCAGGCACGGCGCCTTCCCCTTCTCGATGAGAAGCTTCAGTTCGTCTTTGGAAAGCTCGTTCATAAACCCTCCATCAACCCGTGTATTGGATGTCCGCCGACGGCTTAACCGTTCGGGGCCTTTTGCCCCTCCCGGACGGCCAGGGCGGCATCGGTGCGGTCCGTGATGATCCCTCCGATCCGGTCATCATCCAGGAGCCGTTTCATCTGCTGTGTGTCGTTCACGGTCCAGACGGCGATTTTCTTGCCTGCCCGCTTCATGCGCTCCAGCATCTCTCCTGCGGCCAGGCTCTGGACCGGTAGCAGCCAATCCGTGTCCCCTTCCAGGATCTCCGTTGTCAGGGCCTCAACATCGTTGAAGATCAGGCCGGTCCGGACCTCGGAACGGCTTTGTTTGACCCTTGAAAGGCAGCCCGCGTGGAAAGAGCTCACGATGAAATCCGCCTCGTTCAGAAAGCCGCCGACAAGCCGGACGATCTCCCGCTCATAGCCTTCCTCTTTCAGTTCGATGTCGAGACCGATCCTGCCGCGCGCCAGGGCGAGCACCTCTTCGAGCTCGGGGACGTAAAAGCCCATGGACCGGGCAATGGCCCGGACGTCGCGAAAGGTCATTGCGTCGAGGGGTTTGCCCGCGATGTGCGGGTCATGGTGGATGACATAATGGCGGTCTCGCGTCCGTCTCACGTCGAACTCGATCATGTCCGCCCGCAGATCGATCGCTTTCTGGAAGGCCTCCAGGGTGTTCTCCCGCGCCGGGGAAGTTGCCCCCCGGTGAGCGATGACGAGCTTGTACTTTCCGTGCAACGTGAAAGCCTTTCCCCGGGTCCGTTTACAACCCCGGAGGTGAGGCACTTTTAACACGTGAAGTTAGGAAGCGCGGAAGAGCAGAAGAGCGGAGTCGATATCAATTCTCTTTGTCCTGAGCCGCTCTTCCTCACTTCCGATCTTCCGCTCTTCACCGACTCGAAGCCGTATGATGAACATATCGTCAGGACCAGGCATCACCCCGCGGGCAAGTCGGGTAACCGTTCAGCCGCGGATCATGACCAGCATCATCTTGAACGGCCCTGCCGCCTTGAGCGCGTGGGGCTCATGGGCGGGCATGATGATCATCTCCCCTTTTTTCACGGCCTTCGCATTGCCGGAAATCGTGATCTCCGCCTGCCCGTCCAGGATGCACACGAGCGCGTCAAACGGCGCCGTGTGCTCGCTCAACCCCTGCCCCTCGTCGAAAGCAAACAGGGTGACCGTGCCGGTCTTTTGCTGAATGACGGCACGGCTCACGACCGAACCGGCCTGGTATTCGACCAGCCGGGCCATGTCGATCACCTTTGCGGTGAGGGGCTCTTTTTTGTCCTGAATCGTGGTGACCATGCAGAAGGCTCCTTTCGGTGAGACGACCCCCTTTGCGATACAGGAGCGGGGAATCGTGAGATGCGACTGGACCCGGGCGTGTCTGGATCTAAAAATAACAGAACTCCGCGGAGGTTGTCAAGGTTGCCGCCCCTGCATGGTTCCCGAAGAAAACGCATCCGGCGTTCGGGGAATGTAAAAAAACAGGCCCGAGGTCCGAGGAACGAGGCAAGACCATAAAATCCTCGAACCTCGATCCTCGCGTCGCCATCCTGAGCCTGTGGAAGGGCTCGATCCTTCCCTACGCCTTCACGGCCTTCGCCACCTCTTTGCCGAGATTGGCACAGGCATCGAGATCGGCCGGTCTCGGCTGCCACTTGGCTCTCACGCCGGGACAGGCCACGGGGACCTTGCACCGCTGCAGGTGCTCCTCGATGACCTTCACCGACTCGCCGCTCCATCCGTAGGATCCGAAGGCCGCGCCGATCTTGTTCTGGAACCGCAGCCCCCTGAGGTCTTCCAGGATCGGCGAGATCGTCGGAAGGACGCCCTGGTTCACCGTGCAGGAGCCGACGATCACGGCCCTTGTCTTGAAGATCTCCGTGATGACGTCGTTGCGGTCCGTGACGGCCATGTGGAAGATCTTGTAGGGAACGCCCTCGGCGGCAAGACCGTCGCCCACGGCCTCGGCCATTTTTCGCGTCGCCTCCCACATGGTGTCGTAGAGGATGACGGCGGTTTTCTCCGGCGCCTGGGCCGCCCATTCCTTGTACTTCTTTACGATCTGCAGGGGGTCCTTGCGCCAGATGACCCCGTGGCTCGGCGCGATCATGTCCACGGGCAGGCCGAGTGCAAGCACCTCGTCGATCTTCTTCGAAACGAGCGGGCTGAAGGGGGTGAGGATGTTGGCGTAGTACTTGATGGCCTCCTCGTAGAGCTCCTCCTGATCCACCTGGTCGTTGAAGCGATAGGCCGTTGCGTAATGCTGGCCGAAGGCGTCATTGGGCATGAGCAGGTTGCGGCCCGCCAGGTAGGTGAACATGCTGTCGGGCCAGTGGAGCATCGTCGCCTCGATGAATACGAGCTCGTTTTTCCCGATGGGGATGCGGTCGCCCGTCTTGACGGCCCGGAACTTCCAGGGCTGGTGGTAGAGCCCCTCGATGCTCTCCATGCCCCGCTTGGAAACGATGAGCTCGGCGTTGGGCACGTACTGCATGATGAGGGGAAGCCCGCCCGAGTGATCGGGCTCGGCGTGGTTGGCAACGACGATGTCGATCTTCGCCGGGTCGATGACGGCCTTGATGTTCTCGAGCCACTTCTCTTTGAAAGGGGCCCAGGCGGTGTCGATCAGAACGGTCTTCTCGTCCCGGATGAGATAGGAATTATAGGTGGAACCCCGGTGGGTCGAGAGCTCGTGGCCGTGAAACTTGCGCAGGCTCCAGTCGACGATCCCCACCCAGTAGACATCCTTCATCAACTCCGTAACCATTCGAAACCTCCCGATATTGAAGTGTTTATTCTATTCATCGTTTATATTTTACCTCATCTGAAGCGCCGTGATAAAGAGGCAAAATGCCTTGCCCGGATTCTGCAACCATGTCGAACTATTTGCTTGACATCTCCTGCCGTTTAGATTAGTCTACCACTCGACCTGACGGCGACAGATAGCGAACCGGCAGGGTGCAGTAAAAGTTAGGGGACACGCAGTTTGAGGTTTGAGGTTTTTTTACCACCACACTCGCACGGGTCTGGTGGTTTTTTACTTTCTGCCAAAGCTGACATCCGACTTTTACGGGAAATCTGAGAAAGGAGGATGGAAGCGATGTCAGAAGGTACCGTGAAGTGGTTCAACGAGCAGAAGGGCTTCGGGTTCATCCAGATGGACGACGGTGGCGACATTTTCGTTCACTACAGCGCCATCCAAACCCGGGGGTTCCGGACCCTGCGGGAAGGTCAGCGCGTGGCGTTTGAAGTCACCGATGGACAGAAAGGCCCCGCAGCCGCAAACGTGCAGGTCTTGGCCTAAATAACGGATCATGAATGATGGGCACCTCGGTGCAAATCGAGGTGCCTTTTTTTTCGGGGGGATCATCGAATCCCCCCGCAGCAGTTTATAAAGGGCAAAGAAAGAACGGGAATGCGCAAACCAAATATCAGAAATATCGCCATCATCGCTCACGTCGACCACGGCAAGACAACGCTCGTGGATGCCATGCTCAGGCAGAGCGGCATCTTCAGGTCCAATCAGGAACTCGTGGAGCGCGTCATGGACTCCATGGATCTCGAGCGCGAGCGCGGCATCACGATCATGGCGAAGAACACCGCCGTCTGGTACGGCACAACCAAGATCAACATCGTGGACACTCCGGGCCACGCCGATTTCGGCGGCGAGGTGGAGCGAAGCCTCAACCTCGTCGACGGGGCGATCCTGCTGGTCGACGCCAGCGAAGGGCCCCTGCCCCAGACGCGCTTCGTCCTGAAGAAGGCTTTGGCAAAGTCGCTGCCCATCATTCTCGTCATCAACAAGATCGACCGGGGAGACGCCCGCATCGAGGCCGTCGTCAGCGAGGTCTACGATCTCTTCATCGACCTCGACGCGAGCGAGGAGCAGATCGAGTTCCCCATCCTCTACACGAACGCCAAGCTGGGGGTTGCCCATCATAAGCCGGGGGACGATTCCTCCAACCTGCTGCCCCTTTTCGAGACGATTGTCACCCGCATTCCGGGTCCCGAGGGAAGCGACGACGAAGTCCCGCAGTTCCTCGTCACAAACCTGGATTACGATTCCTACGTGGGCCAGATCGGCCTCGGCAGAATGATGAACGGGATTTTGGAAATGAACCGCGGGTACACCCTCTGCGGCGCGGACCAGAATGTCGCCGGCGTCAAATTCTCGGCCCTCTACACGTTCCACGGGCTCAAGAAGAAGACGGTCGATCGGGTCGAGTCAGGCGACATCATCGCCGTTGCCGGCGTGTCCGGCATCAGCGTCGGGGATACGATTACCGCCCTGGAGAACCCGAAGCCCCTGCCCCGCATCCGGATCGATGAGCCCACCGTCTCCATGATTTTTTACGTCAACAACAGCCCCTTCGCAGGTCGCGAAGGGAAATACCTCACCTCGCGCCACCTGCGGGAGCGCCTCGAGCGGGAGTCGCTGCGCAACATCGCCATCCGGGTGAACCCCATGCCCGACAGGGCCGATGCCTTCGAGGTGTGCGGGCGAGGAGAGCTGCAGATGGCCATCCTCATCGAGACGATGCGCAGGGAGGGCTACGAGTTCATGGTCTCCCGGCCCACCGCCATCACCCGCAGGGAGGAGGGAAAGCTCTTCGAGCCCACGGAGCGCCTTTTCCTGGACGTCCCCGAGGAATTCACCGGCGTGGTGACGGAGAAGATCTCGACGCGTAAGGGGCGGATGATGAATCTCATCAACAAGGGGAGCGGCCGCGTCTATCTCGAGTTCGTGATCCCCTCGCGCGGGCTCATCGGTTTTCGCAGCCACTTCCTCACCGACACGAAGGGCGCCGGCGTCATGAACACCCTCTTCGAGGGCTATGAGCCCTGGGCAGGACCCATCCCTCAGCGGGCCAACGGCACCCTCGTGGCCGACCGCGTCGGCAAGGTGACACCCTACGCGAGTTTCGCCATGGCCGACCGCGGGGAGCTTTTCCTGGAGGTGGGCACCGAGGTCTACTGCGGGATGATCGTCGGGGAACGCAACCGCACGGGCGATCTCGACGTGAACATCGTCAAGGAGAAAAAGCTCACCAACATGCGCAGCGCCACATCCGACACGACCGTCACCCTGAGGCCGCCGAGGCTCCTGTCCCTGGACCAGTCCATCGAGTTTCTCGCCGAGGACGAACTGGTCGAGGTGACCCCGGAGCACGTCCGCCTCAGGAAAATGGAGTTCGACCCCGCCAAGCGCCTGTCCATGAAGCGAAAGGAAGGGCGAATGGCCAACTCGGATTCTTAATCAGAAGGTAAGAGGGCTGTTCACGCAATAAACATCCGGTCATCAACCGGACAATTTTGAAAGGTCAATCACAGCACATGTTTGTCTCCATCATCGGTACCCCGGCATCGGGTAAAACGACATTTTTCAAGGCGCTCTCCGGTGCAAACGGCAACGGGGGCGGCAACGGCCATCCCTCCGTCCGCATCGAAGTGCCCGACGAGCGGATCGATGCACTGACGAAGATCTTCAACCCGCGCAAGACGACCTATTCGCGCCTCGACGTGACGGACACGGTAGCCATCCGCGAGGGCGAGGTCAAAAACGAAACGCTGGACGCCAAGTCCCTCCAGCAGATCCGGCAAAGCGACGCCGTGCTGCTGGTGCTGCGACACTTCGACAACGGGCATGCCGCCGACCCCTTCGGCGATTTTCAGCGCGTCCAGGAAGAGTTCATCCTGGCCGACATGGTCCAGACCGAAGGCCGCCTCGAGCGGCTGCGAAAGCAGAACGCCCTCAAGCCCCAGCCGGCCCTGCAGCAGGAGCAGGCGCTTCTCGAGCAGTGCCTCGCGCACCTCGAGGCGGGCAGCCCCCTGGGCACGCTGCCCCTGTCCTGCGAGGACGACAAGAAGATCCGCGGCTTTTTGTTTCTGTCGCGCAAGCCCATGATGATCGTCGTCAACTGCGTCGAGGCGAGGCTCGCCGAGGCCGAGACGATCGCCTCGCAGCTGCGCGAGCAGCTGCCGGCACACATCCCCGTGGT
>DIFQ01000154.1:0-9941 GCA_002419215.1 Syntrophaceae bacterium UBA5744
GGGTCCAGATCCATGCCGCCCACGGTTACCTCCTCAGCCAGTTCCTCTCCCCCTGGTTCAACCGGAGGTCCGACCGCTGGGGCGGCACGATCGAAAACAGGACCCGGATCATCCTCGAGATTCTCGCCTCGGTGAGAAATGCCGCAGGCGCAGATTGCCCCGTCCTGGTGAAGATGAATTCCGAGGATTTCCTGGAGGGGGGCCTTGCGCGGGAGGACTCGCTGCAGGCGGCAGTCATGATCGCCGCCGCCGGCGCCGCTGCCATCGAGCTCTCAGGGGGGACCCTTCTTTCGGGCAGGCTGAGCCCGTCGCGCTCGAAGATCGATTCCATCGAACAGGAGGCCTACTTCCGCGATGCCGCCCGGGCCTTCAAGGCGAAGCTGGACATTCCCCTGGCTCTCGTGGGCGGGATCCGGTCCTTCGAGGTGGCCGAGGCCCTCGTGAAGGAAGGCATCGCCGACTTCGTGTCCATGAGCCGCCCTTTCATCCGGGAGCCGGGCCTCGTCAACCGATGGAAAAGCGGCGACCGCAGAAGGGCAACCTGCGTGTCCGACAACCGCTGCTTCAGGCCCCCCATGCGCGGAACGGGCTTCTACTGTGTGGTGGACAAGGAAGAGAAAGAAGGAAAATAAGGAGCGCGGGAGCGGATTCGGAGCCAGGGTTTCTGATTTCTTTCTGCTCTTCTTACCTTCCGCTCTTCTTCGCTTCCTTCTTTTCGCGCAGACGGTGATAGCCCAGGGCCTGCCCCGTGGCGACAAGCGCGCCCGAGGCGCCTCGCACGTCGATGGCCCAGAGGCTGAGGGACTTCTTGATGTCGACCGGTTTTGCCTCGGCCGTGATGAGTTCCCCGGGGGCTGCGGCAGCAAGGTAATTGATCTTCAACTCCACGAGCAGGACGTCGTATTCCATCGAGTTTGCGGCCACGGCGGCCGCCTGGTCGATCAGGGAGGAAAGAATCATCCCGTGGGCCCGGTCGTGGGCGTTGAGGTACTCGGGCTTGATCACGACGGACAGTCGTGCATAGGCCCGGCGGACCTCCTCGAGCCGGATTCCCAGGAAGGCGGCCATGGGGTCCCTGGCCACGACTTCTTTTGCGTACTGCACGTTGCGGTCATCCATGCGGGTTCTCCCCCTGAAAGATTGCGAAGTGAGGAAGTTATGAAGAGCGGAAGATCGGAGTGAAGAGCCGATTCGATTCTTTTCCGCTCTTCCTCGCTTCTGCTCTTCCGATCTTCACGGACTTGAAGTTGAAATATGAACAAAAGGTATATGCCGGGATGTGTCTCCGGCCAGCAGCCTGTGGTCAGTCCAGTTCGTACTCGAACTTTGCGACGATGTGCAGGGTCGACAGGTTGAAGGCGTCCGGGAACGGGGCGTAGGGGGCCGCGGCCTGCACGACGGCAACGGCTCCCCGGTCCAGCGAGTCGAAGCCGGACGATGAGACGATGCCGGTTTCCGCCAGGGAGCCGTCGTTCTGGATGGAGAACCGCACAACCGCCGTTCCCGTCTCGTTGCGCGAATAGGCGTCCTGCGGGTAGACCCAGAGAGATTCGATCCTTTGCCTCAGATCCCGCAGGTATGCGCGGTACTTCCCGGAGGGGTTCGAGAGATCGACGGTCTCCTCGGGACCCGCGGCCGGCTCCTTATGGGGCTTGTCGAGAGAAACGTCCTTTTTGCTTTCCGCCTTCCTGCTTTCGTCGACTTCTTTTTTCGGCAGGTCGGCCATCTGGACGGTAAAGGTCTCATAAGGCAGGGGTTGGCTGCCGGAGATGAGGATGCCCACCAGGGACAGGAAGGCCACGTGGAAGGCGCACGATGCCAGGATAAAGCGGATCAGGACTTTCTTGGATATCATCTGGCCTCACCCCGGGAAATGACAGAAGCTAAGAAGATCAGAAGTTAAGAAGTTTGGAGGATCAGCAATCAATCGACAGGCCGGCTGACGATCCCAACAATCTTCTTCATCTTCTCAACTTTTTGTTCCATATCTGAGTAACGGCTTGTTTATAGTCAACAGTTTGAAATAAAGCAAGTTTGCTGCCAATCCGGCAGCCGGCAAAGGACAAGCGATGGATCGCGATGAATTATTCATGAGGCTTGCCCTCGCCGAGGCGGAAAAAGCGCTCTTGGCGGGCGAGGTGCCCGTGGGCGCCGTCGTCGTCCGGGGCGGCGAGGTCGTCGCGTCGGCCCACAATGGTCCCGTGGGCCTGAAGGACCCCTCGGCTCACGCCGAGATCCTCGCCCTGCGCAGGGCCGCCGAAGCCGAGGGCAATTACCGCCTTGCGGGCGCAACGCTCTACGTGACGATCGAGCCCTGCCTCATGTGCGCAGGGGCCCTCATCCACGCCCGGGTTTCACGGCTCGTATTCGGGGCCCCGGACCCGAAGGGGGGAGCCGTCGTTTCCCTCTACGAGGTGCTGGGGGATGGCCGCCTCAATCACCGGGTGGAGGTCACCGGAGGGGTCCTCAGTGAGGCATGTGGTGAAATTTTGAGTAGATTTTTCCGCAAAAAACGATTATGAAACGGTCAGAAAGCGGAGAGATACCGAAGTGGTCATAACGGGACCGACTCGAAATCGGTTTGAGGGCCTAACAGCTCTCACGGGGGTTCGAATCCCCCTCTCTCCGCCATTTTTTATCCTGCCCCGGACTTCTTTCCCTCTCTCCCGAGCCCCTGTCCTTCCTTTCTGAGCCTGCGCGGCACGATCCAAATTCCGCAAAGGTGTCGGCAGGATGCAACCCGTCGGAGCTCCCGCGATCCCGCAAGATGGCTATGGACAAAAGACGGCGAACCTGATAAGAGACGCCGTAATGAAAAGAGGGCTCCCGGCGGGGGCCCCTCTTCGCTGATGCGGAATATTGCGGAGAGATGCCAGAGCGGCCGAATGGGCACGACTGGAAATCGTGTGTGCGCCCCTTAAAGGTGCACCGGGGGTTCGAATCCCCCTCTCTCCGCCAGATAACAAAACGGCGGCGATCGTGTGTTGCCTGCCGTTTTTCTTTCCAGGGCCCGGAGTGCGATTTCAAACGTGAAAAGGCTCCTGTCCACCATTTCCGGCCAGGTGTTTCCCTTCGAGCGCATCGAAGAGTTCGCAGGCAACGGCGAGTCCCTGGAGGTTGCGATCGAAGGCCTGGCCCATGCACGCGCGAGGCCGGGCCGGTACCTCTGGGAGCGCTTCGCCGGCTTCCTTCCCGTCGAAATCGACGGGGAAATGACCCTGGGTGAAGGGAACACGCCGCTTTTGCCTGCGGGGAAGGCCCTCTCGGAGCATACCGGGGTCGGGCAGCTGCTCTTGAAAAACGAGACCATGAACCCCACGTGGAGCTTCAAGGACAGGGGGTCGCTCACCACGATCGCCATGGCCCGGCAGGCGGGGGAGCCTGTTACGGCCACCATCTCGACGGGAAACATGGGAAACTCGATCGCCGCCTACGGGGCGCGCTCGGGAATCCGGGCGATTGTCTTTGTCCCGGACTATGCGCCCCTGGAGAAGATCCG
Organism: Syntrophaceae bacterium UBA5744; assembly: GCA_002419215.1. Classification (GTDB taxonomy): domain Bacteria; phylum Desulfobacterota; class Syntrophia; order Syntrophales; family UBA2192; genus UBA2192. The sequence goes on from DIFQ01000154.1 coordinate 3,500, forward strand.
CGCCATGGCCATCCACGGGGCCACGGTCGTGAAGGTCGCCGCCCCCGATTATTCCCTGATGAAGAGGGAGGTCCTGGGGCTTGCCGCAGGGCTCAACCTCCGGATCGTTTCCGGTAACGGTCCGATCCGCACGGAGGGTTACAAGCTTACGGCCTTCGAGATGTACGAGCAGCTCGAGGGGCAGGTCCCCGGCTTCATCGCCGTTCCCACCTCTGCCTGCGGGCACATCCGGGGGATTTTCAAGGGGTACCGGGAGCTGAAGGAAGCGGGGCTTACGGACCGGCTTCCCCGGATGATCGTCGTGCAGGCGGCCAACGTCAACCCCGTCGTCTCGGCCATCCGGGAGGGACGCGACCGGATCAACCCCGTCGCAGGACAGACCCTCGCCGAGGCCATCACCTCGGGGGATCCGCCGGGAGGCGACGAGATCGTCCTCAAGGCAAAGCAGTATGGCTGGCTTGCAGAGGATGTGACGGAAGAGGAGATCCTCGAAGCCCAGCGCAGGCTGGCCGGCGCCGGGTACTTCGTCGAGCCGGCTGCGGCCACATCGCTTGCGGCCGTGAGAAAACTAAGGGCTGCAGGAAAGATCGGGGAAGAGGACTCAGTCGTTCTCATGCTCACGGGCTCGGGCCTGAAGGACATGAGCGTCTTCACCCGCCAGCACGTCAGCGTCATCGAAAGCGACCTCCGGAGGATCCGGGGGGATGTGGAAAAAATCCTGGCCTCTTCCCGTCAGGGAAGATAAAGGATATACTGGAAAAGATAGCCGGGCCCCGTGCAACGCCGACTTGTGAACTCCGTCAGGTCCGGAAGGAAGCAGCGGTAGCAGGAACCGGCGTGTGCTACGGGAAGCCTGGCTATCCTTATAATATGGTACCGGGGCCATGGTGGAATATCTCGTCCTAGCCAGAAAATGGAGACCCCAGGTCTTCGAGGACGTGGTCGGGCAGGATCACGTGGTAACGACCCTGCGCAACGCGATCCGCCTGGGACGCGTGGCCCACGCCTTCATCTTCAGCGGCCCCCGCGGCGTGGGAAAAACCTCGGTTGCCCGCATCCTGGCCAAGGCCCTCAACTGCGAGAAGGGCCCCTCCGAGATCCCCTGCAACGCCTGCGCGAACTGCCGGGAGATCACGGAAGGCAGCTCCATGGACGTCCGCGAAATCGACGGGGCGTCCAACCGGGGCATCGACGAGATCCGCGAGCTCAGGGAGAACGTGAAGTTCTCCCCCTCTTCGTCGCGCTACAAGATCTACATCATCGACGAAGTCCACATGCTCACCAAGGAGGCCTTCAACGCGCTTCTGAAGACACTCGAGGAGCCGCCGCCCCACGTCATCTTCGTCTTCGCCACCACGGAAACCCACAAAATCCCCGCCACGATCCTGTCGCGCTGCCAGCGCTACGAGTTCAAGCGCATCTCCCTGAAGGAGATCACGGCCACCCTGCGCAAGATAGCCGTCGGTGAGGGCATCCGGGTAAGCGACCAGGCACTGACCTGGATCGCCCAGGGCGGCGAGGGAAGCCTCCGGGACTCCCAGAGCATCTTCGACCAGACCATCTCCTTTGCCGGCACCGACATCGGCGATGCCGATGTGGAGGCCCTGCTGGGGATGGGCGACCGGAAATACCTGTTCGACCTCTCCCGTGCCGTCCTGGGCCGCGACGCAGGCGCCTGCCTCAGGATCATCGACGAGGCCTTCTACGCCGGGGCCGACCTCAAGGTCTTCTACGAGAGGATGCTGGCCCACTTCCGCAACCTGCTTCTCGTCAAGATCACTTCGGGAGAAGGCAGCCTCCTGGAACTGTCGGACCACGAGGTGACGGAGCTCACCGGGCAGGCCGGGTCCTCCTCGCGGGAAACGCTGCAGCGTCTGCTCGACGTTCTCATGGCGGGCGAGGAGGAGATGCGCAAGAGCCTCAACCCGAGGCTCGTCATGGAGTTTGTAGCCGTCAAGATGGCCTGGCAGGAGCCCCTGATCCCCGTTGACGAAATCCTCTCCCGGATGGAAGGGATCGAGAAACGCCTCGGCCAGGGAGCCCCTGCCGCGCGCTCCAAACCGGAAAAGGCCTACACGCCGCCTGCCGAGCGGACAGTGATCGAGAAAGGGGCCGACGAGCCCGTCGTCCGGGAGCCGGCGCCGCAGGGCTCCGAGGAGAGCTGGGACGGCTTCAAGCAGTTCGTCAAAAAAAAGAACCAGCCCCTCTGGGCGAAGATCGAACCGGGGAAACTCCTCTCGTTCGGCAACGGAGTGCTGACGATCGGTTTCCCGAAGGGCTACCTCTTCCTCGACTTCTTCGACGAGCAGCCCCAGCGTGAAAAGCTCGAGGAGATGGCCCGGGAATTCTTCAGCCAGCCCGTGACCCTGTCCGTGGAGACGATCGACAACGGCCCGGGCGAGTCGAACGGCCCGAACCTGAACCGGGCGAATCATATCCGGCGCGAGGCCCTGAACCACCCGCTGCTTCAGAAGGTCATGGATGTTTTCGAGGGGGCCGAGGTACAGGAAGTGATCGTCAAAGAAAAGTAAGAAGGTAAGAGGGTAAGAGGGTGAGAAGGTGAGAAAAAGATCGTGCCCTGCTCATTCATCTCTGCTGTTGTAGCGGCAGCGACAAAAAAGACGAAATAGACGTACCAACGAAACAGACCAAAAAGACAAAATAGACCAGAAAGACCAAATAGACGAGATAGACGACCGGGTGGAAGGGAAGATTCACCCTCACCTCGGTCCTCTCCCCTCAAGGGAGAGGAAGATTGAGGTAACTGTTTTTCATAGGAGGTAGTTGTTTTGAATTTTCAAAATCTGATGAAACAGGCCCAGAAGCTTCAGGAGAAAATGGCGAAGGTCCAGGAGGAGCTCGCCTCGAAAACCGTGGAGGCCACGTCGGGGGGCGGCATGGTGACGGCCGTTGTCAACGGCAAGTTCGAGTTGATGGCCATCCGGATCGAGAAGGACGTCGTCAACCCCGACGACGTCGACATGCTGCAGGATCTCATCGTCGCGGCCGTGAACGAGGGGGTCCGCAAGGCCCAGGAGATGGCTTCGGCGGAGATGGCGAAGGTGACCGGCGGCATGAAGCTTCCCGGCATGATGTAAGAGGGCGCTGGCCATGACGGGATATGCAGCGCCCATCCAACGCCTCATCCAGGAGCTGGGCCGCCTGCCGGGCATCGGCGAGAAGACGGCCACGCGCCTGGCCATGTTCATCCTGCGATGGTCTTCCGAGGAGGCGAGGCGGCTTGCCGAGAGCATCGTCGACGTCAAGGAGAAGATCCGGTTCTGCTCGGTCTGCTTCAACCTTGCCGAGGGCGAGCTTTGCGACGTTTGCGCAGACCCGGGCCGGGACCGCGAGAGAATCTGTGTTGTCGAGGATCCCGACTCGCTCACCGCCATCGAGGAGAGCGGGAGTTTCCGCGGCACCTACCATGTCCTCCACGGGGCCCTTGCCCCCCTGGACGGGATCGGCCCGGATCAGATCCGCATCCGCGAGCTTGCCGAGCGCCTGGAACAGGGGGGCATCCGCGAAGTCATCGTGGCCACAAACCCCAGCGTCCAGGGGGAGGCTACGGCGCTTCTCATCATGAGGCTTTTGAAAGACAGGGGGATCGAGGTTACCCGGATCGCCCTCGGCGTGCCCGTGGGGGGCGATCTGCGATACACGGACAAGATGACGCTGGCCAAGGCGATGGAGCACCGCCGCGGCATGTGAGCGGCTGTCGACCGGGAGCGCATCCGGCCGACCGGAGAAGGTAAGAAGGTGAGAGGGTAAGAACGTTGGATGGGCCGGTGGCCAAATTCCAACTTCCCGCCTCTCCGACCTTCTCACCTTCAAACCCTCTTACCCTCTACCTCCATGCTCTCCCCGGTCATGACGGCGACGGCAGGCGGCTTTTCCGGATCAGGTCCACTCCCAGCCAGATCAGCACGACGGCAAAGAGGACCCTCAGGGTCTGGTCCGGCAGGTGATTGGCCGCCACTCCCCCCAGGAAGGCCCCGATGATGATCCCGGTGGCGAGGCCCGGCAGGATTCTCGTGACCACGTTTCCATGGCGCCAGTGGGTCCAGGAACCGACGGCTGCCGCAGGCACCATGCTCAGCAGGGAGCTTCCCTGCGCGGTGTGCTGGCCCATCCCGACAAAGAGGACCATCCCTGCGATCAGGAAGGCCCCGCCGCCGATTCCCAGCAGCCCCGCGATGAAACCTGTCGCGAGCCCGGTAACCGCAAGCGCGACAATGGCGGGTGCGCCCGTCAGGGACATGACCGCCAGGGCCCCCAGGTATGGTTTTGCAACCAGCAGGACCGCTACGGCCAGAAGGACATAGCCGAAGTAGCGCTTGAGCTTCCACGCGGGAAGAACCGCACAGTAACGGGCACCCGCCCGGGCCGTGAAAGAGGCCGTGACGGCCAGGATCAGGGCCGCCGTGATATCGACGGATCCCTCCAGGGCGTAAGCGCCAGCCCCTGAAAGCCCTGCGAAAAAGACGACTGAGAGGCTCGTCCCATGGGCACATGCCTGGGGAATGCCGAGCAGCCGCGTCATGAGGGGGATCATGACCACCCCCCCGCCCAGACCCACGAGGCCCCCGAAAAGCCCTGCAATCAAACCGATCAAAAAGCTCATGGTCCCTTCTTTCCTGCCGGGTGGCGACAAAACCTAGCACGAAACGGACTCTCGTATCCATCGCAGATTCATGCCGGGGCGCAATTGCCGGGAGTCGTGGACGGGCTGAAAGAAAAGGGACGGTGAGGGTTGCGCGAATGGATGATGGTCTGTCGAACACCCCGGCAAGCTGAAAAACCACAGGGGCACTGGGGCTCAAAATCGAGGGACCCTTTCCGCGAGAAAACCTGACATAAAACGGATGTTTATCGCTGCGCCGAAGTGCCGGTTCGTCATCTCGCAGCACCGTGAAACAGGCGAAAACATCTGAAAAGTTACCACTTTGGTATTGACAGGCAATCGCGATTCGGATATGGGGAATTTTCTGTAATATTAGTTTCCGCCAATCCATCACACATTCAGTACGCAAATCTTTCCGGGGGAGAATCACCGATGATCGAGATCAGATGGCATGGAAGAGGTGGCCAGGGGGCTGTTACGTCCGTCGAGATGCTGGCGCTGGCTGCCATCGAGGCAGGGAAATACGCCCAGGGCTTCCCGGCATTCGGGCCGGAGAGGCGCGGCGCGCCCGTCATGGCCTTCAACCGCGTATCGGACAAGCCCATCAAGATCCGCTCGGGGATCTACCGCCCCGATGTGGTCGTCGTCCTGGACCCGAGCCTCGTAAGCCTCGTCCCCGTCACCGACGGTCTCAAGCCCGACGGGACCCTCATCGTCAACACGTCCAAGACAGCCGCCGAGATCCGCAAGGCGCTGAACTACAAGGGGAAGCTCGTCACGGTCGATGCCACGCACATCGCCAGGGAGGAACTCGGTGTTCCCATCGCAAACACAACCATGCTGGGCGCCGTCCTCAAAGCCACGGGCGTCCTGAAAATGGATTCCATGAAGTCGCCCCTCGAGCACCGTTTCGGCCGGGTGGCAGGGAAGAACATGTCCGCCATGAAGCGGGCCTACAACGAAGCCAAGCCGGCAAAAGCCGCGTAATCCATGCGAGGTCCAGATATGGCAAAGAAAAAGACAGAGCAGAAAAAGTGGCCCGAAAAATGGCACGAGGTGACCCCCGGCTGCATGGTTTTCGAACCGGGCAATGCCGCCAACTACAAGACGGGAAGCTGGAAGGCCCAGCGGCCCGTCCTGGACAAGCAGAAATGCATCAAGTGCGGGATCTGCTATATCTTCTGCCCCGAGGCGTGCATCCAGGAAGACGCCGAGGGCTTCTTCGTGGCGGACCTTGGTTACTGCAAGGGCTGCGGGATCTGCGCCCACGAGTGCTGGCCCGGCGCCATCTCGATGGTTGAGGAGGAGGAGTAAGATGGGAAAGCGCATAGGAATGGAAGTGGGCATCGCGGCGGCCGAGGCCGTTGCGCTCTGTAATATCGACGTGGCGGCCGTCTACCCGATCACCCCGCAGTCGCACATCGCCGAGCACATGGCCGACATTATCCACGATGGCCGGATCGACGCCGAATTCATCACCGTCGAGTCCGAACACTCCTCCATCAGCGCCTGCGCCGGCGCCTCGGCCACAGGAGCCCGCGTCTACACGGCAACGAGCTCACAGGGGCTCATGCTGATGCACGAGATCCTCCCCATCGTTTCGGCCATGCGCCTGCCCGTCGTCATGGGCAATGCCAACCGGGCCGTGTCGGGACCGCTCAACATCTGGAACGACCACGGCGACATCATGCCGCAGCGCGACAGCGGCTGGATCTGCCTTTTCACGGAAAACGGCCAGGAGGTCATCGACCTGTCGATCATGGCCTTCAAGATCGCCGAGGACCCCGAGGTGATGCTGCCCACCGTCGTCAACATCGA
>DIFQ01000154.1:10044-10755 GCA_002419215.1 Syntrophaceae bacterium UBA5744
CTTCAACATGCCCGACATCTTCACGGAGACGATGAAGGCCAAGGACACGGCCCTCTGGAACTCCAAGAAGACGATCGTGAAGGTCTTCAACGAGTGGGGCAAGCAGTTCGGCCGCAAGTACAATGTCGTCGAGACATACAAGAACAAGGATGCCGAAACCATCATCCTCACCATGGGCTCCATGGGCGAGACGGCCACGATCGCCGTCGACGAGATGAGAAAGGCGGGCAAGAAGGTCGGTCTCGTGAAGCTTCGCCTCTGGAGGCCGTTCCCGGTCGACGAGTTGAGGGCAGCCATCAGGGGCTGCAAGACCCTCATCGTCATGGACCGGGCCATCTCCTTCGGTGGGGCCGGAGGGCCCGTGGCCACGGAAATCAAGTCCTTCTTATTCCATGACAAGGGACGTCCCCGCATCGTGGACTTCCTCATGGGCCTCGGCGGCCGCGACGTCACCGTCGAGGATTTCATCGCCATGGTGGAGCGGGCCAAGAAGATAAAAGACGAAACCTACGAATATTACGGGGTGAGGGAATAATGAACACGGTACAGAATTTCGAGATCTTTGCGCCGAAGCTGGTGGACCGCAAGGAATATTTCAGCGCCGGCCACCGGGCCTGCCAGGGCTGCGGGGAAGTGCTCGCGCTGCGCCTGCTCCTCAAGGGCCTCGGCGACGACGTCGTCGTCGCCAACGCCACGGGCTGCATGGAGATC
>DIFQ01000031.1 GCA_002419215.1 Syntrophaceae bacterium UBA5744
TCAGGTTATTTTGGACAGCAGTGAGTTCAACTTGTCAATCGCCTGTTCCTTTAACACCTGCGGGGAATATCGTTTCCCGTATCGACCGAAGGTGATTGAACTGTGAGTGTGACCGAGAAGTTCCCCCGCCACGGACTCGTCAACACCAGCCTGTTTCAAGAAATTGGTTACAGTGTGCCGGAAGGAGTGAAAGTCTTTCCGCTCATCGCCGGACTTCCGGTGCAACTTGAAGCCGCACTTTTGCCGATACTCCCCGAACCACTTTGAAGCGGTCTTACCGTATCCTTCCTTTCTCCTTTTTAACTCAGGGAATAATCTTGTCTGCCCCTGTGACTTGAGCTTTTCCACATAGCCGATGAAGTTCAAGTCTCTGACAATAAAATCATGCAGCGGGATAATTCGGCGGCTCGACTTCCGAGTCTTCAACTTCTTGTCGCCCTTTTCGTTAAGGTCAATGACATACAGGGGGGACTTGCTGTCCGACTTGCCGTCCACCTGTGGTTCTACTTTATAAATATCGTCAAGATAAAGCTGGCAAAGCTCCGTCAGTCTCGCGCCCGTGAATAACGCGAGGACCGGAAGCCAGAACCGATAGCCGTGCTTGTGAGTGTCCTTGACATAGTCCTTAGACTGAAAGAGCTTCTTGAGGTCATCGTCTGTAAAGACGGCTCTTTGTTCATCGTCCCGTATGGTTGTGGCAATCTGTAACCCCTCGGCGGGGTTCCGGTCCATGTAACCATTCTGCACAGCCCACTTGAAAAGGCTCGTTGCCCTCGTGAGATGCTTATTGATTGTAGTCACTGACAAGGTCTTCGGAATCGTACCCGCGTCCGCCATTTCTAAAAGTTGGGCTATGGACTTGTTTCTATATTTTGGACTCTTTCTATAGTTTGGCGGAAGGGAACAGAGCTTGTTCTTAAACTCGCGCAGATTAGAGATGGATTTAATAGGCAAGTCCCCGACAATCTGAACCAGAAGGTCAAAAGATGCTTTGGTTTCCCCTTCGGTCTTCGTGGTCCAACGGTTGCCGCGCTTCTGTTCTGCTGAATACTGTTTAATGACTTCGGTTAGGACTGGGGACACTTCAGCCGGACCTGCGGTTTGGCTTGAGTCCGTCCTGACGGACGTTGCGGTCTGAACTTCAATGGGAGCGGTTGACACTGATGGTCCGCCTATCTCAGTTTCATAGTCCCCTACAGTTCTCCGCTGTTCAATCTTTAAGAACCGTGCATGAGTCCGCAGCAAGTCCCGGCAGAGCATCCGGTATGCTTCGCTATCCTTCTTAACGCTGTCTATCCCGTGTTCGATAAGCAACTCGTCAACATATCGTGAAATCCTTGAATAGTCACAACGGGCGAGTTCCTCTCTTGCGTCTGTTTCCAAATACGAGAGAGCGTCAAGCTCGTCCTCAAGTTCTTCATCAGTCAGAGGGCGGCTCCGCATAGCTCGGATTTCTTCAGCTTCGGTGAGCCATTTCTTAAGACATTGTTCAAGCAGGTCTGTGAACATTCGTTTCAACTCCTGTTCGGGACGGGTGCTAAACTCTCGTTTCTTCCTCAGTAGGACAAGCAGTTGCCGCAAGTTCCGACCGAGGACCATTGAGCGGCATCTTGCAAGAACCGGGTCAGAAGTGCGGAGACTGTATCTCACTTCAGACCGACCGACAAGCCCTCGCAAGTCGCCGGGGATTCGGATGCGGAAACAATAGGCGTTTGAACGAGTCGGCTTTACCAAGTAACAAGGCGCATTAGACATCAGGCCAGCCCCTTTCCCCTTTATGAAGTCTCAGGCGCGGCTCGCGCCGCACTGAACCGGAAGTCCAACCGGCGGTCCTTCATAAAAGTGTGTACGAATGTGTGTAAGGTTTGTGTAAGGTGCTGGAAGAAAGACCGGATGAAACCTGATGGACAGAGAGGTAAGCCGTTGAAAAGAAAAAAGACTGACGAAAAACGCCAGTCTTTTCAAGTAGTTGAGTGGAGCCGATGTGGGGAATCGAACCCCAGACCTGCTGATTACGAATCAGCTGCTCTACCGGCTGAGCTACATCGGCCTGCCGTCAATTTTGAAGGGAAAGATATAAACCCAACCCTCCCTCTTTGTCAAGACGAAAGGCTTTGCCGAGAGATTCGATAGTCCGGCCGCTTTGCAGGATATGCCCCGGGCCGTGTGCCCCGCTGCGGCCCCGTCCTGTGACATCGGCAGAAACGCCTCTGGGCTGAGGGGCCTCAACCATTGGAATATCCTCGCAAATTCATGGTGTCACCCCGGTTATCTTCACTCTTTGCAATCCCCCTTTTTTCTGATAACGTTTCGTGCGGATCATCGGGGGAACTTGTCTGCCACGTGGCAGACCGATCAAGGACGGGACGGGCTTGCCATGAGCAATCAAAAGGGCAACGGGCTGAACTACCGCAGCTGGGTCGAGGTCGACCTGGACAACTTCACCCACAACTGGAGCGAGATGCGGCGCCTCGTGGGGCCCGACGTGAAGATCCTCTCGGTGGTGAAAGCCGACGCCTACGGCCACGGCGCCATCGAGATCTCCAACGTAGCCCTGAAAAACGGCGCCTACTTCCTGGGGGTCGCAAACGCCGACGAGGGAGTCCAGTTGCGCGTGGGCGGCATCGACGCACCGATCCTCATCCTTAGCCCCTCCATGGGCCTCGAGATCGACGAGATCATCAAGTACAACCTCACCCCCTCCGTGTCCGATCTCGGCTTTGCCCGGGAACTCCAGAAAAAGGTGAAAAAGGCGCAGGTCAAAATACCCATCCACATCGAGGTGGACACGGGCATGGGCCGCGGCGGCACGATCCACAGCGAGGCCTTCCGGACAATCGAGGAGGTCCTCGAACTGCCGAACCTCGCCGTAGAGGGGATCTTCACGCATCTCTCCTCGAGCGAGGTTGAGGGGGATGACTACAACGAGAAGCAATGGGATCTCTTCCTGGCGCTCTTGAAGAAGCTCGAGGAGAACCGGATCTACATCCCCGTCAAGCACCTGGCCAACAGCGGCGGCCTGCTGAACTTCAGCCAGTTCCACCTGGACATGGTCCGCCCCGGAATCATGTCCTACGGGATCTACCCCGCCGAGAGCCTCAAGGCGAAAGCCGATCTGCTGCCCGTGATGAGCTTCAAGACAAAGGTCCTGCTCCTGAAAGAGTTCCCCAAGGGCTACGGGATCGGGTACAACCGCACCTACGTCACGAAGAAGCCCACCCGGATCGCCACGATCCCCGTGGGCTATGGCGACGGCTACGGCGTCATCATGTCCAACCAGGGGGAGGCCCTCATCCGGGGCAGGCGCGTGCCCCTCGTCGGCCGCGTTTCCATGGACATGTGCACGCTCGATGTGAGCCGCATCCCCGAGTGCGAGGTGGGCGACGAGGTGGTGCTTCTGGGCAGGCAGGGTGACGAATACATCCCGGCCAACGACATTGCCGCCAAGGCGAAGACGATCAGCTACGAGGTCCTCTGCGCCCTGGGCAAGCGGGCCCCGCGGGTGTTCATCCAGAAGGGCCGGGCCGACAGTGTCGAGCCGCGTCTCAGGCGCATCTTCATCCCCGACGAGGTGAAGTCGATCTCCCGGATCGACAACGTCATCCGCCGCTGTTTCCAGACGCGGGCCCGGAGCTCCGAACTCGGCGATGCCATCTACTACGAGATGTTCGAGGCCCTCTTCGGCAAGGAGGACCGGCAGCTGGAGCTGCGGACCAACTTCCGCTACGACATCAGGGTCTCGGACTTCACGGCCGACGAGAAGGCGAAAGACAGCCAGGCGGAGAACTTCTTCAAGGTCTCGACGCACATCGAGTACACGAAGACGCTGCGTAACTCCATCTTCCTGATCGGCTGCGCGATGAACAACCGGCAGCTCTCGCTTCTGTTCGACGACCCGCGCTGCGAGTACCGCTGGCTTCTCACGACGCGCGACGAGACGTTCCGGGAGAGCGACTTCCGGGTGGTGCGCGTCTGCGTGGACAACGAGGCTGTTCCCATCATCCGCTCCGAGACGACGGAGCGCGGCTTCGAGATCTGGTGCGGCGGAGGCGACTCCCTGCGCAAGAAGCTCAACCGACAGGTCCGCATCAAGATCGAGATCGAGACGAAGAAATTCCGGAGCAACAACCTCTTCTCGGTCTTCCTGGTCTATCCCACGCGGGGGCTCGACATCGCCTTCAACTACGAGGGGATGGACCTGAAGAACGTCCGCGAGATCAGCTTCTTCGCCGGCAAGCACCCCTACCCCGAGGTGACGAAGGAGGCGGGCAAGCGGATCCGGCTCCGGATCAGCGACGACGAGTGGATCTTCCCGAACAGCGGCGTGACGTTTTTGTGGGATCTGTAGAAGACAGGGTACAGGGTCAAGGGTACAGGGTAAAGGGCAAAGCCAGGATGTCATGCCGGACGTGATCCGGCATCCAGACCTCCAATGGATTCCCGCCTGCGCGGGAATGACACCGGGTGTTGATTTTCACATTTGGACAGACCGGATAGATTGAATGGAAAAATTGCGCGTTGGTATCATCTTCGGCGGGATGTCTTCCGAGAAGGAGGTCTCCCTCAACAGTGGACGAAACGTCTACGACAACATGGACCGGGAACACTTCGAACCGGTGCCGCTCTTCATGGAACCCAGCGGCCGTCTCTGGATCCTGCCCTGGCAGCTCATCTCCCAGAACACGACGACGGACATCTCGGAGCGCCTTGCGACGGAGGCCGAACGGATCGCCTACGAGGATTTGAAAAAGCGGATCGACGTTGCCTTCATCGCCCTGCACGGCAAGTACGGCGACGACGGCTGCATCCAGGGCCTGCTCGAGCTGATGAACATCCCCTACACAGGCCCCGGGATCCTGGCCTCGGCCATCGGGATGGACAAGGACATCCAGCAGAAGATCCTGCGCGCCGAGGGCCTCGGGGTTCCGCGGAGCACCGTGGTCGAAGAGGGCCAGTGGCGGCGGGATTCCGACGGGGTGCGCAAGCGCCTCATCGGCGAGTTCGGACTTCCCCTTGTGACGAAGCCAGTCCGGGAGGGCTCCAGCATCGGGGTGACCGTCGTGCGCAGGCTGGAGGACCTCGACGCCGCGATGGCCTCGGCCCTGGAGTGGGACCGGACAGTCCTCGTGGAGGAGTTTCTCGACGGGACGGAATTCTCCAGCATTGTCCTGGAGGACGAGGGCGAGCCCCGGCCGCTCTCTCTCACGGAGATCCACCCACAGAGTGAATTCTTCACCTACGACGACAAGTACATGCCCGGCCGCTGCCGGAAGTTCACGCCGCCCAAGACGATCCCGAAGGATGTGGCGGAGAAGATCAAGGTCGACGTCGTGCGGGCCTTCAAGGCCCTTGGTTTCCGCTGCTATGGGCGCATCGACGGCTTTGTCCTCAAGGACGGGCGGGTTCTCATCACGGACCCGAACTCCTCGTCGGGCATGGCGCCATCGTCCTTTTTCTTCGAGCAGGCCGCCGAGCAGGGGATGCTCCCCGGCATGATTGTCTCGAAGCTCATCGAGATCGCGATGAAGATCCACAAGGAGAAGAAGGGACCGTTATAAAGAAGGGTTCAGGGTACAGGGGCCAGGGTCCAGGGCACAGGAAATAGCCAACAGCCGACAGCCTGCAGCCAACAGCAAAAAAGGCAAAGAAAATCCCCCTTCCGTCCCCCTATGAAGGCCCATTCCATACTTTCCCTCTCCCTTGAGGGGAGAGGGTCAGGGTGAGGGTGAAAAAGGGTACGGGGATCATCCCCCTCACCTCGATCCCGTTCGGCATCCTTCGACAGGCTCAGAACAGGTGCTCACGGCCCTGAGCGTGTCGAAGGGCTCTCCCCCGGAGGGGAGACGAAGATCAAGGTAAAGGGTGCTCGTAGGGCTTTACAAACGGGAGCATTCTCACTATAGTCTCACGAATAAAACCACTGTAAGGGACGGTGCATGGCAGCAGAGAATCCGGGCAAGCTCAGGGTTGGCGTTATTCTGGGGGGCGTATCCTCCGAGAAGGAGGTGTCCCTCGAGAGCGGTCGCAACATCTTCAGCAAGATGGACCGCAAGAAGTTCGACCCCGTACCGGTTTTCATGGACAGCCGCTGCGCCCTCTGGGAGATTCCGCTCAAGCTCGTGATGCGCAACAGCACGGCCGACATCGAGATCGATCTCGCCGAGGAGGCCAAACCGCTTCCTTACGAGGCCCTGAAGGATCGTTTCGATTTCGTCTGCATCGGCCTGCACGGCAAGTACGGCGAGGATGGGAGTCTGCAGGGGCTCCTGGAACTTCTCGGGGTTCCCTACAGCGGCTCCGGCATTCTCGGCTCGGCCCTGGGCATGGACAAGTTCACGTCGCGAAAGGTCCTCGCCATGAGCGGGATCGACGTGCCGAAGACGGTTCCCGTCGAAAAGCGGGCCTGGGAGGGCAGCGAGCGCGCCGCAATCCTGGCAGCGATCGAGACCGACATCGGATTTCCCTGCGTCGTGAAGCCCACCCGCGAGGGTTGCAGCACGGCCGTCAAGAAGGTCGTCTCGGCGGCCGGGATCCCCGACGCCCTGGCTTCGGCCTTCGAGTGGGACAACGTGGCCGTCGTGGAGGAGTTCATCACCGGGATGGAAGTGACCTGCGGGGTCCTCGGCAACGACGAGCCCCGGGCGCTCACCCCGTCGGAGACGATCCCCACGCAGGAAATCCTCTCCCTCGAGGACAAGTTCCTCTACGGCCAGGGGGAGAACAAGACACCGGCAAGGGTTCCCGAAGAGATGCTGCGGAAGATCCAGGACACGGCGGTGCGGGCCTACAAGGCGCTCAACCTGAAAGCATACTCGCGAATCGACATGTTCGTCTGCGACGGGCGCATCCTCGTGCTGGAGCCCAACACCCTGCCCGGCATGACGCCGTCGACGGTCCTCTTTCACCAGGCGGCGGCGGAGGGCCTCAGCCAGACGGATCTCATCACCCGGATCATCGAGTTTTCCCTCGAGGCGCATAAGACGAAGAAAGGACCCCTTTGATCCACATCCGCCAGCTTCTTCTTTCAGAAAAACGTAGCGGGTCGGATGACAGATAGTCGGCGACGCGAAAATCGGAAGATCGGAAGCGAGGAAGAGCGGAACTATAAGGAATTGTTTGTTTTCCTGGCTTCCTGACTTCTGATCTTCCTAACTTCACATAGCCAGATCACCCGCCTGACTAAAGAGAAGCAATGAAGAATATTCGTGGGTTGCATTGAAAGCAACCCAGGGCTTGACAAAAACTGAAAAATTTCTATATTAACGATGCATTTTGAAGGCCGCATGGGAGGCGTTTGTCTGTCATGTACTTCAGTCCCCTCCAAATGAGCAAAATCAAGGGGGTTTTCGGGCAGGCGGAACAGCTCGCAGGCCGTTACTTCCACCTGACCGAGGCTCAGATGAGGAGCCAGCGTTACGATTTGAGAACCTTGGCCCATCTCGAGGCCCATGAGGTTGACGAGAAGGCCTTTGCCCATCTCTGCAAGTACTCGATCTGCAAGGAAGAACCGGTCGAGAAGACAAAAAGCTACGATTTCTACCGGATTTGTTTGCAGGACAACCGGATCCTGAATGCCGTCGAGCGGGCCCACTCGTTCATTCGCCTCGAGTCGCTCATGCTCTACATCGCCGTGCACGAGCTTGTGCACGTGATCCGGTTCGGAAGCGGGCAGGCCGACTTCAATGCCCCCGGCGATGAGCGGCTGCAGGAGGAGGAGAAGGTCGACAAGATCACCCGGAGCGCACTCCACCCTGTGGCTGACAAGAATATGGGGCTCGTTCTCGATTGTTTCAGCAGGAAGTTCGATCTGCTGGAGTCTTACAGTTAAGTTTTATTCGCGGAGGTTGTTGTCATGCCGATCTATGAATACCGCTGCAGGAAGTGCAACAAGGAGTTCGAGGTGGTGCAGTCGATCACGGCTCCCGAGCTGAAAAGCTGCAAGTTCTGCAAGGGCCCCGTGACGAAGCTGATGTCGGTTTCTTCGTTCCACCTGAAGGGAAGCGGGTGGTATGTGACGGATTACGGTGGACGGACGGCGCCCGTCAGCGAAACGAAGGCAAGCGAGACGACCGCGAAGAGCGAAACCGCGACGGAGGGATCCGCGTCGACGTCTTCGGCGTCATCGTCGACGTCGGGCGACAAGTCCTGATTGGACTTTCAAGGGAAACACAGGCAGGCGGCCTCCCGGCAGGGTGGCCGCCTTATTTTTTATCCAGCACCTGCCGAATCGTCATGGACAGGTCACTGATGCTGAAGGGCTTCTGGATGAAGGCCTGGCATCCCTTCTCGAGGATGGCCTTCGCCTGCTCGTTCTTGCTGTACCCGCTCGACAGGATGACCCGGATGTCGGGGTTGACCTTCTTCAGACTGTCGTAGGTGGCCTCCCCGTCCATCCCCGGCATGATCATATCCAGGATGATCAGGTTGATCTTGCTCCGGAGCTTCCGGTACAACTCGACGGCTTCCTGCCCGCTCTTGGCCGCCACGACCTTGTAGCCCAGCGACTCCAGGATCTCCCGGTTGACTTCGATGATCACCTCTTCGTCGTCGACGAAGAGGATCGTCTCGTTGCCCTCCAGCAGCCCCTTGGGGGGCACTGTTTCCTTGACTGCCGTCTTCTCCGTGGCAGGCAGGAAGAGGTTGAAGGTCGTGCCCTGGCCCTCCTCGCTGTAAATGTTGATGATCCCCTGGTGCCCGCGGATGATCCCGTAGGCCGAGGCAAGCCCCAGGCCCCGCCCGCGACCCATCTCGCGGGTCGTGAAGAAAGGCTCAAAGATCCGCTCTTTGGTCCGATCGTCTATCCCCACGCCCGTGTCCGTCACGGAGAGCATGACGTAATTGCCCGGCTTGACCTTGTAGTTCCGCACGTAGGCCTCGTCGAGGGTGACATTTCTCGTCTTGAGGGTCAGGTCCCCCCCGCGGGGCATGGCCTGCTGGGCGTTCACGTAGAGATTGATGAGGACCTGTTCGATCTGGGCCTGATCGATTTCCACGGCCCAGATGTCGGTCTCGAGCGATTTCTGGATGGCGATGTCCTTGCGGGTCTGCCCGAAGGCGTTCGAGGTCTTCTCGATGAGGTCGTTCATGTTGCAGGGCTTGACCTCGTAGCGACCGCCGCTGGAGAAAGCCAGAAGCTGGCTCGTGAGGTCGGAGCCGCTCTTGACCTGCTTTTCGATCCGCTTGAGACGGCTGTAGGCGGGGTGGTCGGCCTTGGTCTCCGAGATCATCAGGGCCGTGTAGCCCTGGATGCCCATGAGGATGTTGTTGAAGGCATGCGCGATCCCTCCGGCCAGGGTGGCCACGGCTTCCATGTTCTGAGCGTGGAAGAGCTCGGCCTCCATCTTCTTGAGGTCCGTGATGTCCTCGAAGGTCATGAGCTGCTTGCCGTTGCCGAGAATCACCATCCGGGAGTGCATGATCCGGTCGGACCCGCCGCGCGTGCGGACCGTGACGACCCGCTCGCCCACCTTGCGGCTCTTGGCGAAGTTCTCCAGGTCCTCCCGGTAGAAGTAGCGCACGAGGTCCCGGTAGGAAGGGTTCGGGAAGATCCGCTTCAGAAACGTCTCGTTGTCCGGGAAATCCTCGATGGTGTACCCGAAGATTTCCGTGAACCGGAGGTTCATGTACTCGAATACCCCGTCGGGCCTTGCCAGCGCGATGCCCACGGGGGAGTTGTCCGAGAGAATCCGGAAGCGCTCCTCGCTCTCGATGAGGGCGTACTCGATGCGCTTGCGGTCCGTGATGTCGGTGAGCATGACCATGGCGCGTCGCTCGTCGATGCGCGCAGCCCTGAACTCGAGGACTTTGATGTTGCCGTCCCGGCAGGAAACGTGAAACACCCGGGCGCTCCCCCTGACGTTGGCGGCCATGTCCGCCTTCCACGTCTCCAGCGCCTTGTTCCGGTAGTTTTCGTCGGGGAAGGCCTTGAGGAACCACTCCTTTCCCGTCGGGACGTCCTCGAGGGCGTAACCCGTGATCCGGACAAACTCCGGGTTGATGTAGAGGAATTTCCCCTTTTCGCCTAGCAGGAGGATGCCGTAGGGCGATTTCTGGATGATGGTCCCGAAGGTCTCCCGCTCGTTCTGGAGGGTCTGTTCCAGCTCGGCGACGCGTTTCTTCAAGGCCGCCAGTTCCTGGTCCGGCTCTGGCTTTGGCTTGTCCTTTACCATGGTCTCTCTCCCCTTTTGCGCCCGCTGATCGGGGGGTATGTCCCGCTGAGTGCTTCGCGCTCGTCTTCCAGCTTCAAGGAGGCGAAGTCAGGAAGATCGGAAGCGAGGAAGATCGGATATGAAGAATAAAAATAATCCGGACATCCACTCCGATCTTCTGCTCTTCCTCTCTTCCCGGCTTTCCTTGCTCGGGGGTTCCCGACAGCCTTGTCTATCTGCCTTTCCGCGTTGAGTCATCGGAAAGATGCTCACGAATGAACCGTGCCATCTCCTCGATGACCTCCTCCCGCGCCTCGGCGTGGGGGACATGTCCGCATGGGACAAGCAGCGGTCTTGCCGGCCCGCAAACCTGCCGCTCGATGGCCTTCACCTGGGCGGGTGTGCCGTACTGGTCGTTGATCCCCTGGATGACGAGGACGGGGCAGCAAACCCCGGGCAGGAACTCCTCGATGTTCCAGTCGCGAAAATCCGGGGACAGCCAGGTATCGGCCCAGCCGTGAAATACCCGGTCCGCCTTGTCGCCGTGCCAGCGGGCGAGCCGTTTCCCGAGGTCTGTCGCGGCATAGACCTTTACGGACTCGCGGATGCCGGCCAGGGTGACGTCCTCCACGAAAACATGGGCTGCTTCGGTGATGACGGCCCGCACCCCCTCCGGGTGTTTCGATGCGTAGATCAGCGCGATGGACCCGCCGTCGCTGTGGCCGATGAGCACCGCACGGACGATTCCGCACACTTCGAGCACGGCAGGCAGGCTGACCAGCGCCTCGTCGTGGAGATAGCTCTTTTTGCGGGGCAGGGTGAAGGGTTCCGAGTTCCCGTATCCCCAGCGGTCATAAACCAGGGCGCGAAGCCCCGTTTTTTCGCTCAGAAGCGACGGGAAATCCCGCCACTGACCGACACTGCCAAGCCCCTCGTGCAGGAAGACGAGGGTTGTGCCGCCTGCGTCCGGGTTGAGAAAGCCCGGTTCGATCCGCTCGGCATGGAGCCGGTGCCCGGCTGCATGGATCTGGAAGGCTTGCCTGGAAACGCCCATGCTAAACGGTTCCTGTCACGTGAGACGCATCCGGAAAGGTGAAGTCGCGGATCGGTCGACGGCGTACAAGTGCCCCCATCTTACATTTCCTGGGCATCGGGTCAAGACCCTTTTTATCGTCCTTGACGGGTGTGCGCCGCACCGGTAGACTCCGCCGGTGAAGACGAGAGGATAAGAAGGTAAGAGGGTAGGAAGGCAGGAAATGTATATTGCCGGTTTTCCAACCTTCTCACCTTCTCAACCTCTTACCTTCTTCTCCGGCCCGGGATCACCGAAGTTGAAGGCGTGAACGAATGAACCATCAAAGTGCATCGGAGACGGGCAGCGAAAGGCGCTGGCCGGTCCTCTGGGCGGCCTTTGCGACCTATCTGCTGGACAGCTACGACCTCATCGTGCTGGCCATCGTCATGCCCGTGCTCCTGAAGGTGCTCGACATCTCGCTGCCCGAGGGGGGGCTGATCGGCTCGGCCACCATGGTGGGCGCCATGATCGGGAGCGTCGTCTTCGGGCTCATTGCGGAGAACCGGGGGCGGCGGATTGCCCTCATCGCGGCGCTGCTCTGGCTGGGTATCGGGATGGGCGCCGTATACCTGGTCCACGGCCTCGGCATGTGGATGGCGCTGCGGTGTCTCACGGGGCTGGCGATCGGGGGCATCTGGGGCCCCTGTTCGGCCCTTATCGCCGAGCACTGGGCGCCCCGGTACCGGGGGCGGGCGGCATCCTTTGTGCTGAGCAGTTTCGCCATCGGCGCCGTTGCGGCCTCCTTCACGGGCAGGATGGTCCTCGATACGGACTGGCGGCTCCTGTTCCTGCTCGGGACCGTCTCGATCCCCTTTGCCTTCATCGTGGCCTGGCTCGTGCCGCCGGACCGGGCCGTCGGAAAACGTTCCGGCACGGGGGTGCATGCGGCAAAGGTCGGGGTCACGGATATCTTCACGGGAGGGCTGGGCAAGACGACGTTCCTGGCCACCCTGGTGAGTCTCATCAACCTGGCGGGATACTGGGGCGCCGCCTACTGGATCCCCACCTTCCTCACCCGCGAGAGGGGCCTCAGCCTGACCATGATGGCCGACTTCTCCCTCGTCATGTACGTGGGAATGTTTTTCGGGTTCCAGTTCTTCGGGTTCCTCGCTGACCGGATCGGCCGCCGCAAGGCCATGATCGCCGCTTTCGGCACCATCGCCGTCGCCGTATGGGTCTATATCGTGGTCCGGGACCCCGTCTTCCTCTTCTGGTGGGGCATTGTGGTCGGTTTCGGGCTTCCCGGCGTGGGAGGGGTCCTGGGGGCGTACTTCGCCGAGCTGTTCCCTGAAAGGGTCCGGGCCTACGCCGGCGGGTTCTGCTGGAACATGGGGCGGATCGGAGCGGTTCTTGCCCCCTACACGATCGGGCAGATCGGGAGCCACTACGGGCTTGCCACGGGCCTGGCCGTCACGGGGGTGGTCTATGTGATCGGGGCGCTGTCGCTGCTGCTGTTGCCTGAGACCTTTGCCGGGCGATCACGCAGCTGATGAGGTGTAAGTGATCAAAAATGCGAAGTTAGGAAGATCGGAAGCGAGGAAGATCGGAGTGGAAGAAGAATGATTCTTGAATTTCTGCTCTTCCGCTCTTCTTCGCTTCCTAGCTTCGCGTGCATATCTTGACTATACGGACGGCCATGAACATTCGAGATTATCTCGACAAGAAAACGCTCATCCTCGGCGATGTCAACTCGGGGAAGACGACCTTGACGCGGGAAATCCTGTACGGGTTCTGCCGGCGGGGACTGGGCGGCCGGATTGCCGTCATGGACTTCGCCCCGGAAATCCCCGAAGAGGTGCTGCGGCGCAGGGGGCTTGCAGGCGTCGGGGGAAGGCTCGATACGCCCCGGGGCTGTGGGGCCGCCACCCTGCGTGCAACCATCGTTGCTCCGCGCCTGACCTCGTTGAGCGAAGAGGAGGCCATGGAAAAGGCGGGGCGGAACCGGAAGGTCATCGATGACCTTTTCCGCCGGTTCGAGTCCCTGGAACGGGACATCCTGTTTATCAACGACGCGAGCCTCTACCTCCAGGCGGGTGACCTGGACCGCATCACGGGCCTTCTGGAAAAAACCGGCACGGCGGTTGTGAACGGTTATTTCGGGGAAAAGCTCGGTCGGGGGGAACTGTCCCGGCGGGAGCGCGAGGCCATGAAGGGGCTTTCCGCTTGGTTCAGGTCCCGCGGTACGGTCATTGCAGTGAAAGCAGGGTGGAGGGAAGACGAATCATCCTGTTGATTCTTTCCGCTTCTGGGGGTAAATTAGGGCGAAACCATTAAAGAAAGTTGCCATTCCGGTCGATAATCTGAAGTGAGGCTTTTCTATCAAACCGGACGGAGAGATGAAGATGACAAAGCGCTTTGCGGGAATTGTGCTTGTGGCCCTCGTTGCGGCATGGGTCGGAATCCTGTTGACGGCAGGTGACACCCCGGCGCAGCTCTATCGTTATACGGACAAGAGCGGCAGAATCGTCTTTACGGACAATCCGCCTCCCGGGGTGATCGTCGAGCCTCTGGAGGACGAGAAAAAGCTGGCGCCGCCTGCACCGGCCATGGAGACGCCGGGATCCGGAGATGCGCCGCCGCAGGTGAGGGGCCCCAGGCCTTCCCCTCAGCCTCAGGCGGGCAGGGAGCCGTCAGCCCCCGTGGATAAGGACAAAGAAGCCGAAATGAAGAGGATTGCCGACGAGGAGATCCGGAAGAAACAGGAGGAAATCCAGAGGAGGCAGCAGGAGCGACAGCAGGAAAAGCAGCGCCGCATCGAGGAGGCCGAGCGCCTGGAGAAAGAGGCAAAGCAGCCTATCGTGCCGACCCAGGAAAATATCGACCGGCAGCGCAAGCTGATGGAGGATGCGCAGCGACTGCGGGAGATGCAATAAAGACAGGCAAAAGGCTAAGGGCAAAAGGCAAAAGGCGAAAGGCGAAAGGCGAAAGGCGAAAGGCAGATCATCCGCTCTTCCTGACTTCCGAGCTTCCGCAAACGGGCAGAGACCATGAAAAGACATCTTGCACGAACATCGTTGATGCTGATGTTTCTCGCATGCTTGTGCCTGTTTGCACCGTGGAACACGATCATTGCCCAGACAATCTACAAGTACACGGACAAGAACGGGGCGGTGGTGCTCACGGACAAGCCGCCTAAAGGGGTGAATGCCGAGCCGGTCGTAACGGGCAAGCCATCGGCGCCGACTCCTTCCGGGGAGCAGATGGCCCCGCCCGGTTCCATGACGGCCGAAGAGGCCATCAGGCAAAGGGACCGGCAACTCGACGAGGTGGTCAAAACGGTCGAGAAACGAGACGCGGAGCGGGAGCGCGAAAAACAGCGTCGGCTCCAGGAAGCGGAGCGCCTCGAGGCGCAGGCCCGCGAGCCCATGCCCTCGACGAGGGAAAACCGCCAGCGACAGTATGAATTGCTGCAGGAGGCGGAGAAGCTCAGGCGCGCGGAGTAGAGTCCTCAGGTTTTCAGAATACCACGATTTTGCCCTTCGGTTCCGCAATGACTTCCCCCACGACGGCCGCATCGCCGATGCCGGCATCTCGCATTTTCTTCACAAGAATTTCCGCATCGCCTGCGGGCAGGGCAAACAGCAGCCCCCCCGAGGTCTGGGGGTCAAAGAGGATTTCCAGGAGCCACTCGGGGCAGGTCGGCTTGAGGTCGATCATGGGCATCCGGAAATCCTTGTTCCGATAAAGCCCGCCGGGCACAAAGCCCGTCTCGACCAGCTCCCGCACCCCGTCAAAGAAGGGAACGGCGGATGCATCGATCTTCAGCCCCACGTCACTCCCCTCGATCATCTCGCAGGCATGCCCCAGGAGTCCGAAGCCGGTGACATCGGTGCAGGCGTGGATCTCGGGCATCTGCGTCATCAGCTCGGCGGCCCGGCGGTTGAGGGTGGTCATTGCCTTGACGGCCTTGTCGACCAGCGCCGGGTCGGCCTCTTCCCCCTTCAGGGCCGTGCTGACAATTCCCGTGCCGAGGGCTTTCGTCAGGATGAGCCTGTCGCCGGCGCGGCCGCCCCGGTTGCGAAGGACCCGGTCGGGGTGGATGACCCCCGTCACAGAGAGGCCGTACTTCGGCTCGTCGTCCTCCACGCTGTGACCGCCCACGAGGGTCACGCCCGCCTCGTGGATCTTGTCGAGTCCCCCCTGAAGAATCCGGTTCAGGACTTCCATGGGGAGCTTCTTCGGCGGAAAACAGATGATATTCATCGCGGTGATCGGCTTGCCGCCCATGGCGTAGACGTCGGAGAGGGCGTTGGTGGCGGCGATCTGCCCGAAGAGGTATGGGTCGTCGACGATGGGCGTGAAGAAATCGAGCGTCAGGATGATGGCGAGATCATCGCTGAGGCGGTATACCCCCGCGTCCTCGAACCCCTCGATTCCCGCGATCAGGTTGGGGTCGGGTCTCACGGTCAAACCCTTCAGGGCTCGGTTCAGGTCCTCCGGACCGATCTTGCACGCTCAGCCGGCCCCGTGAACCATCTCCGTCAGTCGGATCTTCTTTTCCGTCATCACGATGCGCTCCTTTCCATGCTTGCGTCTCCTGCCTGCCGTGCCCAGTCGTCCAGGTGATCGGCGAAGACCCGGGGCAGGACCTCGATGACCTGCCAGATCCGCGTGGCCGGCGTGGCCCCGGCATAGAGACCGGCCATGCGGTTGGCCCGGATCGCGACGCGGGCCGCCGTGACTTCGTCGAAGCCGCCGTGGACGAAGGCCCCGACCATGCCGCTGATCGTGTCCCCGGTGCCCCCGATGGCCTCGAGGGCCGGGACGTTCGGTTCGGACACGGTGTCGAGAATCCTGCCGTTTTGTGCGACGTGATCCGTTGCGCCTTTCACCACGAGCGTGCGGGCGGCGCTTCCGTTTGCGTATGCGGCAGCGACCAGCTCCGGGATCCGCGTGCTGTCGGACTCGAAGAGGTGCCGGCTGACGTAGGCGGGGTGGGTTGCCTGCGGGTCCGCCAGGAAGGCAAGCTCCGAGAGATCGGGGGTGAAGAGATCGAAGTCGCGGGCGATCCCTGCCGCCTTGGCGGCGTACATGGCCGCGGCATCGGCGATCATGAAGGGCCGCCGCGCCGCTTTCGAGGCCGACTCGCTTACTTTTCTCATGAGCCCCATGACGGGGAGCATGTAGTGCAGGACGACGACCCGCGGGGCGAGACGGGGAAGATTGCCGATCAAATGCTCGTAGAGAAGCCTGCTTCCTTTGCCGGTGCCGTCGTCGCCTACGAGCAGCACCCGGGGCGAAGGCTGCTCCAGGTATTCCAGTGTCTTGCAGGCGGCGCTCACTAGGGCTGCCGTGCCCTGGGTGCAGGGGATGGCAGCCCCGTTTATCCGGAGAGTGTCCCCGTGAAGACTTGCCTCCCCTTGAGTCAGGGGGAGATCCTTCCGGGGGGCGGTGCCGCAGATCAACAGCATGGCGTCACCGGCTTCCGTTCTTCCAGATCTCGAGGGACTGCACGTAGGCCCGGTCCAGCATGAGCGAGCAGAGCGTGTGGCCCATCTCCTTCGGGCGAGGCGCGCGGTCCAGCGGCTTCGCCAGCATCTCGGCGTGCAGGTAGGGGATGTCGGGGCAACCGCCGCCCGAGATGTTCAGGACGACGCCCGTGGCCTTGTCGAAGGTGAGCTTCATGTTGCCCGCTTTGACCATGACGGCCTCCCCGAAATCGGTCACCTGGACGACCTGCAGCAGCTCCGCGTCGCCCTTCATCGGAAGGATGTCGATGAAATGAACCTGCCGGGAGCGGAGCATGCGCTCCACGGCCGGCTTTTCCACGAGGTTGATCTCCAGTGCGAGATCGCAGCCCCGCCTGAGCTCGGGCGGCGGCGCTACGAGGCGGTTTTCGATTCCATCAGCCTTGAGGGAACGCTCTCCGCTCATGGCCTCTTCCACGTTCTCGAAGAGCACGAGCCCGCCGCCCTCGAAACCGTTCTTTTTGCCTGATTTGAAAAACATGGATCTTCGAATTCCTTCCCAAACAAATCGGAGCCTTTCCCGCAAGGAAGGCCCCGGTTGGTGTTTCCTTATACTACGTTTTGATTTCGATGACAATATCCGGACCCTCTTCATGGACCGAGGTCTGCATCTTGTGCCTTTTTGCCAGGCGAAGCACGTTCTCTTTCGATACTTCGTTGTCGACGAGGACTTCCAGGCTCTCCGCGCCTGCCTCGATCGCCTTGCTCGTCAGTACGACGGGTTGCGGGCACGAAAGGCCGCGGGCATCGACTCGGGTTGCGCTCATGACGTTCTCCTTTCAAAGAAATGGCGGTTCTTTGCGCTGGACCCTCGCATCAGGCCCTCTCCCGCATCGTGAATCCCACGGCCAGGCAGAAGATGAAGCCCACGATGACCCCGGCCGGTCCGAAGGCGGCGGCACCGGCCGGCGAGCTGGCCATGGCGAAGTTGTGCGACACGCCGGCGCCCACGATCATGCCCAGGGCGAAAATACCGGCGTCCAGGTCCCCCTCGCCGGAGAGGAACAGCTGACGGCCCGGGCAGCCGCCGGCCAGTGCGAAGGCCAGGCCCGCAAGCGCCATCCCCAGGAAGTTCCAGAGGTGGTCCGTGTGGGCGATCGGCTGGCTCGCAAATCCGGGCTTGAACTGTCCCAGGATGAAATTCATGGCGAAGGCGGCGACGAGCAGGCCCGCCACGCCGCTCATCAGGTGGAAATCCCTCAGCAGGATGACGTCCCGGAGGGCCCCCATGGTGCAGAAACGGCTGCGCTGGGCGATGGCCCCTACGAGAAGGCCTGCGCCCAGGCTGATCAGCAACGGTGCGTGTTGCGACCCCGGCCCCTTCTGGCTGAAGAAGATGGGGCCGCCCTCGGAGAAGGTGACCTGGAAGACGAGCAGGAGGAATAGCCCCGCCATGAAGACCGGGAAGAGGGTGCCCGCCGCCGGCTTCTGGGTCTGTGCCCGGCCGAGGCTGTAGCCCGACTTCAGGAACAGCACCCCCGCGCCGATGCCCGTCGCCAGGCCTGCGAGGCCCGTCATCGCGTTCCAGTCGCCGCCCGCCAGCCTCAGCAGGGCCCGCCAGGGGCAGCCGAGGAACACGAGGGCGCCGATCATGGCGAAGACGCCGAGGAAGAAGCGTACGAGAGGCGCCGAGCCGCCCCGGGGCCGGTACTCCTTCGCGAGCAGGGCAGCGATGAAGGCCCCGATCACGAAGCCGATGATTTCCGGACGGATGTACTGCACAACAGCAGCCCGATGAAGCCCGAGACCCCCCGCGATGTCCCTCTCGAAGCAGGCGACGCAGATGCCCATGTTCGGGGGGTTTCCGAAGTACTGGAGAAGTGTTGCCGTGATGCCGATGGCAAATCCCACGACGGTGATTCCCGTGCGGGATGCAAACGGGTTGGACATGCCAGGGTCCCCCTTCGCGGATTTCATGACAAGGAAAACGACTTTTTATTACCCTTCTTTTGTGAATAATGCCAATTCAGATAATTCATAAAAGACCCTTGATTATCGAAAAGAGTCATGGTAGGGACAGGCCATGCAGGCCGACATGAAGAGCATCAACATGCTGCAGCTCGAGGCCCTGGTGTACCTCGTGGAGGAGCGCAGCTTCAGCCGCGCGGCCAAGAAAATGTTCCTCTCCCAGCCGTCGCTGACCAAGCACATCCGCAACCTGGAGGACTCCCTGGGGGCGAAGGTGGTCAACCGGGCCAGCCGGGCTTTCACGCTGACGCCCGAGGGGCGCGTCGTGTACGACTACGCTCGCCGGATCCTCAAACTCCGCGAGGAGGCGGTGGATCGGGTAATGAGGGTGCGCGAGACCGAGGAGGGGGACATCCGGATCGCCGCCAGCACGATCCCTGCCACCTACATCCTGCCCTTCGCCCTGGGAGAGTTCCGGACGAAATTCCCCGGGATCCGGGCGGCGGTGCGGGCGGCGGACAGCAGCGAGGTCATCGACACGGTCCTTGAGAACGGCGCCGAGATCGGCTTCATCGGCAAGAAGCCCGCGAGTTCGAAACTGGCGGACGAGCCGCTCTGGCGGGACCGCATGGTGCTGGCCGTGCCCGCGGAGCATCCCTGGGCGAGGCGGAAGAGTGTCCGCGTCCGCGAGATCGAAAAAGAACCCTTCGTGATCCGCGAGAAGGGATCGGGCACCCGCGAGGCCTTCGAGCGCTGCCTCGCCGAGGCAGGCGGGACGGATCTGTCCCGGTTCCGCGTTACGGCGGAATTGGGAAGCTCGGAGGCCGTGAAGGAGGCCGTCATCGCCGGCGTCGGCCTTTCCGTGATTTCCATCTATGCCATCCGCAGGGAGATTGCCTCGGGTATCCTGGCTGCTCTTTCGATCGAAGGCTGTCCCGTCGAACGTTCTTTCTATGTCATCTATCGCAGGCACTTCGATTTGATGGCACACCACCGGATCTTTCTCGATTTCATCCGGACCCACCGTCCGGAAATGCCGAAGAGGTAACGCCATGCCGACCATCCGCTACTACAGCACCAACCGCAACCTCGATGCCGTTGCCGGCCTCACGCCGTTCAAGGGGCACGTCTCCTTCCGCGATGCCCTGATCCAGGGCCAGGCGCCCGATGAGGGGCTTTTCATGCCGGAACCCATCCCGGCGCTCTCCCTGGAGGATATCCTGGCGCTCAAGGGGGCCCCCTACGCACAGACGGCCCTCCTTGTGGCGGAGGCTTTCCTGAAAGACGATCTGCCCCGGGAAGCGATCAAGGAGATCGTCGAGGATTCCTACAACTACGACGTCCCTCTGGAGCGGGTCTTCGACCGCATGGTCGTCATGCGCCTCGACCGGGGGCCCACGGCCTCCTTCAAGGATTTTGCCGCCCGGATGATGGCGAGGCTCATGAGCCGCCTGCGCGACAGGGGAAAGCGGCTCAACGTGCTCGTGGCGACCTCGGGCGACACGGGAAGCGCCGTCGGCGAGGCCTTCAAGGGCGTAAAGGGGATCGGCGTCTATATCCTGTACCCGCGCAGCGAAGTCAGCGGGATGCAGAAGAAGCAGCTCGACACGATCGGCGACAACGTCCTGGCCCTGTCCGTCGACGGGAAGTTCGACGACTGCCAGAACCTCGTGAAGCAGGCCTTCTCGGACCCGGGGCTGTCGCAGCTCAACCTGACCTCGGCCAATTCCATCAACTTCGGCCGGATCATGCCGCAGAGCATCTACTACGTCTACGCCTATGCCCAACTCGCCGGGAAGGGCGAGGAGATCGTCTTCTCCGTCCCCTCGGGGAATTTCGGCAACGCCCTGGGATGCGAATACGCCCGGCGCATGGGGCTCCCCGTACGGATGCTCGTCATGCCCACCAACGAAAACGACGAATTCCCCAACTACCTCAGGACGGGAGTCTACGAGAAGGTCTCCCCGTCACGGGCCTGCCTCTCCAACGCCATGAACGTGGGCCACCCGAGCAACCTGGCCCGCTTCTTCGAACTCTTCGGGGGGACGGTGGACCGCACGGGTGTCGTGCACGTCTACCCCGATCTCAAGGAGATGCGCAGGCGCATCTTCTCCGTGAGCATCTCCGACAGCGAGACGAAGAAAACCATCCGGCGCGTCTACGAGCAGTACAACCTCCTGCTCGAGCCCCACGGGGCCGTGGGCTGGAGGGGGCTCGAGCATTACCTGGAGGCCTGCTGCGGACCCATCGCGGAGGCCTGCGTCTGCCTCGAGACTGCCCACCCTGCCAAGTTCCCCGACGAGATCATCGAACTTCTCGGCATCACCCCCGAGGTGCCCCGGAGCATGAAGGACCTGGACAAGCGGACCGGCGAGCCCGTCGAGCTGCCCGCCGATTACGGCCGCCTGCGATCCTTTCTGCTCGACACGCTGAAAGGGACGGACTGAGGGATTTCCTGCCGGCGGGAACGATCCGCCGTCACGACGGGGGCAGCGGCGGTTTCTGAGAATCCGAGGGCGGCTGTTCGGGAGTGATTTTTTCGGGGGGTTGGGGCGACGGGGGTTCGTCTTTTG
Source organism: Syntrophaceae bacterium UBA5744 (assembly GCA_002419215.1). Classification (GTDB taxonomy): domain Bacteria; phylum Desulfobacterota; class Syntrophia; order Syntrophales; family UBA2192; genus UBA2192. The sequence goes on from DIFQ01000031.1 coordinate 21,173, forward strand.
GCGGTTCTTTCTCTTCCGGGGCCTCCCGGGCGATGAAGATGCTCCGGGCAATATTTTTTCCGTCTAGTTCGAGGTATTTGACGGTCGCTCTGTTTCCGGCGGTGATGTCGGAAAGCCTGCTTTGATCCCTTCCAATGTGGATGATCGTCTTTTCCGTTGCATAGATATCAACGTCCCCGTCCTTTCCCCGGATGGTCAATTTGCCCGCCCTCGGGTTGATACCGGTCGTCTCGCCGGCGAGATGGATGATCTTGAGGGGACTCTTTTTCGCAGACGCAGCTTTTGCCCGGGCGACCTTTTCCGGCGCACCTTTCTTTTCCGGCTGCTGGGTACAGGATACACAGAGGAGAAGCATCGGAAGCAGGAGGCTGATGAGGCATCTACCCTTCACAAAACCCCTCCGTCAAGCCCGTTATCTTTCATGACACAAGACAAGCCGCGCCGGGACGAATCCGCCGCACTTCAGTGTTTTATGGACGGCCGGCTTAATTGAGAAGAGGGGCATTGTCTGGACAATGCCCCTCTCGGAACTGCGAAATCAGGATGTAAGGGCGTTACTTCTTCACGGGGGCTGCCGGCGCTGCCTGGCCCTCACCGACCTTGGGGGCTTCCGCCGCCTTTTTCTTCTCGGGCGTCTGGGCCTGGCGCTTCTCAGCCTTCTTGGTCTTTTTCACTTTCTTCGTGTCGGGCTTTGCCTGACCTTCAGCAACCGCGGGGGCTTTCGCCGCATCCTTCTTCTCGGGCGTCACTGCCTGGCGCTTCTCCGACTTCTCAGTCTTCTTCCCTTCAATGGGTTTTGCCGGTGCATCCTGCTTCTGGGCCTGAGCAAAGCTCATGCCGACCGTACCGAACACGAAGAGAGCGGCTACCAGAATCGCGAAATACTTTTTCATTCCTTGTATCCTCCTAGTTTTTGGTTTGGATTGGATTGCTGCTCTGTAGAGCAAAAATCGAACCAGAAAACAAGTAATTAAAATTGTCAATATAATCAAGCGCTTATCGGAAATGGTCCGATTGTTTTTATTGCAAAAATTACGTATTTTGGAGAACAAATCCCTTTTTCAAATAAAAATGACAAATATTGGAATACAGTTACAGATTTATGATGCTCATTGCATATTTCGGAAAGAAAGAAAATCGAAGAAGCCATCCTCGAACTGAAGCGACACCGGGGCATGCGAAGATCAACGCATCCCTCATGCCGAATCAAAGCGCTGGAAGAAGATCGGAGGCTGTGTTACAGAATCGTGACGCTGTGTCCGGGTTGCGCCCGGCGGCAAAAACTCTGCTTCGGAGGAGGGGGTTCATGAAGATTCAGGAGATCAAGGCGAAGGATCTGAAACCGAAGAAATTCATCGACGAGAAGGTCCGGGAGATCCGGGAGATCGCGGGAGACGGGATCGCCATCAGCGCCCTTTCGGGCGGCGTGGACTCGTCGGTCGTCACCGCGCTGGCGCACAAGGCGCTGGGGAAAAAACTCAAGACCTACTTCATCGACAACGGGATCATGCGGGAGGGCGAGCCGAGGAGGGTGAAAGCCCTGTTTGCGGAGCTGGGCATCCCCGTGACGATCGTCGATGCCCGGAGGGCCTTTTTCGACGCCATGAAGGGCATCACGGACCCCGAACTGAAGCGGGAGGCCATCACCCAGACCTTCTACAAGAAAGTGTTCCGCGACCTCGTGTTGAAAAGCAAGGCCACGGTGCTGCTGCAGGGCACGATCCTGACCGACGTCGAAGAGACGGCGGCCGGGATCAAGCGCCAGCACAACGTGTTCGAGCAGATCGGCATCGACCCGAAGAAAGCCTTCGGCTACAAGATCAGCGAGCCTCTCATCCAGCTCCGCAAGGACGGGGTCCGCAAGGTCGGCATGGCCCTGGGGCTCCAGAAATCGCTCTTCGACCGCATCCCCTTCCCGGGGCCTGCTCTGGCCGCCCGGGTGATCGGCGAGGTGACGCCGATGAAGATCGCGCTCGTGCGCAAGGCGACGGTCATCGTCGAGGGGGAGCTCGAGAAGGTGAAGGCCTTCCAGTACATGGCGATCCTGCACGAGGACCGCGTCACGGGGATGCGGGCAGGCAAACGGGACTTCGGCCTGCAGGTCGAGATCCGCTGCTGGGACAGCGTCGATGCCCGGAAGGCCACGCCTACGAGGCTTCCCTGGCAGACGCTCGAGCGGATCGCGGGGAAGATCCTCGGCGCAGTGCCCGGTGTGGTGAGCGTGACCTATAACCTCGCCACGAAGCCGCCTTCCACGATCGAAGCCATCTGAGGCATCGCGGCTTCCGGGTCGTCGCCGGCGAAACAGGTAAGAGGGCAGAAAGCGCCGCATCGTGACGGACGAACACTGTTTGGTCTGCACGGCCGGTGCGGGCACCAGCTGACCGGGCGCGATTGCCTGACAGGCGGTCGGCCTGCACTTAAACGAGTGAAAAAGTGAGTAAGTGCGTGAGTGCTCGAGTGAGGAACTAAAACACTCAGGCACTCAGACAGGTAGTGTAAAGAATCTTGTGTAA
>DIFQ01000109.1:0-4267 GCA_002419215.1 Syntrophaceae bacterium UBA5744
GCCAGCCCGTGCTGATCCCCGGCGACATGGGGACGGGCTCTTACGTGCTCGTGGGGACGGAGAAGGCCATGGAGGAGACCTTCGGGAGCACCTGCCACGGCGCGGGGCGTGTGCTGAGCCGGGCCGCGGCCATCAAGGCGAGCAAGGGCCGTGCGATCCGCCGGGAGATGGAGGATCGCGGGGTTCTCGTCATGGCCGCCGCCAAGGGCACCCTGGCCGAGGAGATCCCCGAGGCCTACAAGAACATCGACGAGGTCGTCAGCGTCGTGCACGGCGCGGGTCTTTCAAGAAAGGTAGCCAGACTACGCGCTGTCGGCTGCATCAAGGGATGACAAAGAAAGGGTATCGGGTAGAGGGTCTAGGGTATAGGTAGAGACAAAGAAAAAGAGCAGCTTCGGGCGGTGCCAGAATCTTTCATGTCACCCGTCAAGGGTAACTGATCACGAGTCACACTTGTTCGGCCCACGGCCGAACAATCAGACGTCTCAGGTCCCGCCGTATCCCACCGTCACCTTCCCCGCCTCGACAATGACGGGCACCGCCCTTTTGCCGCCCGAGAGTTTCAGCATCTCGGGGAGCCTGGAAGCATCCTTTTTCACATCCACAAACTCTGCCTTGTCGCCAAAGGCCGACCTGGCCTGGTCCGTGTAGGGTCAGCCCACCTTGCCGTAGATGATCAACTTGTCTGCCATGAGTGCACTCTCCATCCAATTACAGAAATAATTTTCTTCAGGGACGATCATCCGCGGAGCCTCCCGCCACAGGGATTGCGGAAGGGCGCCTTTAAATTTTTGTTCAACGCCGTTGAACGTTCCATTTAACCATCCCCCCCTTTTCGGCGGCACGGCACAGGCAGCCATTCGAGGGACATCAGTTATTAGCCAATGATATCAATTGCTTAAAATTTTTCTTTTCGGCCTCCCCGACTTGGCACGATCGTTTCAATATCATAAGGCAAAGATCAGAAATAAACCAGTCGCAAGGAGGACATAAAAAATGAAAAAGTCGCTTTCGATGCTGGCCCTGACCGCAATGATCGTTCTCATCACCGGAACCTTCAGCTATGCCGAGTACGCCGCAGCCGGCGCCGACAACTTCCCCTACTTCCACCTTGGCGCCATCGTGATCGGCGGGCTCACGATCCTCTCGCTCAAGCAGAAGTACGAGAAGATCTACCTGAGCGAAGCCGCCGGATCCTTCGCCCTCTACGCCGTGATGATCGCTCTGTTCACCTCCCCGGTTTCCGAGGCGATCAAAAACCTGATCGGTTAATCGAATCGCAAGGAAGGCGCCCCGTCTCGAGCGAGGCGGGGCGCTTCTTCATTCAGGCGAAAAAGAAAGAAAACGATGTCGAACCGAATCGAGAAATACCTGGACCGGCAAATCCGGAAACTCCAGTCGCAGCCTCTCCTGCTGCTGTTCATCGCGATGGTTTTCATGGGCGGCACGACGAAGCGGGCGAAGAGGAGCCTGCCGGCCTGGGCCGTCCAGTCACTGTAGCTGCTTTCCCTCATCCGCTCCAAGCTCGTCCTGAAAAACAAGCAGGAAAGCCTCAAGGCCCACCTGTTGAGTCTGTCTCGGGAGGCGCAAACGGGGACAAGGGACGAGGGGCGTAGGGACCAGGGAAGGATCTATTTCTTCTGCCCTGCGGCTCGTGGCTTTTGGCTTGAGGCTCTCTTCAGGTATCTTTGCGTCCACGGGCAGGCCTCGATGCAGATGCCGCAGATCGTCGAATCGATCCCCTCCCTTTCGCAGAACTCCGTTGCCTTGCGGCAGCAGGCCCGGGCATCGAAAAAATCGTCCCGGTACAGCCCCAGCCGCCAGTTCGTCCCCGAAGGGGCCTTCGCGGGACAGATCTCGACGCAGGCCGTGCAGGACCCGCATTTCGACTCGTCAAGGGGAGTGCCCGTCTCGATAGGCGCATCGGTGAGGACCGTCGTGAGCCGGATCGCCGAGCCGAAGGCCTTCGTGATCACGAGGTCGTTCTTCCCGATCCAGCCCAGCCCCGAGCGCGTCGCGGCGATCTTGTGGGAAAGCCCTGCCCGAAGCCGCACGGCGTCGAATTCCTCCGTTGTCGGCTCGAGGGCGATTGCCGCAAATCCCCGCTCCTGCAGCAACTCTGCCGCCCGGTGCGCAAGTTCCGAAAGCAGGGCGTTGACCCGCCGGTATTCCCGGAAGTACTCCTTCGTCGGTCCCTTCGTGATCCGCGAGACGATCGCGGGGTCGAGGGACGCGGCAATGGACAGCGCGCCGCCCATGCCCCTGCGATCTTCCGGCGGGATGGCCGTCATGTCGGCAAAGCCCACGAGGGCTGCCCCGCTTTCGAGAAGAATCTTTCGGATCTCTTCGAGGGAACCGGCCATTGTTCACGTCCCTTTCTTGCGGCTGGCGTACTGCTGGATGACAACCCCCGCCACGATGAGGACAAGCCCCACCACGGTAGACGGGAAGATCTCCTCGCCGACGATGAAGTGGATGAGGAAAAGAGACAGGAAAGGCGCCGCGTAGACGAGGTTGCTCACCTGCGCCGTCGTGCGGGAAAGCTGCAGGGCCTTGAGCCACGTGACGAAGGTGATCCCCATCTCGAAGAGCCCCACCCAGATGATCCCCACGATGCCGGCTGCCGGAGGGATTCGGATCTCCCCGAAGAGCAGCACCGCGGCGAGGGTGAAGATCGAGCCGAAGGCGAAATTGAGGAAAAGCTTGACGATCTCGTCGCGCCTGTCCTTCACGTTGTAGATCCAGAAGAGGGCCCAGATGACGGAGCTTCCAAGCGCCAGCAGCGCCCCCGGCAGGTTCGTGAATCGGAATCCCAGCACGTCACCCCGGGTGGAAATGACTAGAACGCCCGTGAAGCTGACGACGATGGCCAGCACGCTTGCCCAGCGGATGGGCTGCTTCAGGATCGCGATGGAGAGCAGCACCAGCATGATGGGCCAGGTCCAGTTCAGGGGCTGGGCCTCCTGGGCGGGCAGCAGCGAGTAGGCCTTGAAGAGGATGACGTAGTAGAGGAATGGGTTGAGAAAACTCAGGACGGCCGAGCGGGCGAGATCGGCCTTCGACAACGTGCCGAGTACAGCGAGTTTGCCCTGGGCAAGAAGGATGACGAAGAGGGCCGCCAGGGACACGAGGGAGGCCCCCAGGAGCATCTCGATGAAGCCCAGATGCGCCAGTGTCAGCTTGAAGGCCGAGGCCACGGTGGACCAGAGCAGGACGGTGGCTCCGGCATAGAGATAAGCCTTCGTCTGTCGCTCCATCGGCAGGCGCTCCTCCAGTGAAGACCCCCTACCGCTATTCCCCTCTCCCTTGACGGGAGAGGGTCAGGGTGAGGGTGAAAAGAGAGGGATGTTCTTCGTCCTGCTAATCACAGAACGCACCCGGGCGCAACGAGAATGTAGAGAATGCGCTTGTCTTCGGCTTACCTATCGGCTATAGACTTGACGACTGGATAACGCCCAAGGAGATGCCATGAAGCTTGCCGAGAACCTCTACGTCTACGAGTGGAAAAACTACTTCGAGAACAACTGCAACAGCTTCTTCATCGGGGGCTCCGCGGGGGCGCTCGTCGACCCGGGGCTCAGCCGGCACCTGCCCGATCTGCTGAAGCGGATGGCCAAGGACGGGATCAAGAAAGAGGACATCAAGGTCGTCGTCAACACCCACTCGCACCCGGACCACTACGATGCCTCGGCGCTTTTCGACAGCTCGCAGGTGAAAATAGCCCTATCGGAGATCGAGATGGAGTTCATGCAGGGCCCAGGCGCAACCCTCTACCAGCTCTTCGGCCTGAAGGCCCCCGTCGTCGACGTGAACCTGCCCCTGAAGGAAGGGGAGGTTAAGCTGGGCGGCGAGACCTTCGAGATCTCCATCGTGCCGGGCCACTCGCCGGGCTCTATCGGCCTGTACTGGCCGGCAAAGAAGGTCCTCTTTCCGGGTGATGTGATCTTCCAGATGAACGTGGGCCGCTCCGATTTCCCCGGCGGCGACAGCAAGCTCCTCAAGCAGAGCATCCAGGCTCTCGCCAGGCTCGACGTGGAGTACCTGCTCCCCGGCCACATGGGCATGGTCACGGGCAAGGCGAATGTGAAGAAAAACTTCGAAAAGGTGATCGAGGGGATATTCCCGTACTTATAAAAAAAGTGACCAGTGACCGGTGATCAGTGGCCAGTGAATAAATGCTTTCCTGTCATTGCGAGCAACAGACCCCGACTTCGTCCGGGGTTATCGATGGAAGAAACGCCTTTAATCTCGTAGGGCCCGATCCCCG
>DIFQ01000109.1:4407-18556 GCA_002419215.1 Syntrophaceae bacterium UBA5744
TCTTCCTCGCCCCTCCGGGGGAGAGCCCTTCGACACGCTCAGGGCCGTGAGCATGCCGAACGGGATTGAGGTGAGGGGGACTGTTCTTCGTACCTTTTTCACCCTCACCCCGGCCCTCTCCAACCAGAGGAAGGGGAGGTATTCACCCTCACCCTGACCCTCTCCCCTCAAGGGAGAGGGAACCTACGGGGTAACTTTCCCCTTAGAGAGGGAGACTATGGAAAGGGTCTCAAGCGGTTCGGCTCGTAATGACCCATTTTTGAGCTGTTTCTTAGGAGGAGCGATAGCGACGCGGCAATCTCACAGCCGGCAGTCCTCCATAAGTCAGCAGGCAAAAGAAAATCCCCCTTTCCTCCCCCTTTGTTAAAGGGGGATTGAGGGGGATTTGATTTTCCAGCCTGATTTCCGGAGCCCGCGGTCCCGGGCCGCTTATTTCCAGCCGATCGGCTCGTAGCCCTTCTCCCTCAAACACCGCTCGACGAATTGCTTGTGGACGGGGCTTGGCTCTGCGGCCTGGAAGAGCCCGCCGAAGAATCCCCAGATACCGCCGCTCGAGGCCCCGATCGCCAGCCCCTGGCCGAAGTCGCCGGTGATGGCGCCGACGGCGGCCCCCACGGCGGCCCCGACAACGGCTCCCGTCGCCGTGCTTTTCGCCACATCCCCGGCGGGATTTTCTTTCACGTAGGCCTCGGCCTTCCGGGTGCACTCGTCGATGTCCTGCTGGGCCCGTTCATCGCCGGTCTGCTGCATCTGGCTGTTTGGGTACAGGACAGGGCGGGCGGTCCCGCATCCCGCAAGAATCACCGCAACGATCAGGACCAGCGCTTTTTTCATGATGTCACCTTTCCTTGCTGAAAAAACCGCGCGGCCGGCTACTGCCAGCCCATGGGCTCGTAGCCCTTTTCCTTGAGACAGCGGTTCGTGAACTGCTTGAAAACGGGACTCGGCTCGGCCGCCTTGAACAGTCCGTACGTTGCACCTCCGGCGGCGCCGCCTGCCGCCCCCGCAGCAAGCCCCCTGCCGAAATTTCCCGTCACGGCTCCGACGGCCGCGCCGGTGGCGGCGCCGACGGCGCCACCCTTTACGGCCCCTTCGGCCACCTTGGATTCCTGGTTCTTCTTGACGTAGGCCTCGGCCGTCTGCATGCACTCGTCGATGTCGCGCTGGGCCTGGGCATTCCCCACGGTTTTCAGATGATTGTTCGGGTACAGGACGGGCCTCTGGGAGGCGGCGCAGCCGATGAGGGTCAGGGCGAAAAGAATCAGGACGGGCAAGGCGATCTTCCTCACGGGTTACTCCTTTTCGATGCGGATTCTGGCGGCACCTTTTGCCTTGTTCAACAATAACGCATCACCGACAATCCGGCCGACAAGGTTCACCTCGCTGGCCGGTACTGGGTCGGGGCCCGTGCTCATGGGCGTGCGGCCAAAAAAAATGGCCAGGGCCTGTCCCGGCGGCCAGTAACCGATGTCCCCGATTGTTACCTTCCTTGTGGCCGTCGCGTCAAGGGGCAGCTTCCCGGGGATCGTGAAGTAGAACTCGTCGCCCCACTCGTTGGGGACGGCCTCGATGGGCAGCTTCCCGGCGATAGCCTTTGCGCATTCCGAGTCGGAAAGCTCGGCCGCAACAGTTACTGAACCGGCAAGGATCCTGATTTTCTGCGGCATGGTCTGCCTCTCTTCATCTAATCGGGGTCTTGCCTTTTGCCTTCAAGCCCTCTTTTTCCGCTACTCAGAACTGGGCGAACTTGCCTGCGCAGCTACTTCCCATCGACGATGGCGTAGCTCACCGTCACGGTGGCGCTGAATGTCTGCTCCCCGGGAGCGACCGGCACCGCCGAGGCCGCGGCGGCTTCCATGCGCGCAACAGGGTATGGGCCCGGGCGGCCGCCTGCCTGCTCGTCGATCCGTATCGGCTTTCCGATCTTCAGCCCCGCCGCTTCGGCATAGACCCGGGCGCGGCGCTCGGCATCGGCGATGGCCTTTTTACGCGCCTCGTCCATGAGATGCGCCGGTTCGGCCACACCGAAGCTGATCCCCCGGACCTGGTTTGCCCCCAGGGAAACCGTCTCATCCAGAAACGCACCCAGCGTGGTGAGGTTCCGGACCTTTATGCGGACCTCGTTTACGACCTGGTAGCCTGCGATCTTTGGGGGCTCCTGCTGGGCCTTGTCGTATTTGTAGCGCGGGGAGACGTTGAACTGGGCAGTCTGCAAGTCCTTCTCGTCGATGCCCCGCTTGCGGATCATGACAATGAGATGGCCCATTGCCTCGTTGTTTTTCCTGAGCGCCTCGGCCGCCGTGAGGGCCTCGGTGACAACTCCCACCTGGATCTGGGCGAAGTCCGGTTTGCCGTGGGATTCGCCCGTGCCTGCCACGGTGATGGAGGGAGGGCGGGCGCCGGCAAGATCCGACGTCTGCGCGATTGCCGCAACCGAGGTGAAAATGGCCAGTACAAGGACAGTAAAAGCGGAAAACTTCTTCATGATAACTCCCTCCGGCAGGTTTTTTGATGGCGCCCTGTCCGGAAATCCTTCGGCGAACGGTGCGATAACAGGGTCATTGCGATGACCCATCGATCCATCAATGGCGCCGACTATATCACAGCCCCGGCCGATGCAAAAAGCATTTCAGCGGCGTTGCTTCACAACGCAAGGCCTTGCCCTAGGCCTTCCTCATGGCGAAGAAGGTCCCCAGGCTGTTGCCCCCCGCGAAGGCCATGATGCTGAATACGCCGTCCGTGGCGCTGTCCTTGAGGATCACGGTGAGCAGCAGGAAGTTGGCGACCGTGATCAGCCCGCTGAAGAGCGTCGCCCGCCCAATGCGCTTCTCGGCCACGTCGCTTGTGTACTTGGTGATGAGCAGGTCGATGACAAACCCTGCGACGAAGATCAATAGGAGTTTCATGATCATGACAGACACCTCCCCTGTCGAATGGGCTCGGGATCGGGTTTTCGCCGGATTCGGCACCTGGAGGATCGGGAAAAAGCAACCCCTTGCCGGGCGGGCGCACGTCGGCCCTCCGGTTGAGACTGCGGGAAATTGCGTAAGAAGGTTACGGGCGGGAATAATCCCGGTCATGGAAGGGAAAAACAAGCGGCCCGGGCTTACACCCCGTAACCTGCCGGTTGCTCACCAGCGCTCACTCCATCCTCCCTCGAATAGCTTGTCTATATGATCCCGCGGGGCGCGGGGAAAGTCAAGCCTGAGGTTATTGAGTAATTTCAACCAATTAAAGTCCAACAGGCTGCAGGGGCTGTGCTTCAGTCGGCTGTAGTGTCCTGCAGAGTCCTGATGTCGTTCATGGTCTTCTCGACCATGGTCATGAAGAACTCGTAGTTTTCCCGGCATGCCCGGTGGATGACGGGCGTGACGAGATCCTGGTTCTCCTCGTAGAACTGGTCCACCAGTTGCTGGTACTCGGCCGTGTCGAAGAGGATCGGTGTCGCGTCGGCTGTAATGGCGTAGCCGTGGAGGTAAAGCCCCCGGAGCTTGATATCCTCGAGGGCCTCGACGCGTTCTTCCCGGGTCGGTGTTTTCTTTTCCATGATTTTCTCCACGATCGATCCGACAGGATGTTCATCCTTGCCGTTTGTTGTTTTTCCTCGCGCCTCGTTCCTCGAACCTCGGACCTCTATCCTCCCAGGTAGGCCTTCCGGACCTCGGGATTGGCCAGGAGGGCCGGCGCCGAATCCTCGAGGACGATGTTGCCCACCTCCAGGATATAGCCCCGGTGGGCGAGCTTCAGTGCCGCGCGGGCGTTCTGCTCGACGAGCACAATGGTCACACCCGCCCTGTTGATCTGCTCCAGGGTGCGGAAGATCGCCTTCACCAGAAGCGGCGCAAGCCCCAGCGAGGGCTCGTCGAGAAGGAGGATCTTCGGTTCGGCCATGAGGCCCCGGGCGATGGCCAGCATCTGCTGCTCGCCGCCGGACAGGGTTCCGCCCAACTGGTCGCTGCGCTCCTTCAGGATGGGGAAGAGCTCGTAGATCCACTCCCGCGTCTTGGCGACGCGGGCGGCGTCGTTGCGCACAAAGGAGCCCAGGGCGAGATTTTCCTCGACGGTGAGCGTGTTGAAGATGCGCCGTCCCTCGGGGACCTGGATCACGCCCTCCCGGACGATCTCGTGGGCCTTCAGCTTGTGAAGAAGTTTCCCGCCGAACTCGATTGCGCCCCCGGCCGATCTCACGATGCCGCTTACGGCAAGAAGCGTTGTAGACTTTCCGGCGCCGTTTGCCCCGAGGATGGCGACGATCTCCCCTTCCTTCACGGAGAGGTTGACCCCGTGGAGGGCTTCCACGTTGCCGTATTTCACGCGAAGGTCGCGGACCGTCAGCAGCATGGGTTCAGTCCTCCGTCCCCAGGTAGGCCTCGATGACCTTCGGGTCTCCCTTGATTGCCTCCGGCGCGCCTTCGGCGATCTTGGAGCCGTATTCGAGGACAACGATTTTCTCGCAGGCCTTCATGACGAGCGACATGTCGTGCTCGATGAGCAGGGTCGTGATCCCCCGCTTTTGTATCTTGCGAATCGTCCCGATGAGGGCCGCCGTCTCCTGCTCGTTCATTCCGCCGGCGGGCTCGTCCAGGATGACGAGCCGGGGCTCCGTGGCCAGGGCCCGGGCGATCTCGAGGAGCCTCTGGCTTCCGTAGGAAAGGTTTTTCGCCAGCTGCATCTCCTGCCCCGCAAGCCCCACGAAGGCGAGTTCCCCGAGGGATCTGTCGAGGGCCTTCTTTTCCTCCCTCCGCTCTCCCGGAGTGCGGAGCATGGCCGCGACGGAACCCGAGCTCATCCGGCAGTGGCAGCCGGCGAGCACATTTTCGAGCACGGAGAGTTTCTGGAAGAGACGGATCGTCTGGAAGGTCCGGGCGATGCCGAGCCTGACGATGCGGTGGGTGACCCAGTTTGTGATGTCTTTGCCTTCGAAGCAAACCGTTCCCCTGTCGGAGCGGTGGTTTCCGGTGATGAGGTTGAAGACCGTTGTCTTTCCCGCCCCGTTCGGGCCGATGAGCCCCACGATGGCTCCTTCCTCCACGTCGAAGGAAACCTCGTTGACGGCCATGAGGCCGCCGAAGGACTTCGTGAGATTCTGAAGGCCCAGCAGGCTCATGGGTTTCCCCCCGCATTGCTCGCTTCGGGAAGCGCGTAGGTCCTCGGCCGCTGCGGCAGGATCCCCTCGGTGCGGACGATCATCATGACGACCATGGCCGCTCCGAAGATCAGCATCCGCGCATCGGCGAAGTCCCGGAAGACCTCGGGCAGGCCCACGAAAAGGACCGCCCCCAGCAGCACGCCCGGGATGCTCCCCGATCCGCCCAGGATGACGATGGCGAACATGACGACGGATTCCCAGAAGTTGAAGGACTCGGGCGCGATGATGGTCATCTTGGCGGCGAAAATGTCGCCCGCCATGCCCGCCCAGGCAGCGCCCAGGACGAAGACCGCGAGCTTGTAATGCGACGCATTGATCCCGCTTCCCTCTGCGGCGGTCTCGTCCTCGCGCACGTAGTTGACGGCCCGGCCGAAGCGGGAATTCTCCAGGCGGTGAAAGAGGAAGATCGTGACCATGAGGAACGTGCCGATGAGGTAGTAGAACTCGTGGGGCTTGCGGATCACGTACCCGAAGACGGTGGGCCGCGAGATGCCGAAGATGCCGTTGGGCCCGCCGGTGATGCCGAAAAGATCGTTGATGAGGGCGATGCGAAGGATCTCGCCCACGCCGATCGTGACGATGCACAGGTAGTCGCCGCGCAGGTGGATGATGGGCCGGGCGATGATGCCGGCAAACAGGCCCGCCGTGAGCGCGCAGACGGGCAGGAGCCACAGCACGGGGATTCCGTAGAGCGTGTTCAGGATAGCCGCCGTGTAGGCCCCCACGGCGAAGAAGGCCGCGTGCCCCAGGTTGAACAGGCCCGCGTGGCCCACAATGAGGTTGAGCGAGAGCCCCAGGATGGCGTAGAGGCCCACGTTGTTGAGCACGTCCACCCAGTAGGGGTTGAGGAACACGGGGGCGACCGCCAGCACGGCAAAAATCCCCCCGTAGATGTACATGCTCTTGTCTTTCATTTCTCTTTCCCTAGACCCGAGCCCCTATACCCGATACCCTTCTTCAGATCTTGTCCGCCACCCTCTCGCCCAGGAGCCCCGTGGGTCTCACGATGAGGATGAGGATGAGGACGAAGAAGGCGATGGCGTCCTTCCAGGCAATCGAGATGTAGGCCGACCCGAGGGCCTCGATGACCCCGAGGATGAGACCGCCCAGCATCGCGCCGGGGATGTTCCCGATCCCGCCGAGGATGGCCGCCGTGAAGGCCTTCATGCCGTAGGTCCAGCCCATGGTGAAGTTGATCTGCCCGTACTGCAGCCCCACCAAAAGCCCCGCGGCGCCGCCCAGGGCCGGGCCGATCAGGAAGACGAGCAGGATCACCCGGTTGACGTCGATGCCCATGAGCCTTGCCGCGTCCTGGTCGATGGCGGCGGCCCGGATAGCCGTCCCGATCCGTGTTTTCTGGATGAAGATGAAAAGCGCGGCCATGAGGGCAAGCGATACGAAAAGAACGAGAATCCGAACGACCGGGATGTAAAGCCCGAAGAGATCGATGGAGGTCTCGGGGATCAGGTCCTCGGGGTAGACCTGGAAGCGGGCGCCGTAGATGAGCATGACGGCGTTCTGCAGGAAGATGGAGGCCCCCAGGGCCGAGACGACGGCCGAGAGTCGCGGGGATTCGCGCAGCGGCCTGTAGGCCGTCCGCTCCACGATGGCCCCCAGGATGGCCACGAGCCCCATCACCATGAGGGCGAGAACGATGAGACCCAGGAAGGGCCCGATCGTCTCGTGAAGCGCAAACGAGGCCAGCAGGGTCATCCCCAGGTAGGCGCCGATGGTGAAGAGGTCCCCGTGGGCGAAGTTGATGAGCTTCAGCACCCCGTAGACCATGGTATAGCCCAGCGCGATGAGCGCATAGATGCTCCCCACCGCCAGGCCGTTGGTCAGCTGCTGAAAAAATTCTTCCATAAAAAATGGCTTATGGCTGAGCGTTACGGCAAAAGGGAAGAAACCGTTCCAATTTACCTTATGCCGCTAGCCTTAAGCCTTATGCCTTTCCGTGAAAAAGACGGTCCGTGGGGCCGGAGCCCCACGGACCGATCGTCGCGCTCCTTACTTCTGCAGTGCGATGTTTCCCTTGTTGTCGAACTTGAAGTACCGGTAGACGTCGCCCACCCGGTCTCCCTTGGCGTTGAAGGAGATGGTGCCCGTCAGGGCGTCCTTGTCCTTGAACTGGGTGTGGAGGTAGGCGGCCAGCTTGTCGGCGTCTGTCGTCTTCGCCTGGGCGATGGCCGCCGCGACTACGCGGAATCCGTCACCGGCCAGCACGGAGTAGGGCGAAGAGGGCTCGTTGCCGTACTTCTTCTTGAAGGCGGCCAGGAATTCCTTCGCCGACTTCGAGGGCAGGTACTTGGGCAGGGGGGGCATGACGAAGGCGAAACCCGTAACCGCCTCTTTGCCGGCCAGCTTCACCAGGTCGGTATTGTAGGTGGCATCGCCGCCCAGGAAGGGGACCTTCCAGTTCATCTGCTTGGCCTGCTTCAGCAGAAGGCCGGCCTCGCTGTAGTAGCCCGTGAAGAAAACGAGATCGGGGCCTGCGCCCTTCATCTTGGTGAGCACCGCCGTGTAGTCGCTCTGCTTCGGGGTGAGGGCGTCGAAGAAGACGATCTTGATCCCCTTCTTCTCGAGCTGCGGCCTCACCTCGTCGGCAAGCCCCTTGGCATAGGTGCTGTTGTCATGAAGGATGGCCACTTTTTTTGCCTTGGTCTTCACGATGGCATCGACAGCCACCTTGCCCTGCTCGTCGTCGCGGGGGCAGGTCCGGAAGAAGTACTTGAGGTTCTTCTCGGAGAGCCGGATGGCCGTGGAGCCGTTGGCGACCTGGATGATCCTGGCCTCGTTGAAGATGTTCTGGCTGGCCTCGGTCACGGAGGAGCCGTAGGTCCCGATCACGGCCACGACGCCTTTTGTCGTGAGCCTCTGGGCCGCTAGAGCCGCCGTGCGGGCATCGCTGCCGTCATCATCGGTGATCAGCTCGACCTTCTTGCCGAGAAGGCCTCCCCTGGCATTCAGGTTGGCGGCCAACAGCTCGAGGACCTGCTTCATTTCTGCTCCCTCGCTGGCGAACGAACCCGTCAGCGGCGCCATCAGACCGATCTTGATCGTGTCCTGGGCATGGGCCGTTGCGGTGAGCAGACAGAACGCCATCAGGATGAACAGGATTTTTTTCATGAATTCCCCTCCTTAAAAAAGCTTGTTTGATATTTGATAAGGGATTGATGCCCGGCTTGCAACCTTCGAGACTGGCGGAAAATAGCAGAGAATCAGGGGCCTGTCAATCGGTAGCCCTCCTTTTGAACTGCGGGCAGATCTCCGACGAACCGGGCGTGAATTCGCGGCAGACCCGGGGCCGCGTCTCGTAGATCGTGCAGGTGAACAGGCCTTCCTGAAAATCCAAAAAGGGACAGTCGTGGATGGCCATCCCCGTGGCGACGGACATGAAGTGATCGCCCACCCAGCACGCGTCGCGGTATCTCCGCAGGATGTCATCGCGGCCTTCGCGCCTCCAGCGCTCGAGGTCCTCGGCGTCTGCATCGGCGATCATGTCCGCCATGCAGCACGTCCCGCAGCGCAGGCAGGGGATGTGTGGGGTGTCAGTCAATGAATCCTCCGGACTTGACGGGGGGATGCTGATCTTGATATGGCCTGAAAAGGGTTTTCCTTCCATTTCCTATACACCCGTGCCACCCGTGACGAAAGGAAAAAGGTCGCCGCCGCAATGCCCTCCCTTCACGACACCCGCCAGTACCACCTCCACCACCCCATCGATCTCATGACGGAATTCACCATCTGCGAGTCCCTGGGCCATCCCCGGTCACCCTATCTCCCTGCATTGTCGATGGAGAGGACCTACGGTGCCGTCCTGGGCGATCGCCTGCGGGAGAAAGGACTTCTCCGACGGGGGTGCCGCATCTGCGAGATCGGCGGCGGGTACGGCAGCCTCATGCGGGGGTTGATGGAGGCCCACGGGGGACTCGTGGATCGGGTGGCCATGGTGGATCTTTCCCGGGCCCTTCTCGGGAGGCAGCGGCGCGCGCTCAATCCCTGGAGAGACCGGGTGAGCTTCGTTTTGGGCGACGCCCTCGAGGTCCTGCCGGCCGTCTCCGGTGTGGATCTCTTCCTGATCAACGAGATGATCGGGGATTTGCCGGTCTGGACGGGCCTTCACCCGCAAGGCCTCCCTCCCGAAGCGGCGGCACTTGTCGAACGCTACCGGCTGGGCATCCCGGAAGAGGGGCCTTTCCATTTCAACATCGGGGCGATACGGCTCGTCGAGGCTGTCTGCCGCAAAAACATCCCGGCATTTATCTCGGAGCATGCAAGCGATCCCATCTTCCCGCGGGAGATGCCTTTTCTCGTCAGGGGTCTTGCAACCGGCGGCTGGCCGCGGGAGATCCGGCTTGCGGCCCACTCGGAATACACGATCCGGTTTTCGCATCTCGAACAGGTCGCCCGCGCCCGGGGCCGGGAGGTGCAGACGGGAAGCCTCCTGGAGCTGATCGGGTACTCCAACGTGGAGAAGGCCCGCTTCGTCTTCAATGCCCGGGCGTGCTCCACGGACGAGCAGGCACTCGTGCTCGAGTTTCTGGATCATGTACGGGAGTACCGGTGGCTCATCATACGTTAGGCTGTTGACCGGGGGCGCGTCCGGCCAACAAGAGAAGGTAAGAAGGTGAGAGGGTAAGAACGTTGGATGAGTCGGTGGCCGAATGCATGCCCCTGCTTCTCCAACCTTCTCACCATCATACCCTCTTACCTTCTATCCGACAGGGCGCCTTGCATCTGGGCATTTTTGAACAGCCTAATAAAGCGCTCCCGTCGGGTAGCCTGCGTTTATAAACAGCAGGGAGTCTCGTGTTGAGCGTTCCAGGATTAGACGAAAGACAAGAAGAGATGTTGAGGGAGTATCAGACCTTGATGCCGTATTTCTCGATGCGGTAGATCATGGTGGGGCGCGACATGCCCAGAAGCTTTGCCGCCTTGGCCCTGTTTCCGCCGCATTGCTCGAGGGCCTGGACAATGAGATCCCGGTTCAGGTCGTCGAGGCTGAGGCCTGCCGGCGGGATCTTCCACGACGGGCTGTCCTTCTCGCCTGCCAGCGGGGCCGACTTCGTCAGGAAGTCCAGTTGGTTCTTCGTGATCTCGGGCCCTTCCTCCATCAGCATGACCCGCTCGATGGCGTTTCGGAGTTCCCGGACGTTGCCCGTCCAGGGGTGCTCCATCAGCAGGCGCTTGGCTTCATCGCTGACCTTCTGGAAGTTCTTCCGGAATCGCTGGTTGAACTTGTTCATGAAAAACAGGGTGAGCGCCGCGATGTCCTCCTTGCGCTCCCTCAGGGGCGGGATGCTGATCCGGGCGACGTTGAGGCGGTAATAGAGGTCTTCGCGGAAGGTGCCTTCCCGGATGCACTCTTCGAGGCTCTTGTTCGTGGCGGCGATGATCCGCACGTCGACGTGCTTCTTCTCGGAGCCGCCCACGGGGTAGAACGCCTTTTCCTCCAGAAACGTCAGGAGCTTGACCTGCGCGGCGGGCAGAAGCTCGCTGATCTCGTCCAGGAGCACCGTGCCCCCGTTTGCCGCCTCGAACTTCCCCTTCTTCCCCTCCTGGAGCCCGCCGGTGAAGGTGCCTTTTTCGTAGCCGAAGAGTTCGCTCTCCACGAGGTCCTTGCTGATGGCCCCGCAGTTGATGCTTACGAAAGGCTTGTCGAAGCGGTCGCTGCGATGGTGGATGAGACGGGCGATGACCTCCTTGCCCGTGCCCGTTTTCCCCTCGATGAGGACCGTCGTGTCGTAGCTTCGGGCGATGGTGTCGGCCAGCCGCAGGGCGAGCTTCATGGTCGGGCTCTGGGCGACGATGTTCTCGAGGTTGTAGTCCTTGACAAATTGCTTTCGGAGCTCTTCCACCTCCCGCTTCAGCTTGAGGGTCTCCAGAGAACGCTCGATGATGAGATCGAGCTCCTCGATGTCGAGGGGCTTCACCAGGTAGTCAAAGGCCCCCAGTTTCATGGAGCTGATGACGGACTTCACGTCCTCGTAGGCCGTCATCATGATCACCACGGCTTCCCCGTTGAGCTGCCGGATGCGGCTGAGGGTCTCGATGCCGTTGATGCCCGGCAGACGGATGTCCAGGAGGACAAGGTCGATGTCATGCCCAGGGAGAAGCCGCAGGGCCTCCTCGCCGCTGCCGGCGATGAGCGTGTTGTATTTCTCCGACAGGATGGTGTCCAGGGAGTTTTGAAGAAGCTTGTCGTCATCGACGATGAGGATTTTATACCGGTACATGGCCACTGCCTTCATCGATGGGGAATCGGAGGGTGAACGTCGTTCCCTGCCCTTCACGGCTCTTGGCTTCGATCACGGCGCGGTGCTGCTCCAGGATCTTGTGGGCGATGGAGAGCCCCAGCCCCGTCCCCTCGGGTTTGGTCGTGTAGAAGGGGTCGAAGATCTTTGAGAAATCATCCTTCGGGATCCCGACGCCGCTGTCGCTGATGATGACGCAGAGCTGCCGGCGCGGTTTTTTTGCATCCTGCTCGACGCGGCTCTCCACCCGGATCGTGCCGCCCTTCGGCATGGCCTGCATGGCGTTGAGCAGGATGTTGACGAAGACCTGATGGATCTGCTGATTGTCGAAGACGATCTCGGGGGCGTCCTGTGCGAGGGACAGTGCCACGCGGATGTCGTTCTTCCGGAACTGGGACTCCAGCAGGGAGACGGCATCCTCGATGCACCGGTGGATCGAGTCGCTTTTGAGCTTCGGGGGGGCCGGCCGGCAGAAATCCAGCATGCCCTTGACGAGATCCTTGATCCTGTCGACGCCGGTCAGCGTGTCGGCGATGATCCTCCGGGTCTTTTCGTTCGGGTCGAGCTGCTTGGCGAGGAACTGGACATTGAAATTGATGCTGGCCAGGGGGTTGCGGATCTCATGGGCGATGCCGGCCGAAAGCTGACCCAGCGAGGTGAGCCGGTCCATCCTCCTGAGCCACTCCTCGGATCGCTTGGCCTCCGTGAGGTCGCGGGCGATCAAAACGGCGCCCAGTACGGCCCCGTCACGGCCCCGCAACTGCGAGGAGCTCACGCCGAGGACGGCCCTGCCCCCCTGTCTCCGCTTGATCACCAGTTCCCGGCTGTCGGTGATCTGGCCGTCGATGGCCTCCCGGATGATCGCGGCGACGGGAGCCTCGAAGACCTCCGATGCGGTCCTGCCTTGCACCCGTTCCTTTTCCAGTCCGAAGAAATCCTCCGTCATCTCGTTGATGGTGCGGATCGTTTCGTCGCAGTTCACGACCATGATACAGTTAGGCGAGCTCTCCACGACATTTTCTGCGAAGTTGCGCTCGTTGACAAGCTGCTCGTAGAGGCGCGTGTTTTCGATGATGATGCTTGCCTGGTTGGCGAAGATGGACAGGTGCTGGATGTCCTCCTCGGTGAGGATCAGGGGGTAACCGCCCCGGTCCGCCTCGATGAGACCGATGATGGAGTCCCTTAAGTGCAGGGGGACGGCGATGGTGGCAAAACGGTTCTGTTTTGCGCTGACCTTCCGGTCCAGGTAGGTCACCCGGCCGTCGGATTCGTAGTCCCGGATATAGACGGTCTCGCCGGTCTTGACCACCATGGTCTCGATGCATTCGTGGCGCTCCAGGTTAAAGGGGCGCTGAAAGGCGATCTCCATCTCCTCGGGAGTGAAGCCGATTTCGTACTTGCACTCGAGCAGCTTGCGGTCCTTGCTGACCAGGTAGATCGCCACGCGGTCGTAACCGAAGACGTGAGCGGTTTCCTCGACGATGGCGGTCAGGACGGTGTCAAGGGAGACGGGTCGGGTGAGCAGACTGCTGATCTTGTGGACGGAGGAAAGGAGCCGGTCCTTTGCATGAAGATCGCCCTGATACTCCTGGGGCTTCCAGGACGAGGTATCCTGATTATTTTTTGAAGTTTCGGATGTACGGCTCATGCGTGCCTTGGGGCCGTGGGTTCCCGGCAATACAAAGAAATAATACGCTTTTTACCGCATTGTGCAAGGGTTTTCTGGTCCGGGTATCCCTGTGCAGGTCACTGAGAGGTGCTGTGGTCCGTGGATGGCTGGTGCCCAGAGGGGTGGGGCGATTGCGACGCTGGCGGCCCCTTTCAGGGGGGCATCCGGGGCCTTCAATGGCGCTTCCTCAACCGCCGGCCCCTCCGTAAAGGTCTTTTGGGAATGGAGAGGCTATCCGTGGACCTCTCCGTCCTGGATCATCCGCTCGAGTTGGGCCATGGCCTTTCACATGTCTTCCAGGTGCTTTTCCATCTCTATTTGCTTTTGAACTATTCTTGCCGCTTCGTAGAAGCTTATGGTGTTCCGTCTGTCTTACTGCATTGTCTCTGGTCGGCCTTTCAGCGAATGGGAAGCGAGGCAAAAAGCCCGTTCAGGGTGTAAATCGCCACGGCCCGGATATCCTCGTCCTTCTCGATCTCGTCGAGCAGGGCGTCGATTTCGTCGTACACGTCGCCGACATTTTGTACCTTCGCGGTGATGATCCCGAGGTTGCCCCTCTTTTCATAAAGGACGAACCGGCCGGCAGCCTTCCGTACCCGTTCCGCAACCCCTCCGGCGGGAACGACGATTCTCCCCGGGACAGGCTCGGTAACCATGACTTCGGCCACGCGGGCTCTTGTCTGTCCGAAACAGGCTTGAGTGGGGTCTTCAACCCATTGGAAGATCGTTGCGGGTTTTTTCGGCGCTTTCATGATGTCGCCCCCTCTTGATTTATTCTGGTCACCTTTTTATAGAGCAAGCACCGTGCCGGACATTTCCAAATTTAACTATCTGAAATTGTTCAATATTATTTGATGCCAGTTTGCCCGCTGCTCGGGAAAAATGAAGCACATCCTTTGTTTGGGGGATAACCCGAAGGGAAGGAGTGAAATACATGATATAAATCGGCATGTTACAACGATGAATCATTTGCTTCATCCGCGAAGCACATGCTTCGTTTTTGTAACCCCTGTCCAGGGCGGGGTGGATGTGGTATGGAAAAAACAGGCAACAGGCTAAAGGTTAAATGACAAGTGT
>DIFQ01000098.1:0-143 GCA_002419215.1 Syntrophaceae bacterium UBA5744
CCCTTCGTGTTCGCCCTGGAAGGGGAGGAGACCGTCGCTTTCCGGAAAAGCAGACAATATGTGGCAGGACGACTATTTGCCGTTCTGAAGAGGCTTTATTCCATCGCCCTCCTTCCGGCCATGACAGCCGCCGCAGTCTTGCT
>DIFQ01000098.1:260-32260 GCA_002419215.1 Syntrophaceae bacterium UBA5744
TCTTCTATGTGCCATTCCAGAAGGTACTGATGTACGTGCTTTACAAGGATGTCACTGCATCCAGTTGACTGGGGGCAATTCCGGGGTCTCCACATGCAGTTCTCGAAAACCTACCTTCGCAAAGGCTCCTCTTTGCAATGGAGGAACAATGAGAGGCACCCTCTTACAAAGGTAACAACAAGCCCCCCCCTATTGTAAAGGCACCACAACGAAAACCCCCCTTTTGTAAAGGGGGGGAAGGGGGGATTTAATTTCTCACAAAGCTCTTATTTGTCCAGTGCCTTCCGGATCCGCAGGAGCAGCAGGTCCCTGTTGACGGGCTTGCGGATATAGTCCTTCGCCCCGAGCGCCAGGCCCCGAATCTCGTCCTCTACGTCTTCCCTGACAGTGATGAAGATGACGGGGATGAAGATATTTTTTGTGTTCAGAAACTCCACGAGCTTGAAGCCGTCGAGATTGGGCATGTTGATATCGCAGAGGATGAGGTCGAATTTGATCTTGCCCAGCGCCATGAGGGCGTCCACACCATCTTCTGCAACGACGACCTCGTAGCCCCTCTCCTCCAGGATCTTTCTCGTGAGCCGCTGGGTCACGATCTCATCCTCGACCACCAGGATCGTCGCCATGGGGCCCGAGGCCCTGATCGGATCCGTCTCCTCGGTCACGGTCGGCTCCCCGGCAGGAGCCGCATCCCCGTGTTGCTCGGGGGCAACTGCCGGTACGACGGAAGTCTCCACGGCCCGATACTCGGTATCGACAGGGGGTAACGCCGCCTGTGCTTTAACCGACGACAGCTCTTGAGCGTTGCCGCTGCGTATATCAGGCGTTCGTTCCATGGTCTTTATGCTTTGGCCGGGCGATGCGGCCCCGGCAAGCGACTGCAGCCGCTCAATGATCAATTTGCCCGATGCAGTATCCGGCTCGTCGTCATAGATGCTTTTCTTGATGCCCTTTGAAACTTTTCCAAGGAAGCCGTCCTGTGTCTTGCTCATCTCGGGCCTCCATCCATCTCCGGGTTCTGCATCTTCCCGACAAACCAGTCATCGATAACTTTTTTGTCGAATCTCCAGTGTTTCCCGATCTTTGCGCAGGGGATCTCCCGCTCCGAGCACATCTTGTAGAGGGTGGACTTCGGTATCTTCAGGTAGTCGGCCACCTCGTCTACGCTTAACAGCCGTTTTTCTTCCATTTCCGATGTTCTCCCCGGATCTCGTCCGTTGATTCCCGGCCTTTTCGATTACTTCTGGTTATTCCCGGTTGTTCTGATTTATTGATCGGCATTTTTGCCCTGTTGCTTGAGGTAAAACATGTTAACGTTTCTGCAGCCGCTAGTGGCCAATCTGATTTTACAGGCTTGCTTCGCGATGCGATCGGGACGGGCACCATGGAATGGAATCAAACTTGCAATGCTTATAGTATTTCCGTTTTTTCAGCGAGGATATAAACCTGCATTTGTTTTCCGGGGCGTGGATTCGTGTTTAAATTTCTTCAAATGCTTAATTCGAACAGGTTAAAAATTGCTATTTTGACGAGCATGGTCTTTCTTGGTGCTCTTCTTCTTTTTGGCATGGAGCCCCTCGTCGGTCGACTCCTGGCCCCCTTTTTAGGCGGAGCTGCCCATGTCTGGCTGATTTGCCTCATGTTCTTTCAGGCCATGCTCTTTTTCGGGTACTTATATGCTCACCTCCTTGCCAGAAAAATAGGTCCCTGGCATCTATTGTTGCTTTTTCTTCCACTCTTCGTTCTTCCTTTTGATATACAACCACCGTCCGGCATCGAATCACCGATCGGTCAGATTCTGGTCGTCTTGTTAATCCACGCGGCCTTGCCCTTCGTCGTCCTGTCCACCACAGCCGTTGTAGCACAGGTCTGGCTGTCCCGATCGTCGCTGGGGGGGCAATACGACCCCTATCCGCTTTACGGCGCTTCAAACGCGGGCTCGTTCGCCGCTTTATTTGGCTATTCATTTCTGGTTGAGCCCCTGATGGGGCTGAAAATCCAAAGTCTCTTATGGACGGCGGCTTATCTTGTCTACACAATACTTGCCTGCGCGTGCTGGTTTCTGCTTTCCCGGGGAAAAGTGACAGGCGCACGGACATCTGAAGCAATAGCGAAGGCTTCCAGTGCCCCAATTTCCTGTCTCATTTGTCTGAAGTGGATTTTGTTAAGCGCTTTGCCTTCAGCCTTTCTTCTTGCGGTGACCAACCTGATCATCCTTGAAATCGGTTCATTTCCGCTTACCTGGATTTTCCCCCTAGCGCTCTACCTGCTCAGTTTCATCGTGACATTCAGGGCTCACGGCGGAATGCCAGGCTATCTCAGACGCTTATGGCCTGAAATTCTGATGGTTGCTATGATGCTGTATCTGTTGGGACAAGGTCACTGGTTTATTTCCATTATTACACTGATTCTCTTCTTCCTGATTTGCCTGGTCGCGCACGGCACCCTTTACGAGACTCGTCCGCCAACCGATCACTTGACCCACTTTTACCTCGCGATTGCACTGGGGGGGTGGTTGGGCGGCGCGGCGGTCAGCTTGGTGGTCCCGATCCTATTCGATGGCTTGTACGAATACCCGATACTTCTTGTTCTCTTCGCCGTCGCTTTCTTTCTGCTCCGACAGCGGACCATCCGTGAAATACTGCCCGATTTCAGTCTCTTCGGATGTCTCAGGATCGCATTAATTGTGCTTATCGTCATTCAAGTCGGGCGCGTGATGTATCACAGCCAGGATGTGAGAATGAAGCACCGTAATTTTTACGGGACCTATCGAGTCGTCGATGACAAGCCAATGCAGGGTGAGTCGGTAGGTATTCGAAAGTTGATTCACGGCGAAACGTTGCATGGTGCGCAGTGGCTCGAAGGAAGCGAACGCAAGTACCCCATATCTTATTACTACCGGGGAGGGGCTATTTCGCAGGCCTTATCGGTAATTCCCTCGCCTCGGAATATTGCCGTCATCGGTCTCGGCGCAGGCGCTGCGGCCGCCTATGCCGGAGAGCACGACCATATTAAGTTCTACGAAATAGACCCGGACATCGAACCGGTTGCCCGCCAATGGTTCACCTATCTGGGCGACAGCGAGGCAAGGCAGCAGGTTGTCATCGGCGATGGACGCCTCGCGCTGGAGTCTGAACGATCACAGCAGTCGAAATATGACCTCATGCTTATCGACGCATTTACCGGGGACGGCATACCGGTTCACCTGCTGACACGGGAAGCAGTCAAGATCTATATGTCTCGTCTGGCGGAGGACGGCTTGCTGATATTCCATGTATCCAATCGGTATTATGAGCTGCGTCCGGTCATCAAGGCTATCGCACGGGAATTAAATCTTCATGGCGCGACCAACTTCCCATTGGCGAAAGATCATCGACTGCAACAACTGGATACCGTGTGCGTTGTCCTGACGGAAAATCGTGAAAGCCTGCAGCCGCTACTCGATACAGGGTGGGCATTGTTTGGAGAGGACGGCTTGAAGGAAATGGCGCCTTGGACTGATGATTACATCAATATTCTTGAGCCATTGTATGAAGGCATCAAAACAAGATATCAGGCATGGAAAATCGTTCTGCCATTCTAAATAAAACGAGTTGTGGGGCGAAGCTATTCAAGGTTGAGTGGCTCAGCTTGTCTCAGACACGATGGGTGCGCATGATGTCTAATGACCCGTGGTCAGTATTAAAAGATATGATGGATCTCTGCGGTGATATCGGCATTTTTGAGATGTCCGAACGCGATGAACTCATCCGGTGAAGAAGGGAAAACCGATGATTTGGGAAAGACGAATAATTGCGAATGTTTTAACCATAATTTTGCTCATTCTCCTCATCGTCAAGCAGGTCATGGACTACCGCTTCGATGTGTTTTACGCCGTTTTCATCCTCCCTTATATCCTGTCCAATACGGCCGCCTTGGTAATGCTGACCCTCTCACTGAAAAACAGGCCGAAGGAAGTCCTCGATAGCGGATGGCTTTTTTTCCTTTGCTTGTTCGCAGCCAATCTTCCTGTTATCATTAGCCTTTCCGGCGTGGATCTGATGACTAGCGGCGAGATTAATCCACGGGCCCGTTCCATTGCGGCGGTCCTGTCCGTTTCGGTAGCCCCCGTTTACATCTACGCAATACTCAGTCTCGGGAGAAACCTGACGGTGCTGCCCGAGGCCAACGAGCTCAGGATGACACGCATCTATGATTATGCCAGGCACCCGCTTTATTCCATATACATCTATTGGTATGTCATGCAGGTCTTCCTTTTCCAGTCGGCGATGATCCTGGTGATTTCTGCCCTTCAAATATCTTTCCAGATCATAAGAGCCAAGTACGAAGAGAGAGTGCTTGTAAAGAATTTCCCCGAATATGCCGATTATAAAAAGAAAGTCTGGTGGTTCGGGAAAAACCCGTTCTACAAAGAATAAAAGTACGATTGACCGCCTGTTCGGGAGAATATTGTAAGTTCTGACTTTCCGGCTGTGAGAGTCATATTTGGGCAGGTCATCGTATTCCCTTCCCTTTTTACGCCTCATTATGCCGGTATCGAACGATACGACGCTTAACGCCTTGGTACAAAGATCATTTAAGCCACTGACCAGGTTATCGCTGGAACAAAGGGGCTTATAAAAATCCACCCCAGCCCTCCCTATGACTGCCCTTTACCGCAGTCTTCCTCTCCCTTGAGGGAGAGGATTGAGGACTGTAAACGATGATCCGGGTTGCACAGTGAGGGTGGATGATCCCATACCGATCCAAAGGAGGGAGCAACACATCCCCTTTTAAAAAGGGGGATAGATGAGGATCTTCCATTTGTGA
The DNA here is from genome assembly GCA_002419215.1 of Syntrophaceae bacterium UBA5744. Lineage (GTDB taxonomy): Bacteria > Desulfobacterota > Syntrophia > Syntrophales > UBA2192 > UBA2192. Next base: position 5,070 of record DIFQ01000098.1, read on the forward strand.
ACTTGCGGATGGGGGGCATTTTGAAAATTGATGCTATCGATTATCCCCGGCATCAAAATTTGGAGGTATGTCAGGAAATCCTTTGAGGACGAGGATTATCTTGATAATAAGTAGCCTGCATTGTCGGATAAATGACACTGTTGCTTACATCTTATAAAGGGCTAAACAAAACGTGGACTTCAGTGATAAGGGTCTCAAAATATGGGTCCTGACCGTCAGAAATGTTTACAGTTTGACTGTTTCTTGGATGAAATTCCATACGATGCCGTATTCGACAGTGCCAAAAAGGAATAAAGAGGTTAACTTCTTGATTCAATGAAGGATATTGTATCGGCCGGCCAATCCGGCACAGGGCGGGGCCATCAAGCGGGGCTGTTACAAGTGCCACTGATTAGTTTTAAGCGCAAGTATTTATTAATTAATTTAGCATGAATCCGTCGGTGGGTTTCCTGGCACGCGATGTGCTCTGTAGGGTAGTTAACGAAGAGACATGGAGATTAAAGATAGCAGGAATACGGCACTAAAGTGCAGAGAACGGGAGGTGATGGCGAGAAAGAGAGTTAGTCAGGTGGACGACTGATAATGTAACAAAGGAATGAGAGGTTGGACTTAGGGTTAAAAGGTTAAATCGCTAATTTTATGCTCAAAAACTAACTTTAAATGATTGGAGGAAAAAATGGAAAAGCTTATCAGATTCTTTAAGGACGAAGAGGGTGCTACGATGATCGAATACGCGCTGATGGTTGCCCTCATCGCTGTTGTTTGTATTGTCGCAGTGACTGCCATGGGTACGGGGGCTAACAACATGTTCACAAAAATTGCTAATGCCCTTTAGTAAACTGCAGCATAATTGACGCATGATTCTACGAGGTTGCATATACCGAGGTTATGCAACCCTCGTAGAATCCAATTAATGTTTCTAATCCAAGGACCGAATGGTGACCTAAATGGGCTGCTTATATCGCTTTCTAAAAACGGAAGATGGGGCAGTAAATATTGAATATGCCTTGATGGGTGTGCTCATCGCAGTCGTTTGCGTTGCCGCTGTGACCATAGTTGGTCAAAGGGTTTTGGCATTATTCAACACTGCATTGCCATTCGGTGGGTAACCTCATACTAAAAATGAGACAAATGCTAGTTATTCTCGCATTGGAAACAGGGCTGCGACGTAAATGGATAAAACCATAATTTTACTTTTTCTATTAATACTGGGTACTGCAGCATTATGCGATGCGAAATATCGCAAGATACCGAACATTCTGACACTTTCGACGATGATGGCCGGGCTTGCCTATCATTCATGGTTCTCCGGGTTCCAGGGCTTTCTGTTCAGCCTGGGGGGGGCATTTCTGGGTATGGGGTTGCTCATCGTCTTTTACCTCATAGGGAAGATGGGCGCAGGCGACGTCAAGTTACTGGGGGCTGTTGGCAGCATTCTCGGGCCTGCGGGTGTCTTCAACGCATTTCTTTTCACCGCCATTGTTGGCGGGATTTATGCATTCTTTATTTTGTTAATGCAGGGCGGCTTTGCGAACTCGATGAATCGTATGTGGCAGGCCCTGAAGCTGACCTTTCTGACACGCAGTCCGATGGCTCCTGATGAAGGCAAGGCTTCCCCGGTTCTCTGCTACGGCATTGCTATTGCAATTGGAACATCACTATCGATGATGTTTTGATTCTATGGATTCCCGCCTGCGCGGGAATGAAATACTTGAACCACACGCACGAACAAAGTTCGATTTAAAGGAGCGGGGGAACATGGACAAGAAGACGTTCGAAGGCTTGAAGGTCAGGATGTCGCCGCCGGTCATCATGCTCGTTGTGGCCCTTGTGATCGCGGGCATCGTCAGCTTCTGGAGCTACGGCCTGCTGCAGAAAAAAACGGTCGAGCAGGCAGCGCCCACCGACATGCAGCAGGTCGCCGTTGCCGCCTATGATCTGAAATGGGGCACGGTGATCACGAGCGAAGTAGTTAAAACGCAGCCCTACCTGAAGGGGAGCCTGCCTACGGGTTACATCGCGGACCCGGCCGCAGCCGTTGGGCGCGTTGTCATGTATCCCATCCAGGTCAACGAGCCTCTCACCGAATCGCGGCTCGCGCCCGCCAGTGTAAAAGCGGGTGGGGTGGCGGCCATCGTGTCCCCGAAGAAGAGGGCCATGGCTGTGAAGGTTGACAAGGTCGTCGGCGTCTCCGGCTTTCTCCATCCCGGCCACAGGGTCGATGTCCTGGTTTCCCTCTCCAAGACCGAAAAGTTGCAGCAACCTATCACTAAGATCGTGCTGGAGAACATCCCCGTACTTGCCGTGGGCACCGAGGTCGAGCAGGCGGCGGGCCAGAAGGAAAAGCCCGCCCAGGTCGATGTGATCACCCTGGAGGTGAGCCCCGAGGACGGCGAGAAGCTGGCCCTTGCGGCCACGGAGGGTAAGCTCCAGCTTGCCTTGCGCAACTACACCGATACCGAGGATGTGCAGACCCGCGGCACGACGATCCCCAACCTTCTCGCGTCGTATTCGGGTGCCGGTCCTGTGGCGAAAAGCACGAGTGCACGGCGAGCTGCCCCCGCAGAACCGAGAGGGTTCACGGTGGAATTGATCAAGGGCAACAAGGTCAGCGAAGTGAAATTTTCGAGGGGGGGTGAGTGATGATGCACTATAAAATGACCCGGCCGAAAGCCTTATTTTCCTTATTGTGCGGCTTCCTTCTCTGCCTGGTACTTTTCAGCCCTGTCTTGGCTGCAGGCACCGAGAAAATCAGACTGGACACGTCCGTCCCCCAGAAAGTGACATTGACTGTGGGCCAATCAGTTATTGTCGAGAGCCCGGCGGCCATCAGGAAGTTCGCCCTGGCAGCGCCGGAGTATGCCGATGTGACGGTCCTGTCGCCCCGACAGATCTATCTCATCGGGAAAGTCCCGGGAGCCACCAACGCTACGATCTGGGGTGTCGACGGGAAGATTGCGGCCATGCTGGATATCGAGATCATGCCGGATGTGAGCCGACTCAAGGATAAGATCCACGAGATGCTCCCGAACGAGAAGGACGTGAAGGTGACGGCAAGCCATGACGCCCTGTTGCTTGCGGGCACGGTGTCCAACACTGCAAACCTCTCCCAGGTCGTGGCCCTGGCCAATGCCTATGCGCCCCGGGACAAGGACGGCAAATCGAAGGTGATGAACCTACTCGAAGTGGGCGGTGTGCACCAGGTCATGCTCGAGGTGCGCGTATCCGAGATGTCTCGCACGCTCATGAGACGCCTGGGCATCAATTTTGCCTATATCAGCGAAGGCGGCCAGGTCTTCGGAGTGTCACTTCTCAAAAGCCTGTCACAGGTCGGCAGCACTGTTTTGAATGGTCCTGTATTAAGCCCGAAAGACTTCTCAAACACGGTGGGTGTCGGGAACACCATCAACGGTATTCTCCGCTTCTCGGCAGGCGGGGCCACGTGGACCAGTTTTATCGACGCACTCAAGGAAAACGGCCTCACCAAGGTCCTGGCCGAGCCGACCCTCATCACCACTAGCGGCAGAACTGCGAATTTCCTGGCGGGCGGCGAGTACCCGATTCCCGTTCCTCAAGGCGGGACGACCAACACCGTTACGATCGAGTACAAGACCTTCGGCGTGGGACTGAACTTCACACCCACGGTGCTGAGCAACAACAAGATCAGCATGGAGGTAAAGCCGGAGGTTTCCGAGCTCGATTTCACGAACGCAGTAGCACTGCAGGGGTATGTAGTGCCAAGCCTCATCACGCGCAGGGTGTCCACTACCATCGAGCTGGCCGACGGTCAGAGTTTCGCCATCGCAGGCCTCCTGAAGGAGGACCTCCGCGAAGTCGTGTCGAAGTTCCCCGTTCTGGGCGACATTCCAATCCTGGGCGTCCTTTTCCGGAGCACCTCGTACCAGAAGAACGAGACGGAACTGGTGATCATTGTGACGCCGCACCTGGTCAAGCCCGTCGACATGGCCAAGCAGACGCTGCCGACGGATGCTTTCGTGGATCCTAACGACTTCGAGTTCTATCTACTCGGAAGTCTCGAAGGGCGCGGCGAGCCGGCCAAGTCAAAAGGCGCCGCTTCTCCGCCCCGGTCAGACAAGGGCGGCCTCGAAGGGGATTTCGGACACATCGCACCCAAGTGACAGGGATAAGGAGAGATCAACCATGCGCAAGTATATGCTATTCATCGGGGTCATTGCGGCGTTTTCGCTCACCATCGGATGTGCCTGGCAACAGAGCCGGGTTGAGATGGACTACGGCACGTCACATCAGCTCCAGATATACAACCAGACGCTCAACCCGGAGGCGGCGAAGAACCAGGCCCCCGTGACGGGACTGAACGGGTCGGCCGCGCAGAATGCAGTGGATAAATATCAGAAGGGTTTTGAAAAAGAGTCGCCGACATCGACAACCTACCAGATCAACATGGGCTCGATGGGCGGCAAATAAAAAAGAGGGGTTTGTTGTCATGGGAAGAAAAGATACTTCTCAAAAAGGCGCCTCACTTGTTGAGTTCGCGCTCGTTCTGCCGCTTCTGATGCTGATCCTGTGGGGAATTATCGAGTTCAGCTTGTTACTCTACAACAAACAGGTGATTACCAACGCGAGCAGGGAAGGGGCAAGGGCGGGAATCGTTGCACAAAGTCCCCGCGTGACTGGGGGTGAGATTGTTGGCGTAGTGAATAATTATTGCGCCACATACCTCGTAACGTTCGGGGGCGGAGTCCTCAGCATCAGCTCAAGCGCGGCGGGCACTTCATTTGGCGACCCCCTGACCGTTACGGTAACATACCCGTACCAGTTTCTCGTATTTCACAATATTTCCAATACTTTCTTTGGCGGGTCTTTTGGAACCATCCCGCTGACTGCGGTGACCGTTATGAGATACGAATGAGTAGTGAACGTGGAGGAGGGCGCCATGAAGAACAAATGGGTTAGATACGCATCAGGCTTAAGGAACAAGAATGAATCCGGTGCCGTTATCGTTATGGTGGCAATCGTTTTGATCGCCTTGATCGCCATAGCGGCATTGGCCGTCGATGTGGGTTACTTGCTGGCAAGCAGGAACGAGCTTCAGAATGCGGCGGACGCATCCGCGCTCGCCGCGACGCGCCAACTGGGGGCCATATATGAGCCCATGTCTTATGCTGCGCAACAAACCTATGTCTGTAACCCTGGTGACATCGTACCGGTAGCGCAAGCTGCCGCTTTGAGCAATAAGGCTGCGGGGGTATCCGTCGCGGTTCTGAACGCAGATGTGGTCATCGGCACATGGGATACAACGACGAAAGTACTCACGCCTACTCTCAATCAGCCCGATGCGGTTCGCGTAACGACACGAAGAGATGGCTCTGCCAATGGGATGATTGGGACTTTTTTCGCGAGAATCTTCAATATTGACAATGTCGCTGTGACGGCGACCGCCACGGCGGCACTGACGGGTGAAAGTACGGTGGAAGTAGGCGGGCTGCCGCTTCCCATTGGCATTCCGAGAAGATGGTTTCAGACGCCGAATTTTTGCGGACAGAGCATCAATTTCTATCCTCCATGCAACAAAGAACCTTGTGGATCGGGCGAAGGGTGCGCCGGTTACCATACCTATACCACCAGCCCGGCATCGGCATCCCAGTTGGCGAAGAATATCATGCCCGGACTATGGCAGAATACCTTTAATTCTCCACCGGTAACAGCCTATACGACACAATTCAACTTCACAGGGGGGACGTTGGCCAATTTGATGAATCCCCCAGACTACCCATTCATAGAGCTTTTCAATCAGATGAAAGGCAGAGGCCCAAACGAGGACGATGGCGACGACAATCCCAATACGTGGACAGCCAAGGTTATCGTATATGATTCCGATACGTGCGCAAATCCCAATCAGGCAATTACGGTAATCGGTTTTGCCACGGTTGTGATAACTAATGTTGTGGGTCCTCCGAATCCTACTGTCCAGGGGAAAGTGCTATGCGATTTTGTGGACCCCGGTCGCGGCAGTGGCGGAAACTATGGGACCAAGGGTAGCATCCCGGGACTGGTTCAATAAATTCAATAGACAAGGACGTTGATGGAACTGACGACATTGAAAGTACGCCTGGACATAAAGGACGATCTCATCCGGCAGGAATTCACCCGGATCGTGTCGTCAGAAGAGGGCTTTGCCACATACGGGCCGGGGGATTCGGGTGCGGCCGATCTGCTCATCCTGCAGCTCGGGGACCGGCCGGAGGAGGAGATCCTGCAGGTCCAGCAGATCCTCGGCTCCGGCACTGCCCGTGAGGTCTTCCTCACATCGAAGGTTCTCAAGTCCGAGATCCTGATCGAGGCGATGCGGGCGGGGGTCAAGGAATTCTTCCCCCAGCCTGTCAACAAGGAAGAGGTCAAGAGGGCGCTTCTCAAGCTCAGGGGGCAGCAGTCGACTCAAAAGCCTCAGAAAGCCGAAGGCCCGAAAAAACAGGGCAAGATCATCAACGTGATCGGCAGCAAAGGCGGCGTCGGCACCACGACGGTGGCCGTGAACCTCGCCACAAGCCTCGCCGAGGCGGACCGCGAGAAAATGGTAGCCCTCATCGACATGAACCTGCTCTTCGGCGAGATCCCGCTGTTTCTGAGCATCGAGTCGGTTTTCGACTGGATGGAGGTGGCGAAAAACATCTCCCGCATCGACTCGACGTACCTGCTGAGCGTCATGTCCCGGCACAACACGGGGGTGCACGTGCTGCCTTCACCCGCCAAGGTGCTCGACGAGTTCAGGGTGACCCCGCAGGTCATCGAGGCGCTGCTCGCGCAGATGCGCACCATGTTCGACTACATCGTGATCGACAGCGGGCAGGTTCTCGACGACATCTCGAGAACGGTCCTGAAGCTCTCGGACAGCCTCATCATCGTCACGCTGCTGAGCCTTCCCTGCCTGATCAACGTCAAGAGGCTGATGGATCACTTCCAGAAGTTCGGCTACCCCCTCGAGGAGGACATCCAGATCCTCGTGAACCGCCACCACAAGCGCTCCATGATCTCGCTGGAAGATGCGGAAAAGAGCCTGAAGAAGAAGATTTACTGGAATATCCCCAACGATTTCCAGACGACGATGAGCGCTATCAACCAGGGCAGGCCGCTTTCCGTCATGGATTCGGCCTCGGAGATCACGGCCAGTTTCCGGGAGCTGGCGGCCATGATTACAGGCAAGGGGCAGAAGAAGAAGAGTATACTGCCGTGGAGGTGAGGGGTTAAATCCCCCTCGATCCCCCTTTACGAAAGGGGGAGGTCCTGCTCACTCTTTTGGATGCAGTAAGGGATCATCCACCCTCACCTCGATCCTCTCCCCTCAAGGGAGAGGAAGATCAAGGAAAAGGGTTTTCATAGGGAGAGGGAGCCTGAATGAAAGCAGGCTCCATAGACTCGGCTCGTAATGACTTGGATTTGAAAAGTAAATAAGCAGAGGGAGAATATATGCGGATTATTCAGGGATTGAACAACAACTCCTTTATGTCCACCAACGAGTTCAATGATCTTAAGGCAAAGGTTCATGATCGGCTGGTGGAGATTCTGGACCTGTCGCTGATCGACTCGCTCGAGGAGCAGACCCTTCGCCAGGAGATCCGGCGGCTGACGGCCAATATCCTCTCGGAAGACGGGATGCGGGTGCCTCTCAATGCCGACGAGAAGGAGCGCTTTTTCCGGGAGATCCAGGATGAAATCCTGGGCCTGGGTCCCATCGAGCCCTTCATGCAGGACCCTTCCATCTCCGACGTCCTGGTGAACTCATACCGGCAGATCTACGTCGAGCGTCACGGGAAGCTCCAACTCACGGAAGCACGGTTCAAGGACGATGCCCACCTGCGCAAGATCATCGACCGGATCGTCTCGGCCGTGGGGCGCCGCATCGACGAGTCTACTCCCATGGTGGACGCTCGCCTCCCTGACGGCTCCCGCGTCAACGCCATCATCCCGCCCCTTGCGATTGACGGGCCGGCGCTTTCCATCCGCCGTTTTTCCGTCGACCCGCTGGAGATGGAAGACCTCATTACGCTGAAAAGCATCACGGCGGAGATCGGGCAGCTTTTGAAGGGGATCGTCCAGTCGCGGCTCAACGTGCTGATCTCGGGAGGTACCGGCACCGGCAAGACGACGATGCTCAACGTTCTCTCGCGGTTCATCCCCAACGACGAGCGCATCGTGACTATCGAGGACTCTGCGGAGCTGCAGATGAAGCAGGAGCACGTGGTGCGCCTCGAAACGAGGCCGCCGAATATTGAGGGCCGGGGCGAGGTCACCCAGCGAGATCTCGTGCGGAACAGCCTGCGCATGCGGCCGGACCGGATCATCCTGGGCGAGGTCCGCGCAGGCGAGGTGGTGGACATGCTCCAGGCTATGAACACGGGCCACGACGGGTCGCTTACGACGGTGCATGCCAACTCGCCACGAGACGCCCTGCTTCGCATGGAGACACTGGTGGCCATGGCGGGGCTCTCCATCCCCAATGAGGCCGTCCGGCGATACATCAGCTCGGCCCTGAACGTCGTTATCCACATCTCTCGCCTGATCGACGGCAGCCGCAAGCTCACGCACCTCTCCGAGATCACGGGGATGGAGGGCAACGTCATCACGATGCAGGAGATCTTTTCCTTCGAACAGACCGGCGTGGATTCCAACGGAAAAGTGGTGGGGCGCTTCAAGATGACGGGGATTCTGCCCCGCTTCGTGGAGCGTTTCAAGGCCCACGGTATTCCGGTGCCTTACGATGCTTTTGACCCGCGGCGGGTTATGGAGATCTGACGATGTGGATTCCTGCTTTCGCAGGAATGACAAGCCGGTTTACGGCCTGAGTGTCGAACGGGAGATAGCATGGAACTTTTACTGGTCGTGTTCATATTCATCGCCGTCGTTCTTCTGATCGAGGGAAGTTTTTTGCTGTCCCGGTCCTGGTGGAACCCCGAGACGAGAAGAGTCAAGACGCAGCTCCGCCAGTTGAGCGCTGAGGCATACGGGCAGGGGGACGTGGACCTGGTGCGCCGCCGGCTGATGAGCGAGGTCCCCTGGTTCAACCGGTTCCTTCTTGGGCTTCGACTGCCGGTCATTGACCGGATCGACCGCATGGTCATTCAGGCCAACCTGAACTACCCGGTGGGGGTTGTCTTAATGGCCTCGGCAGTGTTTGCCGTCGTTGGTTTTGCCGCGGCGTTCTACCTCACGAGATGGTTTCCTGTCTGGCTGGCCATGGGTGCCCTGCTCGGCATTCTTCCTATCTTGTATGTCTATATCAAGAAGCAAAAGAGGATTAACCGGTTTGAGGAACAGCTTCCGGAGGCGATGGACATGCTGGCCCGGTCCCTCAAGGCGGGCCATGCCTTCACGGGCGGGCTCCAGATGGTGGGACAGGAGTTTCCTGACCCTTTAGGGACCGAGTTCAGCAAGACCCTCGACGAGATCAACTTCGGCGTGGCCTATGAGGATGCCTTGAGGAATCTGTCATCCCGCATCGAAAGCGATGACCTGAAGCTCTTCGTGATCTCCATCATCATCCAGCGGACAAGCGGCGGAAACCTGGCCGAGATCCTGGAAAACATCGGACGCCTGATCCGGGAGCGCTTCAAACTGAAGGGCAACATCCGGACGCTGACCGCCGAGGGTCGGGTTTCGGCCTACATCCTGCTTGCGCTTCCCTTTTTCCTTGCATACGTTTTGTACCTGCTGAACCCGGCATACATACGTCCATTGTTCACAGACCCGATCGGACATTTCATGCTTGCGGGTGCCGGCGTAATGATGATCATTGGGGCATTCGTGATGAAAAGAATGGTAGATATCAAGGTTTAAGGTTTGAGGTAACCCCATGAATGAATCGTTGCTTTTGTCCATTCTGATATTTGCCGGGTTGCTGCTGGTGGTTTTCTCCGTCTATCTTGCCTTCAAGGCCTGGGGGGAAAAGCGCCGGATCGTGGAAAAGATCGAAAAAGAGGGGGCATCGGAATCCTTGGGTGTTTCAAACGGCGATGCCGCCGAACCTGCCGGGGCCCTCAAACAGACCTTCGTCGATCTGGCCACCCGGCTGGGGCAGTACTCGGCGCCGAAAGGCGAAGAGGAGCTGACCCATCGTAAGAAAAAACTGATCGTGGCGGGCTACCGCAAACCCAATGCCCCCATCGTTTTTTACGGGATCAAGATCCTGCTGGCCGTCGCACTGCCGTCGGCTGTTTTCATGGCAATGATCTTCATCGGCATCCCCGTCCGACAGATGACCCTGCTTGTGCTTCTGCTGACCATGGCCCTGGCAGGGTTCTATGCGCCCGATGTCTGGGTCAAGCTGGCCATTGTCAGGCGGCAGGAAAAGATCACGGAAGGATTTCCGGACGCGCTGGATATGATGGTGGTCTGCGTTGAGGCGGGGATGGGGCTGGACCAGGCCATCAAGAGGGTTGCAGATGAGATAAAGCTGAACTACAAAATCATCAGTGAGGAGTTCGGCTTCATGAACCTGGAATTGCGGGCAGGCCGTTCGCGCCAGGATGCCATGCGCAACCTGGCGGCCAGGACCGACGTGGAGGACGTGAAGAGCCTTGTCACTCTATTGATCCAGACGGACAAGTTCGGCACCAGCGTGGCCAACGCCCTGCGCGTCCACTCGGACTCCATGAGGACCAAGCGGCGCCAGAGGGCAGAGGAGATGGCTGCGAAGCTGCCCGTGAAATTGCTTTTCCCCTTGGTGTTGTTTATTTTCCCCTCATTGTTCGTCGTGCTTCTCGGGCCTGGCGCCATCCAGATATACAGGGTGCTGATTAAATCCGCCATGGGAAGTGGGGGATGAATGTAATCGATTTGAAGGCAACGGATTTTTCTCGCATGGCATGCAAGGAGGAGCCACATGAGAGACAAGCGCAGATTCCTGAAAACCATATCCATGGTGACGCTTCTGGTGTTCTTTTCCATGACGGTCTCGAGCTGCTCCATGTTCAATTCGAACTGGGCCAATCTCAAGTTCTGGTCGAAGAACAAGCAGTCCGCCATGGATGAAAAGGACGTGAACCGCTTCGTCGCGAAGATTCGCATCCGGCCGGGCAACCCCGAGTCGCACTACCTGCTCGCCTGCTACCACCAGGAGAGGGGGAAGCACCGGGAAGCGATCTCGGAATTTGCCAAGGTCCTCTTCATCGACTCCTCCCACGTGAAGGCATACAACGGCAAGGGGGTCTCCCATGACCGGCTCGGGGAATACGCAATGGCCGAGGACAGCTACCGGACGGCAATCTCCCTGGATCCGAAACTCCATTACGTCTGGAACAACCTGGGGTATTCCTACGTGCTGCGGGGCGAATATGCCGAGGCCGTCGTTGCGTTCCGCACGGCCCTCGACCTGAACGAAAAAGAGGGAAGGATCCGCAATAACCTGGCCATGGCCTATGCCATGACAGGGGACTATGAAAAAGCCTCTCGCGAGTTCGAGCAGGCGGGCGGCGGCGACCGGAGCTACTCTCATCTCAAGATGGCGTCGGTCTACTACGAGAAGGCCATGTTCGCGCAGGCCGTCGACAGCTACCGGGCCGCCCTGGCCCTGAACCCCTCCTCCGATGCGGCGAAAAGGGGTTTGGAGGCCTCGGAAGGCTTGCTGCAGATCGCCGAGGCGGCTGCCGCACACAAGAAGATGGAACAGAAGCGCGCTCTGTTGGAAGAAGACCTGACCGAACCGGTTATCGCCGGCGTGATCGCAACCGCGCAGAAGGATGAGACGAGCGCCTTGGAGAACTACCAGGCGGCCGTCCGGCTCTACGAGAAGGGCGCCTTCCAGGAAGCGAAGAAGCAATTCACCCTGGCCCTTTCGGAAAACCCCTCCCTCGCAAGCGCCCGGAAAGGCCTGATCGCTTCGGAGGCCCTGGCCAGGATCTCCGACGCAAGCTCCGTCAGCAGGCAACCGGTGGACACGCTGAAGGAGATGGCCGCCGGCACGTCGCGCAATGGCAGGACGATCGGGATCGAGGTCTCGAACGGCAACGGCGCCTCGCACATGGCAAGGGACATTGCGGAATATCTCAAGGCCAAGGGCTTCAAGGTGGTGCGGCTCACCAACGCCGACACCTTCAACCATGCCGAGGGGAGCATCGTCTACGAGAAGGAATACGAGGAGCTTGCGGGCAAGATCGCAGGAGCGCTTCCCCACATCAAGGATGTGAAACAGACGGGCAAGCTGGACCGGCCGAACGTGAAGGTGAAGGTCGTCGTGGGGAAGGACCTGGTGTCCCACCGCGAGGAATTCAAGGTTCAGAAGAATTAGGGGGGAAAATCCCCCCTTCCCCCCTTTATGAAAGGGGGGTATAGTCGTGAGGCACCTTGTAAAGGATTCTAAGTCGTAGATTACCACGCCTCGCCAGGCTCGGCTCGTAATGACCCATTATTTTGTACTGTTCTGGATTCCCGCCTTCGCGGGAATGACGTGTGGTGGCAATCAGGAGAAATTATGACCCATTCATCGAGACGAATTCTCTTCCTTGCGGCCCTGCTGTGCGTTCTCTGGGCCTTGTCCGGTTGTTCCTGGTGGAACAAGGACCAGGGGCCCATGGAGAGCACCGGCTACAAGAAAATGATGGAGTTGCAGAAACAGAAAAACGCGGCGATGAGCAAGGAGCCCGATATCTCGAAAAAGCTCGGCGAGCCCGACGCCGAGGAGATGGAGCGGCTGGGGGACCAGTACATCCGGCAGGGAAACATGAACATGGCCTTCGTCTACTACGACAAGGCCGTCCGGATGGACCCGAAGCGAAGCAGCGCGCACTACAAGATGGGGCGCCTCTACCTCTCGAAGGGGATGAACGACGAGGCGCTGGGGGAATTCGAGGCCATTCTGAAAGACTTCCCGAAGTACGCCCTTGCGTATGAAGGCAAAGGCCAAGTGTATCTAGCTCAGGGTAAACTGGACACTGCCATAGGCCAGTTCAAGGAAGCCATTTCGCTGAATCCGGAACTCTGGCAGGCTTACTCGTACATGGGCATCGTCAGCGACCGACAGAAGCAGCACAAAGAGGCCATCGGGTATTACCACAAGGCCATCGCCATCAACCCCAAGTCCGGGGCACTCTTCAACAACCTCGGCATGTCGTACTATCTTGCAGGAGACAACGACAAGGCCCTGCAAGCCTTCATCACGGCAGCGAAGCTGGATCCCCGGGACAAGAAAATATACAACAACATGGGCCTTGCCCTCGGAAAGCTCGGCCGTTACGACGAGGCCCTCGACGCATTTAAGAAGGCGGAAGACGAGGCATCGGCCTACAACAACCTCGGCTGCATCTACCTGGCGCAGAAGAAATACCGCGAGGCCTCCGCGGCGTTCCAAAAGGCCGTCGAGCTGAACCCGAAGTACTACGAGAAGGCCAAGGAGAACATGAAGGTCGCCGAAGCGTCGCTGAAAAAGGAAGAGGCCGCGCAGCAGTAAGGAAGGGGATTTTTCCCCTCACCCCGACCCTCTCCCGCGGCGGGGAGAGGGAGACTATGGAAAGGGTTTCTGAGGCTCGACTCCTAAGAAACAACTCTTTCGTTTCCCCTCCCTCGACGGGAGGGGATAAAGGGGAGGGTGAATGATTTCAAGACCCCCTCACCCCTGCCCCGTTCGACAGGCTCACGGCCCTGAGCGAGTCGAAGGGCTCTCCCGCGAAGGGGAGAGGGTGTTTCTTCCATCGATAACCCCGGACGAAGTCGGGGTCTGTAGCTCGTAATGACCCATTGTTTTTGAACTGTTTCTAGAAGCATCCCGGAGCTGCGGCGATGGTCGAATACGGCTTGCTCGCATCCAAGGCATCGGACTTCCTGGGTGATTTCTTCTGGCAGATGAAAATTCTCCTGGGCTCGATGCCCCTGTGGCAGATGATCGGCGCCGGCGTCGTCCTTGTTGTACTCCTTCACTGGCTCCTCAAAAGTCGTTGATCTTTCCCGCCATTTGAAATAAACACTGGACGGAACACAATTTCACGCGCTTTCCCGCGGGCAAGCCGGCAGAGATTTATCGTATGGCGGCGGATGTCAAGGCAGTATTCCTCGAAGTCCTGAAGAAAATCTGTTCATTGTGCGGAAGCGCCCTGGAACGGCATCCCGCCATACAGGTTTTCTTTGCCGTAATCACCCCTCTTGTCCTGTTTTTCTGCCTTATTATACTTACTCTCTCTCCTTTCAAAAACGGCCCCCTCTCGATGCTCTTGCTCGTCGCCTTCGCGGCAAGCGCGCTCATCGCGCTGCAGACGATCTACGCGAAGATCATCCGCCCAAGGCAGCAAAACAGCTTTGCGGCCATGGTGATGTATGTCGAAAAAGAGTTGTCCGATCCCTCCCGGCCCCTCCAACGGTCCGCGTGGGAAGACCATGCGAATAAACTGGGGCTCGACCCGCAGGATTTCATTAATACCCTGGATACCGGGACTGAATATCAAAAGGGCCTGCGGGCGCTGATGGGGCAGCGATACGATGACGCGATTTCCTTCTTCAAGGGTATTGCGGAAACGCAGCAGGCTGAAAAGGCCCGGATGAATTTATTGCTGGGGAATGCCTATGCGATCAGGACTCAGCCTCGGGAGGCCCTTGCCGCTTATGAGACTGCTGCCGGCCTGGATCCCGAGGGTTTCCATGCCTGGAGCGGCAAGGGCAAATGCCTGATTGAACTGGGGAGGCATGAGGAGGCTCTCGAGGCCTTGAACAAAGCGACCGCGCTGGATCCAAAAGTCCCGGATGTTTGGCGATGCAAAGGCAAAACCCTTCAGAAGCTCGGACGGCATCGGGATGCCCTGCAGGCGCTGGAAAAGGCGATCGGGCTGAATCGCCCCGGCGATGCGGATACGTGGAAACGAAAGGGCATCTCTCTCGGGGCGATCGGCCATTTCAGGGAAGCGCTGGATGCATGCAAAACGTCGATCGAGATGGATCCTGACGATGCCGAAAGCTGGAAATACAAGGGAGCCGCCCTGGTGAATCTTGGACGCAACAAGGATGCTCGAGCGGCCTTTGACCGATCTCTGGCATTAAATCCCGAAGACGGTGAGACGTGGAAATTCAAGGGGATTGCGCTCGAGAATCTGGATCGGCTCGATGAAGCGGTCGAGGCCTACACGAAGGCGATGGAGCTGAACCCGGATGATGCGGATGCATGGAAATATAAAGGCATGGTGTTTCTGGGGACGAAGCGATACGAAGATGCGCTTGCCGCCTTCGACCGGATTCCCGAAGGCTACGATCGATGGAAATACCGGGGGATGGCCCTCGCAGAGCTGCAACGCCACGAGGAATCCCAGGCCGAGCTGGAGAAGGCCGACGCGGAGAGGCCCGAGCAGGCCGAGATCTGGTTCTGGAAAGGGCAGGTATTGCAGCGAACGAACCGGCCCAAGGAGGCGATCCTGGCCTATCATCACGCAATCCAGATCAAGCCGGATTATGCCGAGTCCTGGGAAAACATCGCGGCAATCATGACGAGTCTCGGGCGCAATCAGGATGCCGTCAACGCATTGGACAAGGCAAGAAAAATAGCCGAGTCCCGAAGTCAGAAGTAAGTTCACTCGACCGAGGGCCGCCCCTGGATTTCTAAATTCCCGGCTCCTTGATGCAGGGAATTTTTAATCACTACGGGTACAATTCCCCGAAGCTTGCTTCGAATCTGTCATTCTCTCGAAAGAGGGAATCCAAGATGGATGCCCGTTTTCACGGGCATGACATTCCTGTTCGATACCCCACAGCGCCTGATGTGAGCCTGTCGAACGTTGCTGCGGGGTAGTTCATTCCATCCATCCGGAACCGGATCCCACCGTTTGTACAGTCGCACCAGTCCAGACCGGTCCACAATGGGACGTCTGTCCCATCTTTCTGGAATCATTCATTTATTGAATGCGATGGTCCCCTGTGGCACTGTGACGCATGTCCCCACCTTTTGTGACCTGTCGATAGGGTGTCGGCGCAACATGTTGAATTTATAGAACAAGCTGATGAAATGCCTCGTCCCATCCCCCTGGCACATCCGGTGCTCTTTGAAAAGGCCGGCAGAATCGTTTATGGGACAGGGAAATGGGATCATGACAAGGGGAACGGAGCAGGATTTATCGCTCGCTGCAAAACGGCTCGGCAATGAAGGGGCCACCTCAGCCGATAGTCGGCAGAGCGTCGACGGATGCGCCCGGATGCTGCGAATTATGCTCCTAAGAAACTTTCATTCCCGGTAGAGTCGGGCACAGCAATCATGAAAGCGATCCAGCTGTTTCTAAAAAGGTCATTGCGAGCCGCGCCTCGTGAGGTGTGGCAATCCACGATTCAGAATGAAATAACGAAGATCGCCACGCGGAGTTTATCCTGAGCCTGTCGAAGGGCTCGCGATGACCCTTGGTTTAGATTCCGCTGGCATGCTTCTTCTAACTAATAACACCGGGCATTACAGGGGGTCATGAGCCCGCAATGACCCTTCAATACCAGTAATGAAAGAAGGACTTCATGGATATTTTCCAGAAACTCAGGGATGCCGAGTACGCGCTGAAGGACCATGTCGAGGCCGCGCTGGAGGAAAGAATCGGGCCCGACTGGATAGCCCGCTGCGGCATTGGGGAGGACCGCCTCGATGCGTGGAGAAGGAGAAGGGACGCCGCGGACCCGGATGGCGAAGGGCCCGGCGAGCGGCTGATCGCTTACTGTGATCTCCCGGATCTTGCGCTCATCCTTCGCGAGCACTGGAGCGCCGTCTTTTCGGATGTCTTCGGGGACCTCGCCACCATGGAGGCTTATCTCCACGTCCTCGAGCGATATCGGGACTCCGGAAGGCGGGAGCTGTGGATGTATGAAAAGTGCCTGATCTACGGCATCTCGGGGGAGATCCTCGCGAGGATAGCGCTGCACCGCCAACGCAGGGAGACTGCGGAGGACTATTTTCCGAGGATCGACGAGGTCCTGGACAACATGGGCAACCGCTGGGTCTGCGGCATGGGGAAGATGGTCTTCACCAAGGCCGTGCTCAAGCCGGGCGACGATCTGGAGATTGTCGTGAAGGTTTTCGATCCCGACAACTGGACCCTTCAATACGGGTTAAAGCCGGACAGCAGTCTCGAGATCTCCTGGGGTGATTCGAACCGTCTCTTTTATCGGGTGAAGGATTCCGACGTGAAACATCCGTTTTTCGTGACCCTGCTTGTCCGCAGCAGCCGCAACTACCACGCCATGGGGTCCTTTGACGATTTCGTGAATCTGGGCTACGCCGTCGTGCCGCAGAAAAAGTGACGCCATCTCCCTTTCGCGGGAGAGCCCTTCGACCGGCCCTTTGGCTGGCTCAGGGTCGTGAGTTTGTCGAATCGACTCAGGGTCATGAGTTTATCGAACGGGGCAGGGGGGTCTTGAAATTATTCACCCTCCCCTTTATCCCCTCCCGTCGAGGGAGGGGAAACGAGAGTGCTGTTTCTTGGGAGAAGCACATGACTAAAGAGGATTTGCTGGCGATCTTGAAAAAGCTCCTGCGCACGGAGCGTACCCTGGACTTTCTGAACCGTCTGGACGAGGAAGACGTCAGGACCCTGATCGTCTGCATCCGGGACAGACTGGAACGGGAGAGCCGGGACCACTGAAGCCCCCCGCCTTCGTTTACTCTCCACGCCGGTCCGCCCCGGGCGGACGGCATACACTCGTTTTCATCGCAGTAGCCCTTCCCGACTTCGCCCCCCGTATTCGACCAGTCCATAATGGCAGGCCTCTTTTATCCTTCCGTAATTACATGACAATTTTCTTTTCGCATGGCCGTTTCGAATGCCCTCCATTTGCAGTCACGCCTCCATGCCACGCACCTTTTTACGATAACCACTCGATAATTAAAGACATTTCGAGCCGTTCCCGTCTAGGCACATTCGGTGCTCACAGGGGTATGCAGAACGAGTGAGACATCACGCAAACACGAACAGGAGGTTTTCATAATGCAGATTGCAGCTCAGGTGCTCAAACCCGACTTCACAGTCCAGGAGAGAATCAACGAAATGAAGGCCCGCGTCCACGACCGCCTGGTGGAGATCCTGGACCTGAGGCTCATCGACACGCTGGAGGAGCAAGCGCTCCGGCAGGAGATCCGGCGGCTGACGTCGAACATCCTCGCCGATGAGGGTGCCCGGATGCCGCTCAACGCCGAGGAGCGCGAACGGTTCCACCGGGAGATCCAGGACGAGATCCTGGGCCTGGGGCCCATCGAGCCTTTCATGCAGGACCCCTCCGTTTCGGACATCCTGGTGAACTCCTACAGGCAGATTTACGTGGAGCGTCACGGAAAGCTCGAGCTGACGTCGGCCCGCTTCAAGGATGACGCCCACCTGCGCAAGATCATCGACCGGATCGTCTCGGCTGTGGGCCGGCGCATCGACGAGTCCAACCCCATGGTGGATGCCCGCCTTCTCGACGGCTCCCGCGTCAATGCCATCATCCCGCCGGTTGCCATCGACGGGCCGTCGCTGTCGATCCGGCGCTTTTCCGTTGACCCGCTGGAAATCGAAGACCTGATCACCCTGAAGACGCTCACGCCCGAGATCGGCGAGCTTCTCAAGGGGATCGTGCAGTCGAGGCTCAACGTGCTGATCTCCGGCGGCACCGGCACCGGCAAGACGACGATGCTCAACGTCCTGTCCCGTTTCATCCCCGGCGACGAGCGCATCGTGACGATCGAGGATTCGGCGGAGCTGCAGCTCAAACAGGAGCACGTGGTGCGCCTCGAGACGCGGCCGGCCAATATCGAAGGCAAGGGTGAGATCATGTCCCGGGACCTCGTTCGGAACAGCCTGCGCATGCGGCCCGACCGGATCATCGTCGGCGAGGTGCGAAGCGGGGAGGTCGTGGACATGCTGCAGGCCATGAACACGGGCCACGACGGCTCGCTTGCCACGATCCACGCCAACACGCCGCGGGACGCCCTGCTGCGGCTCGAAACCCTCGTGGCCATGTCGGGGCTCAACATCCCCCACGAGGCCGTGCGCCGCTACATCAGCTCGGCCCTCAACGTCGTCATCCAGGTGTCCCGTCTCGTGGACGGCAGCCGCAAGGTGACGAGCCTCTCCGAGATCACCGGGATGGAGGGCAACACCATCACGATGCAGGAGATCTTCTCCTTCGAGCAGACGGGCCTGCACGCCAACGGCAAGGTCAAGGGCCGGTTCCGGATGTCGGGGATCATGCCGCGCTTCGTGGAGCGGTTCAAGGCCAACAGCATTCCCATCCCCTATGACATCATCTCGGGGGACCGGGTGCTCGAGATTTAAGGGAGATCCCCTCACCCTCTCCCACCGGGGGAGAGAGGGGATTCATGAAGGGCGATGATGCCCTTTCGTTTCCCCTCCCTTGACGGGAGGGGATGAAGGGGAGGGTGAGAGATCACTGAAATGGTCTTAAGAAATATCAGTGACAGCATTGGAAAAGAGTGAGCCATGAACGGGTCGATGCTCAGCCAGCTTCTGGATCCCATCAAGAACGCCGACACAAAGCCGTTGACCCGCTACTTCGACCGGCTGATCCGGGAATTTTACGACGCCGGGGACCGCAGGGCGGGGAAAGTGCTCGGCCAGGACCGCGAGGGCAACGAGAAGTGGTTCCCCTTCGTTTCCCTGTCGATGGTGATCGTCGACATCTACCCGGAAGAGGCGCTGGATCTCACGGCGACCTTCCAGTCCCTCGTCGAATTAAAGCGGTACGCAAAGTCGATACCGGGCAGCAAGATTGTGCGGGATCGCATGAAGCATGCGTGAACGACAGGTCATCGAGACGAATAAACCCGGAGGCGCAGGCCCCCGAAACCAAAAGGTGAAGGAACATGGAGACCATTCTGATCATCGATGACGATCCGGCGTTTCTGGAAAAGGCGAAAACCCTTCTGCATCGCGGCGGGTATGACGATGTACAGACCGAGACTGACCCCGGGCAGGCCCTGATGCGGGTCGATCGGGGAGCGCCCTACGGCGTAGTCCTCATCGACCTGGACATGCAGGGTCTCGACGGCTTGGGGCTGATGGGCGCTGTTCATGAATCCGACCCCGATACGGAGTGCGTCGTCCTGAGCGCCCTGAATGAGGCCCGGGTTGCCGTCGATTGCATCAAGAAGGGCGCCTGCGACTACCTGACAAAGCCCGTGCGCGACGACCGGCTCCTGGCTTCCGTGAAACATGCCGCGAGCAGGCTTCGCAGCTCCAGGGCCGTTTTCTCCCCCCAGCCGGGGCATCCGGACGCTTCCGCGGGCGCGAATGCCTTCGAGTCGATCATCACCCGCTCGGACAGGATGCGAAGGATTATCCAGGAGGCCCGGCTCCATGCCGGAAGCGACGTGACGATTCTCATAACGGGGGAAAGCGGAACGGGGAAGGAGCTGCTCGCCCAAGCGATCCATCGGGTGAGCGGCCGCGCCGGCGCCCCATTCACGTCGATCAACATGGCCTCCCTTGCGGGAAGCCTCTTCGACGCGGAGTTCTTCGGGCACACCCGGGGGGCTTTCACGGGAGCCGAGCGCGACCGGGTCGGTTATCTCGAGCACAGCAACGGCGGGACCGTGTTCCTCGACGAGGTGGCGGACCTTCCCTTCGACTTCCAGGGAAAGCTCCTTCGCGTGCTCGAGCAGGGAGAATTCATCCGGCTGGGCGCAAGCGCCGCGCAGAAGGCGGACGTGCGGTTCATCTCGGCCACCAATGCAGACCTCGAGCGGCAGCTCGCGAGGCGGTCGTTCCGTCAGGATCTCTACTATCGCCTCAAAGGGGTGCAGCTTCATCTGCCCCCGCTAAGGGAGCGCAGGGAGGACATTCCGCTGCTGGTCGACCATTTTCTCTCGGAGTTCGGACGCAGCCGGGCGGTCCACAGGATCGACGGGGAGGCCATGAGGGCGATTGCGGGGTACGACTACCCCGGCAACGTCAGGGAATTGCGCGCAGTCATCCAATCGGCGGTGAATCTCGTGGAGGGCGGTTGCCTCACCCTGAGTTCTCTGCCGGCATACCTCAGGAAGCAGCACAGAAAAAGATCGGCCGGGACGTTCATCCCACCGGGGCGCATTGCCCCTCTCGAGGAGATCGAGCGTCAACACCTGATTCGGGCCTACGAAGAAAGCGGGCTGAACAAGATCCGGGCGGCAAGGATTCTCGGGATCGGCGTCAACACGCTTCGCCGGAAGCTTTCGCTGTATGGGATCCGGTAAGGGAGCCGGTGACTCCGCGTGCGTCACTTTTTGAGATGCCGGAATGGAGAGGATGCCTGCCATGACGGACATTTCGGGTAAAGGGGCCGGGAAATGCAGGCGCCGGTGGCCGTGGGGAACAGGAAGGCTAAAATGCGCACAGGGGAGAGGGCGCCGAAAGACTGGCCCAGACCGGCCAGGATGCGGCACACGGCAGCCCCCACGATGAGGGCGTAGAATGCAGCAGCGAACAGAAGTCACAGACCCAGGATCAGGGATATGAGAAAGTTTTTCATCTCGAGCGCCATGCCGGGTATAATGAAACCCGGATAAGACGCAAGATTCATGGCATCGCGTCCCTGACGGCATGATCTTCGCAACAGAGATTCATCAAGGACAAGGGCCCGCGGTGTGGGACCGCCCCCGTTCAAGGAGGTAATCATGGCGGCGCAAGTGATCGATTATGTGAAAAATTACAAGAACATCGCCGTGAAAATGTCGGACGGCTCCGAAGTGAAGGGCAGGATCAACATTATGAGTTTCGCCAGGCTCTCGGACCTGATGAAGCACTCGACGGACAAATTCATCACCGTGCTGCCAGAGGAAGAGGGCGGGACCCGGAAGGTGATGATCGTCAACAAGGACTTCATCGTCTGGGCGCAAACGGAGGACTGAGGACCCGGCAGGAGTTGCTGTCGATTTCCCGGTTGCACATCTGGGCATCAGCGCCGATTACCGGACTCAAGAAAAGGCGGAAATCAGCCGATAATCTCCTTGGGCAGATGAAAAACCGGGGAGAGCCATGCCGTCGACAACCTCGACAGAATCCATAACAAGAAATGACTCGGCGAAGGGGGCGGCCTTGCTTCTTGCGGGGCTCGTCATCCTGCTCTTCGCAACGAAATATCTCCTTTTTTCTTCCGGGCTGGTCGAAAAACCTGTTCCGGGCAGCCTGTTATTCCACATTTTCAATTTTATCGGCATTTTCTCAATCGGGTGAGTCCCGGTTTTATTCCCTGTCGCGCTCTCTCCTTCAAAGAGCTTTTTTTGCCTTCAGAAAATTCCTTGCCTGCAGATAGCCCAGTTCCGCCGCCTGCCTGAGGTCCTGCAGGGCCTCTTCCGTCAGGTCCCGCCGCCAGTAGGCGAGGCCACGGATGTAATGGACCTTCGCGTCGTTCGGGGAGAGCTCCAGTGCCCGGGTGTAATCGGCGATGGCCTGCTCGATATTGTCCAATCGCTCGAAGGCCATGCCGCGGTTCAGAAAGGTCCTGGCATCGCCGGGATCGAGCGCGATGGCCGATGCGAAAGCCCGCAGGGCTTCCTGGTACCGATCGGTCGTGTGGAGCAGCACAAACCCCTGCTCGAACCACTCTTCAGCGCGCGGCAGCTTCTCGGGTTTCTTGCGTCGCAGGAGCCTTGAGATCATCCCGGGCGGCTTTTCCTTTTTCGCCGGCCGGAGCGATTCCCGCCTCTCCGGCCCCGTGAACCCGCTGGACTGCACCCTGACCGGATCCTTTTCCACGTCTACCCACCGGCTCTCCGAGGGACGGAAGAACTGCCTGATCTTTCTTTCCCGGATCAGCTCGTTCAGGGTGACGTCGTCGATCAGGCCTTCCCGATTGTTCCGGTATCGAACCTGGATGAGTTTGTACATCGATTCCTCCTCTCCTGCCTGCCTTTTACATAGAACAAAATCCGTGCCGGGACGAAAGATTTCACTACCTGATAATTTCAATCAAATTAGATGGTTAGTATTCAGGCAAATCGCATTGTCATCCTGAAAATGCAGGAAGGGAAGCCATTTCAGGAGGCAGAGAGCTCAACCGTCCGAAATGAAACAAGTCTTTGATCTTAATGCCATTTTGCAGTGGACCGGGGCCGCGACGGCAGCGTTCCCCATCTCTAGAACCGACCACGCCATATCGGAACGATTTTTCCAACGCATTGTCTTTACTGGCTTATTCCCCATCGATGGTCCGATCCGGCATAAGACAATCGCACGAGTTCGGCGGGGGCTGTTCATGTAACTTATCGATTTTGAAATAGATTATCAGTCATCCCCCCGTGGCATGTTCGGTGCTCAATATGCCGGTCAACAAGACACGGAAATCGGGGAGTGACACCATGAACGGGCAGATACCGGAGAAGGAAATCAGGAGCAGAGCAAGATGCCGGAGCGGCGCAACGAGCCGTGAGGGTCGCAGGGGACAAGCCTCGTCCCTGTCTTCAAGGCTGATGGCTCATGTTCCCTTCGGTCTTTCGGTTACGAACCCGGACGGGACGCTCGAATATGTCAACCCCGCGTTTACGTCCCTCTTCGGCTACGACAAATCCGATTTGCCGGACCGGGCAGTCTGGTTCGAGAAGGCCTTCCCCGATCCGTCCGAGCGCGACACGATAGAGCGAAGCTACCAGGAGGATGCAACGGCCTCCCTCGAAACCCTGTCTTCACGTCCCCGGGCCATTACGATTCGAACCCGCGACGGCCGGAATCTGGTTTGCGAAGCGCGCGTTCAGGTGCTGCCCACGGGGGAGCATCTTGTTGTCTACGAGAACATGACGGATCGCTCGAGGCTCGAGACGGAGCGTGTCAACACCGGCAAAATGGAAGCCATAGGAAATCTGGCCGGCGGGATCGCCCACACCGTCAATAACATTCTCATGGGGATTCAGGGCTGCACGTCGCTGATGCTCATGAAGCGGGGCCCCGGCGACCCCGATTTCAAGCACCTGAAGGCGATCGAGGCGCAGGTGCGCGCTGGCTCTGAGCTTACGGGCCGGATCCTGACCTTTTCCCACAGCGGCATGGGTGAGTTTCTTCCCGTCGACCTGAACGAGATCGTGCGGAAAACCGCGACGATTTTCGGCAATACCCGAACCGAGATCTCCATCGGCAGAAAACTTCAGGACGACCTTTCGAAGGTGAAGGCCGACCAGGGCCAGATCGAGAAAGCGCTGATCATTCTGTACGTCAAGGCCCGCCAGTCCATGCCGAAGGGCGGGGGGATCCTGATCGAATCCCGCAATGTCAGGCTCGGGCAGGAAGAAGCGGAAGCTTACGGGCTGCGGACCGGAGCCTATGTTCTTGTGACGGTCACGCATGGCGGGAAGGCGCTCGACGACGTGACGGCCGGGAAGATCTTCGAGCCAACCCTCGATGCGGGCGGCTATGGACGGGGACAAGGCTTTGATCTGACCTCCGCCTACGGGATCATTCGCAGTCACGGAGGGGTGCTCACGGTGGGGAGCAATGAGGGTGTCGGAACGTCATTCCGGATATACCTCCCGGCCTCGGATGGGGCGCAGTCCGATGAAACAGCATCCCCCGAGGGAGTCCTCAGAGGTACGGAGACCGTCCTGCTCGTGGACGACGAGGAAGTCGTGCTCGATGTGAATCGGGAGATCCTGGAAAATCAGGGCTACTCGGTGCTTACGGCGCGGAACGGAAAAGAGGCCCTGGAGATCTACAGTCATCGCCGTGACGAAATCGCCCGGGTGCTCTTGGACATGGTCATGCCCGGAATCAACGGCGAGGAGACCTTCAGCCTTCTCAAGCGGATCGATCCTGGGGTGAAGGTCATCCTGGCCAGCGGGTACAGCACCAACGTCCAGATACGGAACATGATGCGAAACGGCTGCTGCGCATTCCTGCAGAAGCCTTTCGGGAATTTGGAATTGATGATGAAGGTCAGAGAGGTGATCGGCGGCGGGACAGTCTCCCGGCACTGAGATCCTGACGGTGATTAACGCAGACCCCCCGGGGGGTCCTCTCTCAATGATGGAGTGAAACATGAGACAGCTTGTCGCAGTGAACGACCCGGGCATCACTCCTGTATGGGTGTGCATGATGAAGAACAGACTGACCGGAAAAACCATTCACATCGTCGGTCCCCGCCGGCTGGAAAACGAGCTGCTGGTGAGCTTTATCAGCAGAGAGACGGGTGCGGACTGCTTTGTGACCGACTTCAACGGAATCGAAGGGTATCTCTCCGGCGCCGCAGAGGAGCCGTCCCGGCTCTTTCTGATCGATTACCGCGAGCCGCGGCTCCGGGAGATTCTCAAGCAGGCTTCATTCAACGGGAGCGGCTCTTCCCTCGCCCGGCGTCTCATCTCGCTGTTCAATTCCGGAAAAGAAAGAGACAGCGCGGAGCGGAAACGTGCGGAGAGATCCTGCGGGATACTCTACCGGTGCGATTCCACAACGGCCCTGATCAACTGGATGTGCGGTCTTTTCAATAGCGTGGAGACCCCTGAAAACGCCATGGCCGATACCCTGGACCCCGCGAAAGAGACTGCGGACGCGTGCCCGCTTACGTGGCGGGAACTGCAACTCCTGATGATGATGACCGAGGGGCTTCGTAACAAGGAGATTGCTGGCCGGATCGGGATCAGCAGTCACACCGTTCGCACGCACCTCTACAACAGCTTTGGAAAGATTGGGGCAAGGAACCGACTCGAAGCCTCCGCATGGATTGAAGCCCATATCAGTATGCTTTTCCTGCTGATCTGAGGCTGAACGGTACAGAAAACATTACTTGTTCAAATCGGTGCCTCTTGGAAACACGAGTAAATCCGCGGTGCGGGATCGCGCAGCCTGTCCTTCATCACTTTCGGGAGCCGTGAGAAGGTTGTCATTCCTGAGCCGGAGCCGGTTCTTTTCGACCTGGTCGACACCCACGGCGCTGATTGCCAACTGTCCTGTGTCGAGACGTTCCACCCAGCCCTTGGCCTTCAGATACCATACGTGGAACTCCACCAGCTCGAACGGTTTGCCGAGGAGGCGGGCCATATCGTAATCGCTCAATCCCGGGTGCCTCGTGTCGCGTCGACGCTGGACATACAAAAGCGAAAGCAGGCTCTCGCGGGTTTCCCGGTCGTCGCCGAAAGCGGTTCCGCTGCTTGCCTCGGACGCGAGCTGCCATTTGCTGTTCCAGTACTCCTGGTACGTGGCGTCGTAACCGGCACGGGTTTCAGGATTGGAGAGCGTCCGGTGGGCCTCGACAACCAGGCGGAACCGCTCAGGGTCTGCGGATTCCTTGTTGTCGGGGTGCAGCTTCTTGGCGAGATGCCGGAAAACACGCTCAATCGTGTCGGTGTCGGCGTTCGAACTCAGTTGAAGCAATTCGTAGTAATCGACAAAGCCATTTTCACTCACGAGATACCCCTTTCGGATCGCCAACACCGTTTATCCGGGTAGTTGCCTCAAGAAATTTATCTCAATCATCCCCTGCAATGCCCGTGCCTTCCGTTGAAAAGCAAAATGGATGATCATGATCAGAATCTATAAGGATTTAATCGGTCTTTCCCCTTCGTACTTTAGTTGCTTCGGCTTCATTATTCATTTATCCAGTCGAGCACGGGAAGAACCGTTGATCGCCCGCATTCAAATGTCTTGGAAGTTTGCAGATCATCGGCGATCCTGCCGAACCTCAAAGGCAAAGAGGCAAGCATGACAAAAGGTCAATGACATCAGATTGTCCTCTGATTTCATTGACCTTTTCTCTGGATAGCTTCCGTTACCTCTCCCGCACCCGGCTTTCATTTGCTGTAAAGGCCGGGACTGATCTGCGAGTATCGACGGAATCGAACGATCCTGCATTTTGTTTCATGTCTGAAAATATTATGATCGTAGCGGCAGGGCTCGGGTATCCATGAAGAAATATTAGAGCTGTCGCATTTTCGGTCCTCGTTCATGGTTTCGTGAATACATCGACCAGATTGATTTTCAAAGATGTATGATTTGGTTGCTGCTTCTTTTTCCTGCTTATTAAAATCACAACTTACATCTAAAGACACGGGTTGCCCCGCCGACGGAATGGCTCTGTCGATGAGGCCGGTCGGGGCGTCGAGTGTGAATGACCGGGCGACCGGCTTCTCGCGCTTGTGATCCGGATCGATCGCGGCTGAGACCGACACGGGTTGCCCTGCCGCCGCAATGGATTTGTCGATGACGCCGGTCGGGGCGTCGAGCGTGAACGACCGAAGGGCCGGCTTTTCGCGCCGGGCATCCGGATCGATCGCGGCCGCGACCGACACGGGTTGGTCAACCGATGGAAAGGACCCG
>DIFQ01000098.1:32361-40971 GCA_002419215.1 Syntrophaceae bacterium UBA5744
GATGGCGCCGGTCGGGGCGTCGAGCGTGAATGACCGGAAGACCGGCTTTTCGCTCTGAGCATCCGAATATAAAGATCCTTCATGAAGAACATGCGGTTCGAGTTGCCGGAGTATTCTATGACGGAAAAGGGTATCTGAGTACGACCGGCTCAGACGGATGTTCGTTGCTGTCGGCATGGAATCCGTGTCAAGAAACACAAAACAGATGTATGGCTGAGCCGTTCGGATCGTTTTCCGGCAAGTGTGGATCGATTCAGGTTCGTTGATGTTTCGCCTGAATAACTGGTGCAGATAATTTCTGAATCGGTCTGTCGGTCTGAACATATTTACAGGATCACGTGGAATAGATGCATTCTGAAATTCCGTCGATGATTCTTAAAAATACTTCGTCGAGAGAAGACAGCTGATTAATGTCCGCAAGGAGGGGTGCCACCCGTTCTGCGTCGTACTGGTGGTTTTTGTATGTGGCAACCTCGCCTGTCTGGCTGATGCAGACAACGGGGATGTCCCCCGTTCTCTTCCTGAGATGAAGCATTTCCCCATGGGAAACAAATATTGCCTCTATGGATTTTGAATCCACCGCTTCAATATTTCTTATGCCGTCATACAACGTACCGGCAATCAAGTCACCATACCATTTTGCCTCGAGCTGGACTCCATGAAGTATCTTCTCGAGTTTGCTTGGCAAGCTTATTTTGCTGGTGTGCCCGAATTGGACAGGGGACAATTCGCGATTGGTTAAAAGATAGCCGCCGATTAAACCACCGTCTTTTTCGATGTACGTCATGAAGCCAAACATAAATCCCCCTCCAAATGTGATTTTTGCGCAAGATATTTGACTTGACCTGTTTACGCTGGGTAATTGAACCGTAAAGGGAGGAAGAATGCCCCCGTTATGATGCCCGCGGGTTTTTTCTCGATCTTCAATGGTGCGCCGTTGAGGCCGGCGGAAGTTATCGGATAGCGCTGCAAGTCTTGAGGGCGAAAACATCCATGACGCGTTGTTCGTCGAGGCCGATCAAGGGGCGGGATCCGGTTCCTGCTTTTTTTTTGGTTTGAGTAGAATGAGGGGTTGCTTCTTTTTGGCCTTTTTTTGCGGAACTACCGCTATCAAGTCCGCCCCTTGCTCCTGCAGTCGAGCCGCCAAAATATCGGACTGACGATCCAGGTTTTTTTTCACCATCTTTAACAGTTGGATCATGATTTTATCCCGTTCGTCCCTGTGTCCCTGAAGAGATTCCACCCATTTGCTGATATTTAGAATCCTTTCTTCCTGAGCGGCAAGCTTCTCTTCAAACACTTTAAAGCGGCCTTCGAATTCCTGCCTTAACAGCGCTGAGAAAACCGGGGTTGCCGGTTCGTAGATCTTTTCGTCCTCGGGAAGCGAATCCGGCAAGCCTTTTTTCTTGCCTGGTCTCGCTTGAGCGACTGTGTCGATCAGTACACGGCCAATTATTTTAGTATCATCGGCATATCCGTATACCAATGCTGCATCGCAGAGCATATTGATGAGCCTCGGGATACCGTGAGAGTGCTCATAGATGGCATCGAGGGCTTCCGTGTCGAAGAGGTCGAGATTCTGCGCACCGGCAACCTTGAGCCGGTGACGGACGTAGTAATCAACCTGGACTTTGTCAAGGGCATCGAGATGGCAGTATACGGTGATGCGTTGAACAAACTGCTCCAGGCTCTTTCTCTCGAGCTTTTCCTTCAACTGGGGCTGTCCGACGAGGATCATCTGGAGGAGATGATGCTTTTCAGCCTCCAGATTGGACAGCATGCGGATCTCTTCCAGTGTTTTTTCCGGAAGATTTTGTGCTTCATCAATGATAAGAATCACTCGCTCCCGTTTCGAGTACTTGTCGAGGAGGTAACTGTAGAGACGAGTGAGCAATACCGACTTTTCCGCATTGGCTATTTCCAGATCGAACTCGAGGCAGATCATTCTCAGCAGTTCCTGGAATTGGACGAGCGTGTTGTTGATAATCCCCACGTGAATACTCTGGGGGATTTTGCGAAGGAGATAATTGATCAGGGTCGTCTTGCCGGAGCCCACTTCGCCGGTCACGACAACAAACCCCTTGCTTTCCTGGATGGCATACTCCAGATGGGTGAATACATTCTCATGGCCCGGGCTCATGTAAAAATAGTCCGGGTCCGGCGTCAGGTTGAAGGGTTTTTCTCTCAGACCGTAAAAAGACTCGTACATGTTATTATTCTCTGAATTTTAATTCGTTATTTTTTGCTGCATTCCGGGGAAAAAGCAAGATTTAATTTTGGCCTCAATTCCGATCGGTAGAAATGAAACGCACTGTGATTGCAGGGGAAAATAAGAACAGGATCGGTAACCGGTTTCGTCCGGCCAGCGAAGTCCGGCGTGTTCGGGTGGCGGCTTCTGCCGTTTTCAGGCGGCGGAATCAAACATTTCAGGGATATTTCGGCGACAATGACACTGGCACGAGTTTCGAGATAAACCTTACGCGTTGGAGGTTGCCGGGGTCGCTGGTGAACCTCTTGGACTTTAAAAGCAAACAGGACTGTTGCAGGCTAAATAAACGAGGTGGGACGCATGGCTTGCACAAATTGGGGTTACGACGATCATGACGCGGGGACGGCTTTAGAGATGACCTTGACATTCATCAGTGCCTTCGATATCTTATGCATCTTGGAAGTGCGCAGGTCACTGGTGGGCCTCCTGGACTTCAAATCCAGTGTGGGGGGCTGATACCCTCCCAGGTGGGTTCGATTCCCATGCACTTCCGCCAGAAACTCCAAAGGGTTGGCCCGTCCGGACGGGCCAACCCTTTTTTTCGGCCGATGCGCAAATATGCAGCCCCGCATCCCGGAGGCATGAGTCGTGAGCGGGGGCATCGGGCTTGCGCGTCTTCGGGCGGAAGCAAAGGGGTTGACCCGCAGAATCACTTCTGTTACTCTTCACCGCGGCAAGTCTCCGCTCGGCAGAAGGGGGCCTTGCCTTTTGATTTTTTTCTCGCGAGGTGATCATGCAGGACCGCCACATCGCAAAGATTGCAGTCGAACTGAGCCTGGCTCCCGGCCAGGTGCAGGCCGTTGCCGGCCTTCTCGGCGAGGGGGGCACGGTTCCCTTCATCGCCCGTTACCGCAAGGAGGCCACGGGCTCGCTCGACGAGGTGGCCATTGCCACGATCCGCGACCGCCTGGAGCAGCTCGCCGAGCTCGACAAGCGTCGCGAGGCGATTCTGAAATCCCTCGAAGAGAGGCAGCTCCTGACGGAGGAATTGAACGGGAAAATCCGTGCCGCCGAGACGATGGCGGTGCTCGAGGACATCTATCTGCCCTTCCGGCCGAAACGCCGCACGCGGGCCACCATCGCCAGGGAAAAGGGCCTCGAGCCCCTTGCCGCTGTCCTCTTTGCCCAGCGAGACGGCACGGACCCCGCCGCCGAGGCCGCCGCCTTTGTCGACGCGGAAAAGGGCGTCGAGTCCGTCGAGGACGCCCTGGCCGGCGCCCGGGACATCATCGCCGAGTGGGTCAACGAAAACCAGGAGGCCCGCGCCAAGATGCGCGATCTCTTCGCCGCAAAGGGCCTGTTCAAATCGAAGGTCATCGCCGACAAGGAGGCCGAGGGGGCGAAGTATCGCGACTACTTCGAGTGGGAGGAGCCCGTCGCCAGGGCGCCCTCGCACCGGGTGCTCGCCATGCGCCGCGGCGAAAACGAGAAGGTCCTCACCCTGCTCATCGCGCCGCCGGAAGAAGACGCCCTCAGGCTCCTCGAGGGACAGTTCATCACGGGGAAGGGCCCCGCCTCGGAGCAGGTCCGGGAAGCCGTCCACGACAGCTACAAGCGCCTGCTTTGCTGGTCCATGGAGACGGAGACCCGGCTCGAGACGAAGAAGCGCGCCGACGAGGCCGCAATCCGCGTCTTTGCCGACAACCTGCGGCAGCTGCTGCTGGCCCCGCCCCTGGGGCAGAAGAGCGTCATGGCCATCGACCCCGGCTTCCGCACGGGCTGCAAGGTGGTCTGTCTCGACCGGCAGGGAAAGCTCCTTCACAACGACACGATCTACCCCCACTTCTCCGAGGAGGGAAAGGTCAAGGCCGCCGAGACGCTTCGTCTCCTCGCGGAGCGATTCTCCGTCGAGGCCATCGCCGTGGGCAACGGCACGGCGGGCCGCGAGACGGAGGCCTTCGTCCGGGCGCTCGGTCTTCCGGACATCCCGGTCATCATGGTCAACGAGAGCGGCGCCTCGGTCTATTCCGCCTCGCAGGTTGCCCGCGACGAGTTTCCCGATCAGGACGTGACGGTGCGCGGCTCCGTCTCCATCGGCCGCAGGCTCGTGGACCCGCTGGCCGAGCTCGTCAAGATCGACCCCAAGGCGATCGGCGTGGGGCAGTACCAGCACGACGTCGACCAGGGGGCCCTCAAGCGGAGCCTCGACGACGTCGTGTCGAGCTGCGTCAACGCCGTGGGCGTCGAGGTCAACACGGCAAGCCCACAGCTTCTGACCTACGTCTCGGGCCTGGGGCCGCAGCTTGCCGCGAACATCGTCGCGTACCGAAATGCGAACGGCCCCTTTGCCGCGAGAGAGAGCCTCCGGAAGGTTCCGCGCCTCGGCCCCAAGGCCTTCGAGCAGGCGGCGGGCTTTCTGCGCATCCGCGACGGGGCAAACCCGCTCGACGCCAGCGCCGTCCACCCCGAGAGCTACCCCGTCGTCGAGGCCATGGCCAGGGACCTTTCCTGTTCCGTCGTGGATCTCGTGACGGACGAGTCGAAACGAAAAATCATCGACATCGCGAAGTACGTGACGGAGAAAGTGGGCATCCCCACGCTGAAGGACATCATGGACGAGCTGGCCAAGCCCGGCCGCGACCCCCGCGAAAAGTTCGAGTCCGTCACCTTCACCGAGGGCATCGAGAAGCTCGACGATCTCAGGCCCGGGATGAAGCTTCCCGGTGTCGTGACCAACGTGACGGCCTTCGGCGCCTTCGTGGACGTGGGCGTCCACCAGGACGGCCTCGTCCACGTGAGCCAGCTTGCCGACCGCTACGTCTCCGACCCCAACCAGGTGGTGAAAGTCGCCCAGCGAGTCGAGGTGACCGTTCTCGACGTGGACCTGGATCGGAAGCGGATCTCGCTTTCCATGAAGCAGGGCGCAACGGGCGAGAGGAAGGAAGCGGCTGCCGGGCCCCCCGCGGAAAGAGCTCCCCGGGATCCGCGCCGGCCGGACAAACCGCGGCAGGACAGACAAAAACAGGACAAGAAGAAGCCCGAGCCCGCCCCTTTCAACAACCCCTTCGCCCGGGCCTTTGGGAAAGACAAGAAGTGAAAGAAGTGAAGGAAGTGAAAAAAGTGCTTAACGGGGTGCGTCCCGAGGTTTTCTCATGAAAGTATCGAACATCGTCGTTTCCGTCCCGCTTCTGTCGCCCAACGACACGATCGGCACGGCCCTCACGGTCATGCACGCCAAGAACGTGGATATTGCCCCTGTCGCCGATCGGCAAAACGGTCCTGTCGGTGCCGTGACCCGGAACGACCTGTTGTCGGCCCTGCGCGGCGGGGCCTTCATGACCGCAACCATCGCCGACCGGATCTCCCGCGTTGCAGAGAGCCTGTCGCCGGACGATGAGATCGCCGGACTTCCCGGGGCCGGCGTCCCGGCCCTTGTCCTGGACGGGGACGGCGCGCTCGTCGGTGTCGTCTCCCTGGAAGCCTATGCGGAGGCGCTTCGGGCCTGCATCACGGAGTTCCGCGCCGAGGTCTCGTCGATTATGAACTCCGCCGAGTGCGGCATCATCGCCATCGACGAAAACGGGATCATCGTCGTGGTCAACCGGCTCGCGGAGGACTTGCTCGGCATCCGTTCGATCGAGTCCATCGGCCGCCACATCCTGGACGTCATCCCCAACACGCGGCTGATGGAAATCATGAAATCGGGAAAGCCGCTGACGGGACAGACGTTCCAGGGCCGCAGAGCGCCCCTGCTTGTCAACTACGCGCCCGTCATCCGCGACGGCAGGGTCGTGGGAGCCGTGAGCGTCTTTCAGGATTTCTCCCGCGTCGAGGAGATCTCCCACGAGCTGGGTATCGTCAAGGGCCTCAACCGCGAGCTCGAGTCCATCATCCACTCCTCCTATGACGGCATCTGGATCACCGACGCCGAGGGCCGCGTGCTGGACATCAACGAGGCCTACGAGCGGATCACGGGGATCCGGGCCAGTGAGGTCCTTGGCCTCACGATGCAGGAACTGGTCGACAGGGGCTATTTCGACCAGTCCGTGACGGTTCTGGTCATGAAGGAGCTCAGGAGCATCACGATCAACCAGACCGTCAGGGGCAAGAAGCAGATCCTCGTCACGGGAAACCCGATCTTCGACGAAAACGGCAAACTCTACCGCGTCGTCACCAATGTCCGCGACGTCACGGAGCTGGTCAGCCTTCGCGAACAGCTCACGCGGGAAAAGGAGCAGAGCCGCAAGTACGAGGCCGAACTGACGCACTTGCGATCCCTTCAGGTGCGGGACTCGTGCCTCGTGTTCCGCAGCAAGCCGATGGCGCAGATCGTCGAGCTTGCGGGGAAAATGGCCGAGGTGGACTCCACGCTGCTGATCACGGGCGAGTCCGGTACGGGCAAGGAGCTGGTCGCCAAGCTCGTCCACCGGCAGGGCATGGGCGACGCGAGCCCCTTCATCAGCATCAACTGCGCCGCCATCCCGGAGCAGCTCCTCGAGAGCGAGCTCTTCGGCTACGAGGGGGGCGCCTTCACGGGGGCGAAAAAGGAGGGCAAGCCGGGTCTTTTCGAGCTGGCCCACAAGGGAACTCTCTTTCTCGACGAGGTGGCGGAGCTGCCGCTCTCCCTCCAGGTGAAGATCCTGCGGGCCATCCAGGACAAGGCGATCACCCGGGTGGGCGCCACGAAGGCGATCCCCGTCAACGTCCGGATCATTGCCGCCACCAACCGCGACCTCGCGAAGATGCTCCGCGAGGGCACCTTCCGCGAGGACCTCTATTACAGGCTCATGGTGGTGCCCCTTCACGTGCATCCTCTGCGCGATCGCAAGGATGACATCCCCCTTCTCGTCCGGTACTTCCTCGACGAGTTCAACCGGCATTTCGGTTATGAGAAGACGCTCTCGCCGGAGGTCCTGGACAAGCTCGTCCATTACGACTGGCCCGGAAACGTCCGGGAGCTGAAAAACGTCATCGAGCGGATGATCGTCATGTCGCCGGGAAGCGAGATCGGCATGGAGAGCCTGCCCGACTCGATCCACGCGAAGCGTCGCCTGCCCGCGAAGGGGGCGCACCTGAAGGATGCCGTCGAGGAGACGGAGCGATACCTCATCGAGGAGGCATACCGGGAGCTTCGATCCTGGAAAAAAGTGGCGGAGGCGCTTGGCGTCGACCGCACAACGATATTCAGAAAAGCAACGAAATACCATTTATTGGAAGGGTAGTTGCGGGAATGCACATGTTGCATTTCTGCAATATTTAAATAATACCAAGTACTTGAATTTCAATCACGGTCCCGTGCTGTGCAGACCTGCAACTCTGCCGGCCGGGCCGATTTTTTTTGCACCGCAACATCATTCAATGTTTACTCAATATTAATGGGGCCTTGTGCAGTATTGCACAGCCCCTTTTTTGTGCTGGCACGGCCCATGTAATAGGAGCCGGCCAGGACAGATGCGGTGGTGCTCATTTTACACCGCCCCGCAAGGGCTGGTAAATCCGGAACGTCCGGTTGATATCGGCGAGAAAAAAGTGGCCGCCGACCGTTACAGCCCGTTCTTTTAAAAGGAGGTTTTGATTTATGCCGTTGAAAACACCCGAACAGTACGAAGAGAGTCTGCGCAAGATGAACTTCAAGGTTTACCTGATGGGCGAGGAGGTCGCCAATGTCGTCGACCACCCCATCATCCGCCCCTCGATGAACTCCGTGAAGATGACCTACACGCTCGCTCAAGACCCGCAGTACGCGGAGCTCATGACGGCGAAGTCGTCCCTGACGGGCAAGACGATCAACCGCTTCTGCCACCTGCACCAGAGCCCGGAAGACCTGGTTAAGAAGGTGAAGATGCAGCGCCTGGTGGGACAGAAGACGGCCGCCTGCTTCCAGCGCTGCGTGGGCATGGACGCCGTCAACGCCGTGGACAGCGTGACCTTCGAGATGGACCGGAAGCTGGGCACCGAGTACCACAAGCGCTTCCGCAACTTCATGTTGAAGATGCAGGAAGAGGACTGGACCGTCGACGGCGCCATGACGGACGTCAAGGGCAACCGGGGTTTGAACCCCGGCAAGCAGGCCGACGCCGACCTGTTCTGCCGCGTCGTTGAGCGGCGCAAGGACGGCATCGTCGTGCGGGGCTGCAAGGCCCACCAGACGGGCGCCCTCAATTCCCACTGGATCCTCGTGATGCCCACCCTCACGATGACGAAGGAAGACGCCGATTTCGCCCTGTCCTTCGTGGCCCCGGCCGACGCCGAGGGCATCTTCTACATCTACGGCCGCCAGTCCTGCGACACGCGCAAGCTCGAGGGCGGCCAGTTCGACATGGGCAACAAGGAGTTCGGCGGCCACGAGGCCATGATGATCTTCGACGACCTCTTCGTCCCCTGGGAGAACGTCTTCATGT
>DIFQ01000102.1 GCA_002419215.1 Syntrophaceae bacterium UBA5744
CCGCCGTCTTTTCGGATCCTGGCCGGCGCGACGAGTTCCGTCAGCTTCACCCCCTCCTTGAGAGCCATCTGGACCTCATCGCCGAAGGCGGGCATGTCCTGGCGCCGCCGGCGGTAGAGGATCAGGGCCTCGCCGCCGAGGCGGACGATGCTGCGCGCCACGTCGACGGCCGTGTTGCCGCCACCGATGACGGCGGAGACCCCCGTGACGGGTGGCTTTTCGCCGTTGCGGACTTTCTCGAGGAACCCCAGGCCGTCTGCAACGCCTTCCAGTTCCTCGCCGGGCACGCGAAGCGCCGTCGTCCTGGCATGGCCGCAGGCGAGATAGACGGCCTGGTAGGATTTTTCGAGGTCTTTCAGGAAATCGGCCGTCACGGGCCTGCCCGTGTGGATCCGGACGCCCTGGGCCTGGATCTGGGCGATCTCCCTTCGCAGGGCGGCAAGGGGCAGCCGGTAGAGCGGAATCCCCCAGCGCAGGATCCCGCCGGCCTCGGCGGACGCCTCGAAGACGTCGCAGGCGTAACCCAGCTGCGTGAGAAACCAGGCTGCCGCCAGTCCCGAGGGGCCGGCCCCGGCGATGGCCACTTTTTCAGGGCGCAAGGGGAGCCGTTCCAGCAGCGGTTTGAGATCGTCGCGCTCCGCCGTGTCGGCCAGGAAGCGCTCGAGCGAGTGGATGGCGATGGGGTCGTCGAATTCCCCGCGGTTGCAGGCGCCCTCACAGGGGTGGAAACAGACCCGGCCGCAGACACCCGGGAAGGGGTTTTCCCGGAGGATCGTTTCCCATGCCTCCTTGAAGAGCCCCTGGGTGGTGAGCATCTCGATTTTGCCGATGTCTTCACCGGCGGGGCAGGCGGCGCTGCAGGGCGCCGTCTTTTCCTCGTAGCGGGGCCGCAGGTAGCGCCAGGAACCGGTCTTGTTGGCTTCCGTCGATTGGGTCGAGCGGGGCATGATGTGGATGGGGTTTTCCTCTTCCGCCCGTGCTTGAGCTTTCCGTACCATCGGAGTCACCTTGAGAAAGAGTCGTTCTGTGAGAAGAGCGCCTCATGCCGCCGGTTTGACGGCTTGGGCGAACTGGACGGCCTCGTAGGCCTCCCTGGCAGCCGTGACGTTGCGCTCGGCATTTCCCGGCACCTCGTCGCGGATGGCCGCAACGACGTCCTCCAGGGGCGGCATGTCGAGGACGCGGGCCACCGCCCCCATCATGGAGGTGTTGACGATGGGGTGGGTACGGCTGCCGATCTGGTTGTTCATGGCAATCCGGCTGGCATCGACCCAGGCGAGACGGAACTTCGAGTAGGCGCCCGTATCCGCCGGGGGGGCGGGGCTGTTGATGAGGATCGATCCGCCGGGCTTGAGGCCCCGCGTCACGTCGATCGCCTGGATGAGCGTACTGTCGAGGACGACGACGTGGTCCGGGGTGTAGACGTTCGTCCTCAGGAGGATTTTCTCCCTGTCAAGCCTCAGGTAGGCCTCCACGGGGGCCCCGCGTCTTTCCACCCCGAAGAAGGGAAAGCTCTGGACCTGGAAGCCGGCACGGAAGAAGGCCTTGGACATCAGGATGGTCGCCACAACGGTCCCCTGACCGCCGCGGCCGTGAAAGCGT
This sequence comes from Syntrophaceae bacterium UBA5744, assembly GCA_002419215.1. Classification (GTDB taxonomy): domain Bacteria; phylum Desulfobacterota; class Syntrophia; order Syntrophales; family UBA2192; genus UBA2192. The sequence goes on from DIFQ01000102.1 coordinate 1,603, forward strand.
ATTTCCAGCATGGGTTCCTCCCTGTTCGCACTTCTTGCTCCGGCCGGTCAATCATTCCCGGAAGCATGGCCATTGAGGGCCAGCACGAAGTTAGGAAGTTATGAAGAGCGGAAGATCGGAGTGGAAGTAGGATTTATTTCTTCTCTTATCTGCTCTTCCTCACTTCCGATCTTCCGATCTTCGTAAACGTGATCCCTGAAGAACAACGAAACGGTCTCTAAGGGATATGCCCCCGGTCATGCCTCAGTCGTGCCTCAGTCGTGCCTCAGTCACGCCTGTTCCAGACGACGACGAGGACCTTTGCCGGTTTCGTTTCGAGAGACCGGAAGCTGTGGTTCATTTCCGACTCGAAGTACAGGGAATCCCCGGCAAAGAGCACCTCGACCCGGTCGTCGGTCCGGAATTCGAGCTTCCCCTCGAGCACGAAGTGAAACTCCTCGCCCTCGTGGCTCATGAAGACCATGTCGCCCGTCTCCATGGGCTGGAACTCCACCAGGAAGGGCTCCATGTGCTTTTTCGGGTTCTTGGGCTCGAGGGATTCGTAGACGTAGTCCACCTCGCCCTCCCGGTGGTGGGGCCGCCGCTTGACCTTCACGCGCTCGCCGCTGCGGGTCACCGAGAGCCTCTCCATCTCGACCTCGTCCTCGAAGAAGAAGGCCATGCTCACGTCGAGGGCCTTCGAGAGGCGCAGCAGCGTCCCGAGGGGCGGGATGGTCTCGTCGCTCTCGATCCCGGCGAGTACCGCCTTGGCAAGCCCCGTCTTGGTGGCCATGTCCTCGAGGGTGAGCTGCTTTTTCTGGCGGCAGTCGCGGATGCGGGCACCGATCTTGATTCTCTCGTCACCCTGGCTGGAATCGGGTTTCTTCTTTGTCATGCTGTACCTCCGTTAGGGTCCGGAAGGGAGTAGGGGATGGCTAATCCTCGACAAATGTAGACCAATCGGGTAACCCTGTAAAGGGCAAAATTGTATGCAATTTGTGTTTGACTTCGGGTGCGCAAAGGAATAGAAAATAAAGCGTTAAGGGTATGATAAGGAGATCCATGCCCGGCCCATCCCGGTGACCCGGGATCGTTACTGCGGTTATTTTTATTAAATTCCTATCTTTTGAAGGAGGGGGATTATGGTAGCAACAACCACAGTCATCATCATCATCGGTTTCATCATCTACATGGGGCTGTACTGGACGTACGGCAAGAAGATCGAAAAGGACGTCGTCAAGGCCGACGACAAGAACGCGCCGCCCTCGCAGCGCCTCTACGACGGCGTGGACTACGTCCCGGCCCACAAGGCGGTCCTCTTCGGTCACCACTTCTCGTCCATCGCCGGCGCGGGGCCCCTCGTCGGGCCTGCCATGGCCATGGTCTGGGGCTGGCTCCCGGGGCTTCTCTGGGTCTGGTTCGGCAACGTCCTCATCGGCTCCATCCACGACTACCTGGCGCTCATGGCCTCGGTGCGCTACGACGCCAAGTCGGTGCAGTTCGTGGCCACGGACCTCATCTCGAAGCGCACGGGGCGCTCCTTCTACTGGATCGTTTTCTTCCTGCTCATCCTCGTCGTGGCGGCCTTCGCCAACGTCATCGGCTCCATGTTCGCCCGGACGCCCTCCATCGGGTCGGCCTCAATCTTCATGACAATCGCCGCCATCATCCTGGGGGCCCTCATCTACCGGGTGAAAATGAACCTGCCGATTGCCACGGTCATCGGGATCGTCCTGATGGCCATCGCCATCTGGATGGGGCCCCAGTACCCCATTCCCCTGAGCTACGAGACGTGGATGGTGATCCTCCTCGTCTACATCATCATCGCCGCATCCATCCCGGTGAACCTCCTGCTGCAGCCGCGGGACTACCTGAACTCGTTTTTGCTCTACTTCGGCATCGCCATCGGCTTTGTCGCCGCCATGGTGACCTTCAAGGGGATGGAGGCGCCGGCATTCTCCGCCTTCTCGCCCATCCTGCTGGGAGGCCAGCCCACGCCCTTCTGGCCCGCGATCCCGCTGGTCATCGCCTGCGGGTCCCTCTCCGGCTTCCACTCCCTGGTGGCCTCGGGGACGTCGTCCAAGCAGCTCCAGAAGGAGACGGACGCCCTCTTCGTGGGCTACGGCGGCATGTTCACCGAGGGGTTCCTCTCGACGGTCATCATCGTGGCCATCGGCGGCTTCGGCATGACGGTCATGCAGAACCAGGCCGCGGCGGCCAACTACACCCTGACCCTCGAGGCTGGCAACTGGGCCACGACCTACGCGAAGGCGACGGGGGCCCTGAAGCTCGCGCCCCCCAGCATGATCGTCGAAGCCTTCGGTGTCATGGTGGCTTCGACCTTCCTCTCCTTCATCCCCACGGCGATCGTGAAGGTCATCGCGGGGCTCTGGATCTCGGCCTTTGCGCTCACGACCCTCGACACGACGAACCGCCTGGCCCGCTACTGCCTCGTGGAGATGCTGGAGCCCGTGCAGTCGAGCCTTGGCGCTGCCTACAATGTCATCACGAACCGCTGGGTCGCCTCCATCATCCCTGCGGCCCTGGGCATCTACCTGGCCTGGAGCGGCCAGTTCTCGATCCTCTGGCCCTCCTTCAGCGCGGCAAACCAGCTCATCGCCTCGATTGCCCTCATGACGGGGGCGGCCTTCGTGTCGAAGAAGCTGAAGTCCCAGTTCGCCATCGTGGCGATCGTGCCCGCCTGGGCCCTGTGGTTCACGGTGACCTGCGCCATCGTGTGGTTCATGTGGGTCGTCATGCCGGGCACCATCGTCAAGACGCCCGGGACGGGCTGGACCGTGCAGATCATCATGGGGATCATGCTCATACTCAACATCCTCTTCATCGTCGACTTCGTGAAGTCGAGCGGGAAGAAGGAATAACCCCACGGGTATTTACTTGAACGTGGAAATGGGGTAACGTGAAATCCCCCTCGCGCCCCAGGCGGGGTGCGGGGGGGATTTTCAATTCCGGAGCAGGGAGTAAACTATTCAAGTATGCCACCTTCCATCCTCGAGCATCTCCGGCATTTCATGCAGGGATTCAGTCAGGGCCAGCGTGAGAAGGTCCTCAGCCTGACCTGCATGGAGCAGCAGGAGCTGGAGAACGTCTTTGCCCTGCTTCTCCTGGGCTCCTTCGTGGGGTTTCCGGCCCCGCCGACCTTCCTCGCCGTGGAGCTTCTGCCCTTCATGGAGCGCGAGATGCAGATCCTCGGCCAGAGGGCCGAGGATGCCTGCGACATGCTCGGGCAGATGATGGGAAGCCTGGGGGTGGACTGATGAAGATCCTCTTCTACACCGGCAAGGGCGGCGTCGGCAAATCGACGATGGCCGCCTCGGCGGCCTGGCAGCTGTCTCAGAATAGCCGCGTCCTCGTCGTGTCGCTCGACCCCGCCCACAACCTGGGCGACATCTTCTGCGTGAGCCTCAACGGCAAAGAAAAGAAGATGCACGACAGGCTGCTCCTCCGGGAGGTCGATCTGCACAAGCTCTCCCGGGACTACCTGGAGCGGGAGATCGGCGTTCTCACCCGGACCTACAGCTACCTGCAGACCCTCAACCTGGACCGCTATTTCTCGGTTCTCAAGTACTCGCCGGGCATCGAGGAGTACGCCCTGCTCACGAGCATCGAGGAGACGATCCGGAAAGACGGCTCGAACTTCGACACGATCATCTTCGACACGCCGCCCACGGGCCTGACGCTGCGCTTCCTGGCCCTGCCGCAGATCACGATCACCTGGATCGACCGCCTCGCCCAGATCCGCCGGCAGATCCTGGACAAGCGCCACACGATCCAGAAGATCCGGGGGCCCGCGAACGAGGAGGAGAAGAAACAGGAAATCAAGCTGGCCTACGACGAGAAGGACGACCCGGTCCTCAATCGGCTGATGGCCCTGAAGGCCAATTACGAGTCCCTCACGGGGATCCTGCAGGGCCCCGACAGCGGCGTCGTGCTCGTCTTCAACCCCGACATGCTCTCCCTGCGCGAGTCCGAGAGGCTCGTGGAGGGCCTGCGGGACATCAACCTGCCGCTGCGGCTTCTCATCCAGAACAAGGTCACGGAGGAGAACCGCGCCGTCGCCGGCCAGGTGGTCGCCGAGCTGCAGAAAATGGTCGGGGATATCCCGCTGCTGCAGGTGGCCCTCTCCGCCCAGGTTGCCTGCGGCCTGGATTCGAAGCTCTACGAGATTTCCGAGGATCTGGTTACGCCCCTCGACTGGAGACGCTGAAAATGTTCGAACACGATTATCTCGTATCGGAGCCCCTGTTCTGGCTCTTCATCGCCGCGACGGCGGTCCTCGTCTGGGGCTATTACTGGGGCGAGAGGGAGAACAAGCGCCTCTACCTCTCGGCCTTCAACGGCCTCGTGGACGTCATCAAGCCCATCGACCAGACCTTCACGAACATCGGCGGCCTCATCGGCTACCACGGCAATTTCGTCACCCGGAAGGACTCGCCCATCGAGAAGGTGGAAGCGACGATCACCTTCCTGGCCCGGCAGTCGCTGCTGTACCTGCCCGTTTCGATCCTGATCCGAAAGCACGACCGGCTCTTCATCACCCTGCACCTGCGGCAGTCGCCGAAGGAGGAGGGGCACCTCATCGAGGAGCGATATTCCCGCTACCGGCACGCTCGGATCACCAACGAGGCGCGGCTCAACCGGGAGGCGCTCCGGTGGGGCGACTACAACTACTTTGTGTATTACGAGAGCGGCCGAATGCGGGACCAGCTGAAGAAATTCACGACGATCCATACCGACCCCGGCATCCTTCGCCACGTCGCCATCGTTCCCGACCAGAAGAAGTGCTTTGTCTTCATGATCCCGAAGAAAGGGATGGTCAAGCCCTGTTTCGAGCCCATATACCGCTGGATCCCCTCGCTCATCCCTGCGAAAAAGTAACGCATGCCGTCTGCATAACCCGGCCGTTTCCCGGCACCGGGTTTCCCCGGATAGATTAAGGAAAGTAATGAATGGTTCACCTCTTCCTCAGAGGTCTCGAGGTGTCATTCCCGCGAAGGCGGGAATCCATGTAAAGACTGGATTCCGGATCAAGCCTGTACTCGACCTGATCGGGTATCCGGAATGACAAAATCCATGGTCTCAAAAGGCAGTGAAAACGATTTCGTGACCTCATGAATAAAAGAATGGATTGTATTTCCTGGACCGGCATTTTAAAATGAATGAATGCGTTTTTTTGTTTGGGTTATCACGATCAACAGAAAAGGAGGTTGAGCCATGGCCAGGACGGAGATGAGCATATTCGATTTCGCCATGAGGGCGGAAAAGGACGGCATCAGTTTCTACACGAGGGCAGCGAAAAAGTTCAACGACAGGGAGTTGAGGGATCTCTTCATGAAGCTCGCGAAAGAGGAGGCAAAGCACCTGGAGACCTTTATCGGGATCAAGGCAAAAGCGGAGAAGAAGGGCGCCGACCAGTGCTTCCGCTCGGAGAATGTCAGCGACTATCTCGACACGATCATCCGGGAGGGGCTCTTCCCGAAAGGCGACAGCATGGTGAAGCGGCTCGAGAAGGTGAACACGGTCGGCGAGGCCTGCGCCATTGCCATGGAGGCGGAAAAAAACGCCATCCTTCTTTACTCGGAGCTGGCGAAACTCTCGTTTGGCAAGGAGCAGAAGAAGATCTTCGAGGACATCACGAAGGAGGAGCGCTCCCACATCATCATGGTAGGGTCCGCGAGGGCCGACTACGACCCGGCCTACGCAGCCATGCGGTTCGGTAGGTTCTTCTGATCTGCGCTATGACGGGGAGCAGGGGAAAATAGACACCTTGCAGGCTTTGTCATTCCTGCGTCGGCAGGAATCCACGAAAAGACTGGATTCCGGGTCAAGCCCGGAATGACAGAAGACCATTATTACAGGCGTTGTTTGTGCACCCTGTTTGATGACGTCATTCATTTTATCAGATGGGTAACAAAATACCGCAACAGCGTCATTCGCGCTAAGGCCGTTCGGCAAGCTCACGGCCCTGAGCCTGTCGAGAGGGCGGGAATCCAAAAGGACTGGATACCGGATCAGGCCTGTACTCGACCTGATCGGGTATCCGGTATGACAGGGTTGCGATGTTTAGTTGCCGCAGTAATAGGAATAAAAGGAATTGCTTGGCAAAGGAGGCCCTGACATGGCGAAAACGGAAATCAGCGTGATTGACTTTGCCGTGCGCCAGGAGAAACACGGTGTGAGTTTCTACACGAAGGCGGCGGAGAAGTTCAGGGGAACCGAGCTTGCCGGGCTGTTCGTGAAACTGGCCAGGGAAGAGGCGAAACACCTGGGCGAGTTGCTCGACCTCCAGGCCTCCGCCCTTCGAAAAGGGGTCGAGGAATGCTTCCGGGCCGTGGAAATCGATGATTACCTGGAGGCCATTGTCCGGGAGGGGGTTCTGCCGAAAGGCGAAAAGGAGGCGGATCGGCTCGATCAGATCAAAACGGTGGAGGACGCCTGCCGCATCGCCATGCAGGCTGAAAAGAACGCCATCCTTCTCTACACGGAGCTGGCAAAGCTCTCGAAGGACAAGGGACAAAAAAAGATCCTCGAAGCCATAATCCGGGACGAGAAGGCGCACATGGCAAAGATCGCGGGAATGAGGGCCGACATCGACCCGATCTACGCGGCGGAGCGATTCGGCAAGCTCTGCTGAATGGCGCACCCCGTTTCGAAGAGGAATTTCCCCGCTTCCAGGCCGCTATTCCGACCTGGAAGCGGTTTTTTTGATCAGACGAACTCGACATCGAGATCGGGGAATTCGAGGCTGAACTCGACGGCAAGGTTGCGGATGATGTTGTCGCCGACAAGTTTCGCAATGAAAACGCAGGTTTTGCAGTCCGGCATGTGGCTCTGGAAGTCCGTGAAGACAAACAGTTTCTTTTGGGCGTCGCTGAAGCGAACCCTCTTGACCAGCCCGAGGTGCAAAACGGACAGCCCGCTCTCGGGGTCCTTGACCCGATCGAGAACGGCATCGATTTTCTTGATCATTTCAGGGTTCACGGGGTGTTGCCTCCTGTCGTGACAGTGATTATATTATAGCAAAAAGGGGGCGAAATGTGCTATGGGAAAAAACCCATTGGCACAGATCATGAATATTGAAGATACCCAAGGTCATGATCCAACGCCATGAGCGCAGGGGGTGGCAAGGTGGCAAAGGTTCAAGCCGTAACCGCAAAAGATCTGAAGCAGATCAAGGCACTGCTCCAGTCGAAGATCAACGAACTGATGGCCGAGGCCGGGAAAACCGTCGTCGACATGGCAGGACAGGAAGAGAAGCTGCCGGATCTCAACGACAGGGCGTCGCAGGAATCGGAGCTCAACCTCGAGATCCGGATGCGCGAGCGCGAGCGGAAACTCATCGTGAAGATGAGGGAAACCATCGACCGCATCGATGCGGGGGAATACGGGGTCTGCGAGGAATGCGGCGAGCCCATAGGCGTGAAGCGCCTCCTGGCAAGGCCCGTCACCACGCTCTGCATCGAGTGCAAGACCCGCGAAGAGAAGCTCCAGAAACTCCAGGGAAGGACACCGGAGCTGACCCCCGCGTTTTTTGGGGACTGAGAAAAGGGTATCGGGGCTCGGGTATAGGGTTTAAGACAAAGATAAGAGCATAAAAGAAAGGATCGAGGAGACATTCCCCGATCCTTTCTTGTTTTTTTTCTTCCCCGAGACCCGAGACCCGATACCCGATACCCGAGACCCTTGTTCGCGCCCTACACCCCGGTCCCTCGTCCCTCTTCGTCCGGTATTTTCCCTTCCAGAAGCATCCCGATCTGCTCATCGAGTCTTTCACCGAGGGCCTTGATTTCTTCCGCGTCGGACGACAGGAAGCGCAACAGGTCGGAGCGATCCAGGCGACCGGCGATTTGAGTGAAGATGGGGCACAGGCCAAGGATCATGGCTGCCGCCACCCGATCCGTCCAGGCCGACCCGGAAGCAAGCGGCGTAATACCCCCGCCGAAAAGCAGGTAGGTCCGGGCATCGATCCCGGGGGCTGACGGGTAGTCTTCCTCATCGATGGAAGCCCCCGCAGCGGCGAGCTTCTCGATGGTATGCATCGCCTCCCGGAGCGGGCCGTCCTCCCGGAGGCCATATCCCGCTGCCCGGGGATCGAGGCCAAGTTCGAGGCACCTCTGGAGGAGAAAAAGGGCATCATCGGATTTGCTCGACAGTGCGGCCCAGCCGACATGATCCATCAGCAGCAGGCCGTCGTTTTCCGCGCCTGCCCCGGGCTTTTTGAAGCCTGCGTAGGTCATGCAGGGGCAGGGGCAGTGATAGCAGGCCCTGTTCCGTCCGAGACGACCCCGAAGTACTTTTGCCGCCTCACCCCCGTTTTCGAGTTTCCTCACAAAGGAGACAAACCCCTTGTTCGTAAACGATCCCGAGGCCTGGAGGATCTTTTCCGTCGCCTTCGACAGGGCCGGGTGATCTTCGCGGAAGGGAAGGCCCTCGATGCCGTTGAAGAGGACGGCCTTGAGATTCTTCGCCGCCATCCGGGCGGCAAGTCCGACCTTGTCGAAGCTCCCGTGGCTGCCGATGGAGACCGACGCAAAAGGCGAGTCGTTGTCCGCCGCGGGGCCCGTTACGATGGATGCCCGGAACCCGGGCGCGCTACGCCTCAGCAGCTGAAGCAATTCCGGAACAGGCTTTTCACGGGAATCCTCGAGCGGGAAGACGCGTACTCGACTGCGGGCCGCGGAAACGGCGCAGGGCTCTTTTGCAGCGCCCCGAATGACCAGGTAGTCCAAACCGGAAAATTTCAGCTCCGGACCGCTGCGAAGCATGAAGGGCACATGGCAGAGGTGATCGTAACGGGGCGAGCGGAACGTTCCGACGAGAAGGGCCGAGGCCGGGGCGAAGCTCCCCGTAAGCGGGCCCGTCCCGAAAACAAGGCTGTCGCTTTCGTATTCCGCGAGCAGCCGGGCGTTCATCGCCGCTCCGCCGATGTGCTCCCGACAGGCGTCCCAGGGGAGATCCACCGTGTAGGCCGACAGGCTCGTCAGGTCGACAACGCCGATATTGCCGTTGAAGAAAGGCTGGTAGAGGCTCATTGGTTCGCCTCCCCGGGGGTTGATTTCTGCCAGCGGAAGCGGACCTTCGCCGCACTGTAGGGGCAGCGGTCCACGCATCGCAGGCACATGATGCATTCCGTCATGGGGATCTTCGGTGAGACGCCTTCACGGAGCTGATCGGCGTCAATGATCCCGACGGGGCAGACCTCGGCGCACTGGATGCAGGAGAATTTCTTGCACTTGCGTGCCCCGATGACGATCTTGAGGAGCCTCAGCAGGCTGGCGATGCCCAGGGTGGCCCCCACGGGGCAGAGGTAGCGGCACCAGGAGCGGCGCTCGGCCAGTTCCGTTGCGGCCAGGACCGGCACGATGGCAAGCTCGGCGCTTTGCATGACGGACTGCACGCCGTAGGAGCGGCACAACGTCCCGATGGGACAAACCGTGCAGAAAGCCTGGTAGCCCAGCATGGCGCTGCTCCCGACGGCGCCGCCCAGGATGCCGTACTTGGCCATGCGGCTCTTGAGAAAATTCGGCCACCCCAGCTTCTTCGGGGTGATCTTGTCAACCAGGTCGAGAACAAAGCCGAATGGGCAGACCCAGCCGCAAAAGACCCTGCCGAAGAGGACCGTGAGGATGAGCAGCGCCAGGGCCGACGAGGCTCCCACGAGGATGAGCGTCCCCGACGAGGCGATGTTCTGCAGGGTTCCCGTCGGACACGACAGCTCCACCGTCCCCGCCCTGAAATAACAGAAGGTCCCCACGACGAGGATGACGAGGAAGAGAAACGACAGGGCCTGGACGCCCCAGCGGGCAGCCTTGATCCAGCGAAGGGCCTTCCCGCGCGTGTAGGTCAGGGCATTTTCCGGGCAGTGCTTCACGCACAGCGGGTCGCCCTCGCAGAGGTCGCACTTGTGAATCTCACCCGTTCCCGGGTCCTTGAGGGGCGCCGCCTCGGGGCAGGCCATGGTGCACAGCCCGCAATCGGTGCAGAACAGGTCGTTGATCCGGACGATGCCGTCGTCGCCCTTTTCGATGGCCCGCGTGGGGCAGGCCTCCAGGCACAGGGGCCTGCGGCAGTGCTGGCACAGGACGGCGAAGTTCCTCCCGAGCTTTTCGTCGGTAAGGACCTTGACGCTCGCCCGGGCAGGGGCCACCCTCGTGACGTTTCGCGTCGAGCAGATCATCTCGCAGGTCCCGCAGCCCGTGCACTTCGCGGGATCGAAGAGGATGTACTTGTTGCGCCGCGGCATGAAGAAGTCGGAGAACTTCTTTTTCTCCGGCGCGCGGGGCCGCAGTTCCTCGAGCCTCAAGCCGCTCTGCGGCAGGGTCTCGGGTCTCGGGTCTCGGGTCTCGGGCTTTCTGGATGCTTCCATGCTTTTGGTCTGTTTGGTCTATTTCGTCTATTTGGTCTGTCTGGTCTGTCTGGTTCTATGAAGACCCCTTCCCTGATCTTCCTCTCCCCTGGTGGGAGAGGATTGAGGTGAGGGGGTCTTTTCGTTTATTTCGTTCCGGTCTTTCCCGTCTATTCCGCCATGCCGCGGAGCGGCAGTGACTAGTGTTTTATGGTTAGTGGTTAGTGCCGGATGGAATCTCTTCTTCACTAGCCACAAGCCACTAATCACTATCCACGTCTTCACTCTCCAGGTGCTCGGCTCCTAAGAAACAGNNTAGGGGCCGTTCCCCGAACGGCCCGACAAGCCCGATCGGGGATCGGGCCCTACGAGATTAAAGGTGTTTCTTTCATCGATAACCCCGTCTCCAAGTCGGGGTTTGTTGCTCGCAATGACGACTTTTTGTTAAACCCTGCACCCTGACCCCTGACCCCTGTACCCTGTCTTCATGCGTTGCGCAGCAGGTAAATCTCCCGTCGGCACGACGGGCACGTCTCCAGGGCCTTCAGGACGTTTGCCGGCTCCGCCTTGAGCCTGCCGAATACGAAGTCCTCGACGGGCACGGCGAGGAAGAACCGGCCGCAGGCCTCGCAGCGCTTTGCGTTTTCGACAACGTTCTCCTCGATGGCCGCCTCGCGGAGCTTGCGGATCAGGTCCCGGCAGCTCACCCCCTGGGGGCAGACATCGGTGCCGCTGTTGCACTCCGTGCAGTACCAGATGTTTCTGTCCTCGACGACGTCGTCGCCGACGAGCGCCTTCTTGATGATGCCCCGCGGGGACATCTCGATGCCGAAATTGACGTACATCTCCGCCATGGGGCAGGCGGCCACGCAGCGGCCGCATTCGACGCAGCCGGCGGCCCCGGATAGTTTTTTCGCTTCCTCGATCCTATCGTGCCTGGGCTTCATGGTCCTTTTCCATTTTCACGGCGCAGACCTTGTACTCGGGCGTCTTGCAGGCCGGGTCGAGCACCGGGTTGGTCAGCATGTTGGCCCTCGCCTCGGTGAAGTGGAAGGGGGCGAAGATGCTTCCCTTCGCGACCCTCTCCGAGATCCGGGCGGTCGTGACGATGCTGCCACGCCTCGAGGTCACCCGGAGCCGGTCGCCCGGTCCCACGCCGAGCGCGGCGGCGTCCTCGGGGTGGATCTCCACGTAGGGGTCCTCGATCTCGCGGTTGAGGAACGGCGAGCGCCTCGTCATCGTCCCCGTGTGGTAGTGGGCGAAGACGCGCCCCGTATTGAGGTAGTAGGGGTACTCCGCGTCGGGCTTCTCCATGGGCGGCGTGTAGTCGGGGATGACGAACCGGCCAAGCCCGCGGGTGAACGTCGTGCCGTGCAGGAACCGCGTCCCCGGGTGGTTCTCGTCGGGGCAGGGCCACTGCAGGCCCGCGCGTTCCAGCCTGCCGAACGAGATTCCCGCGTAAGCCGGGACGAGGCCTGCATACTCCGCCATCACCTCGGCGGGCGTCGCGTAGTCGAAGGGAAGCCCCAGGGCCTTGCCCATGAGGCAGAGGATCTCGAAGTCGCCCATGGCCTTTCCGGGCGGGTCGACGGCCTTGTGCAGGAGCTGGAATCGCCGCTCCGTGTTCGTGTAGGTCCCCGTCTTTTCCGCAAAGCAGGCGCCGGGCAGGACGAGGTGGGCGAACTTTGCCGTCTCGGTGAGGAAGATGTCCTGCACGATCAGGAAGTCGAGCCGCTGCAGGCACTCCATGACGTGATTCACGTCGGGGTCGCTGATGCAGGGGTTTTCGGCCATGATGTAGAGGGCGCGGATTTCCTTGCCCGCGGCGCCGATGAGTTCCGTCACGGTCTTGCCGGGCTTGTCGGATAGCTCCGCCTTCCAGGCCTTCTGGAATTTTTCGCGGACGGCCGGATCGGCCACTCCCTGGTAGCCGGGGTAGAGGTTGGGAAGCGCCCCCATGTCGCAGGCGCCCTGGACGTTGTTCTGGCCGCGAAGCGGGTAGATCCCCGAGAAGGGCTTGCCCACCTGTCCGCAGAGCATGGCCAGGTCGCAGACGGCGATCACGTTCGCGGCGCCGCAGGCGTGCTGCGTGATGCCCATGCAGTAGACGATGGCGGCGTTTTCGGCCTTCGCGTAGGTCTCGGCCACCTCGCGGATCGTCGCCTCGTCGATCCCCGTCTCCGAGGCGACCTTGTCCAGGGGCCAGGCCTGGAGGAACGTCCGGAGGGCGTCGAAGTTCTCCGTCCGCTTCTCGATGAAGTCCCTGGCGTGGAGGCCGCTGTCGACGATGTGGCGCATCATGCCGGCCAGAAGCGGGATGTCCGTGCCCGGGTTGAGCCTCAGGAGTTTGCGGGCGTTTCGGGCCACCGGGGTCTCCCTCGGGTCGATGACGAACATCGTCGCGCCCCGGTCGAGGGCCTTGTAGACCTCGCCCATGAGGACGGGGTGGCTCTCGGCGGCGTTGGAGCCGATAAAGAGGATGCAGTCGGCGCCGGCGAGATCCGAGATGGAGTTGGTCATGGCGCCGCTGCCGAGCGTCTGGAGCATGCCCACCGTGGTGGCGGCGTGGCAGAGCCTTGCGCAGTGGTCCACGTTGTTGGTCCTGAAGGCCGCCCGGATGAGTTTCTGGAAGAGGTAGTTCTCCTCGTTGGTGCACTTGGCCGACGAGAGGCCGCCGATCGCGTCCGGGCCGTATTTCGCGGCGGTGTCCTTCAGCTTCTGCGCCGCAAGGGAGATGGCCTCATCCCAGGAGATCTCCACGAAACGGTCGCCCTTGCGCAAAAGCGGCGACGTGAGGCGCTCGGGGTGATGGACGAACTCGTGGGCAAACCAGCCCTTCACGCAGAGCGACCCGCGGCTGACGGGGTTTTGCAGATCGGGATAGGTGGCCGCGGCGCGGCCCTCCTCCACCTTCAGGACGAGACCGCATCCCGTGCCGCAGTATGGGCAGATGGTCCGGATAAACTCGGGGCTCATGGCTTTTTCCCCATGCTGTCGACCCAGTCGGGCACGGCCTGCCCCGGACGGGGTTCTTTCGCAAAATCAAAGAGGACGGGGGACTTGCGGTTTGCGTCGAGCCCCGCCTCGTAGTTGTAGTCCTTCTTCAGCGCCGCCCGCATCGAGAGCTGCAGCGTCATGAGCGGGATGCCCACCGGGCAGGCCTCCTGGCAGGCCCCGCAGGCCACGCACGTGTCGCTCAGGTGAAACGCCCGGATGAGGTGGAATGAAACCATCTCGGCCGGGATGACGCCGCGCTCGACCCACACGTCGTCTTCGAGCTTGCAGGGCACGCAGATGCAGATGGGGCAGGAGTTGCGGCATCCGTAGCACTTGATGCAGCGCCTGAGCTGGTCGGCCCACTTTTCCATTCTCCGGGCCGGATCGCCCTCCAGGAAGGCCTTCACTCGCTCGTCCGCGAAGGGGTCGACGCCCTCGACGGCGCTTCCCGCGTCGAGCTTCTCGGGGTAGGGGCGGCTGCAGAGGCAGGCTTTCGCCTGGTTGCCGTCACAGGCGTAGCCGATCGTGAGAAGCCGCTCGCGGTCGATCTGGCTGCGCTTCACAAGCTCCACGATGGCCCGCTCGTCGCATCCCCTGACGACGACGGCCAGACGGTACGCAGCGGGCTTTTCCCTCAGTATCGCACGGGCCATCTTGGCAAAGAGCCACTTGGGCTCCAGGACCAGGGCATCGAGCTCCGCCGGGGCGGTGAAGACGTGCGGGTGGATCACGTCGAAGGGGCCTTTCCGGAGCCCCAGGACGCCGTCGGCTTCCTTCTTCTCGAGGATCTCTTTTGCTTTCTGTTTAACCTGTTCCAGCATCGGTCCGATTGTCTCGGGCTGTCGCCCGATAGCTCATGAGCAGGATTCTTCCTGCGAATTGACGGTTTTGTCGCAACCGATGGTTGCTCCCCGGTAAGGAGAGGACCATACATGGTTGCGCCTCCTTACGGGATGCGCCCCCGGTTGACCGCTCTAGCGCTCGCTTCACTGCAGGCGCAAAAACTCGCCCTTCGGGCTCAAACAGTTTGCGCTGCGGACGTTTCGCTTCG
>DIFQ01000074.1 GCA_002419215.1 Syntrophaceae bacterium UBA5744
GCCGCCTGCCTGGCCGTCGTCGCGACGGAGCTTTCGCCCGCCCCGCCCGAGATGGAGCCCGATTTTTCCTGCGAGCGCTGGACACTGCGGATGGCGGGCTCCTCGGAGTCGAATTTCTCCTCCGTCTTTTCCATGACCCGGAAGTCCAGGTCGGCGGCGATCCGCACGACGGCCTTCCCGTCCCCGACGACCTTCTCCAGCATGGAGGTGATCCGGCCCGTGAGGTCTTTCTCGACGTTTTTCTTGTACTCGATCTGGGAGTTCGACAGCTGGGCCAGCTCGCCCCCCTCGGTGACCTTCGAAAGGACCTTTCCGCTCGAGTCGACGATCATCACGTCGCGGGGGCTCATCCCCTCGATGGAGCTCGACACGAGGTGCGCAATGCCGATAATCTGCGGATCGCTCAAGTTTCGCCCGTTCTTGAGCCGGACGATCACACTGGCCGTGGGTTTTTTCTGATCCTCCGAGAAGAGGGACTTTTTCGGGATGACGAGGTGGACACGGCTCTGCTGGATCTCGTCGAGGCTGTTGATCGTCCGGGTGAGTTCCCCCTGGAGGGCGCGCTGATAGTTGAGCTGCTGAACGAACTCGGTCACGCCCAGGTTCTTCGTGTCGAAGATCTCGAACCCGACGCCGCCGCCCTTGGGCAAACCCGAGGCGGCAAGCTCCAGCCTCAGTTCCGACACTTTCTCGGACGGCACCGAGATCATGTCCCCGGACGAGGAGAGCTGGTAGGGAATCTTTTTCTCCTGGAGCCTCGCCGTGATCTGACCGGCATCCTCGGCGGAGAGGTTCGTGTAGAGAACCTTGTACTCCGGCTGGTTGATGAACACGACGGCGAGGGCGATGCTCAAAAGCGTGATGCCTGCCGCCGCGAGGATGGTGAGTTTACGGGAAGCGGGAAGGGACTCAAACCCCTTCCACATCTGCGAGAAAAGCTGACCCATGGATTTTCTATCCCTCTATCCTTCAGGAGAATTTCAGTATCCGTCATCGGAGCGCGCAATCCTCGTCGAGCGTGGAGCCGGAGACGCCGCGGATGACAGAGGGCAGAGAGCCGAAATCAGACCTGCATCCTCATGATTTCCTGGTAGGCCTCCAGGATCTTGTTTCGGACCTGCATCATGGCCCTGAACGAGATGTCGGCCTTCTCGAGGGCAATCATGGCCTCGTGAATGTTGCCGGACTGGCCGAGCTGAACGTTCGTGATGGCCTTGTCGGCATTATTCTGAAGCTGAGTGATCTCGGTGACGGCCTGTTTCAGCATGTCCCCGAATGCCCCCTGGGGCTTGCCGGGGTCCTTCCCTGCGGGCTTGATGGCCTGGGCGGGGGATTGCAAGACATCGCTTCTCGTCGATACCCTGTTCATGCGTCATGCTCCTTCACGGGCCGGCAGGATCGGAGGATCGACCGGCCGTCCGTTCACCGTTATTTGCCGATATCCAGGGCCTTGAGGACCATGTTCTTGGTGGCATCCATTGCGGTCACACAGGCCTCGTAGGCCCGGTTGACCGTGATCATGTCGGCCATCTCCGTCACCACGTTCACGTTGGGGTAGGTGACGAAGCCCTGCTCGTCCGCATTGGGGTGCGTCGGGTCGTGTACCTTCTTCAGGCCTTCGGGATCCTCGATGATTTCCTGCACCTTCACCTGGGAAAGGGCGTCCTTCATGGCGGACCCGAACCTGCTGTTCACGGGCTCCGCCGCCAGGACGGCAACCTTTCTCTTGTAGGGCCCTCCCTCGGGGGTCTGGATCGTGCTCGCGTTGGCGAGGTTGCTGACAATGACGTCCATCTTCTTTCTCTGGGCCGAAAGCCCCGACGAGCAGATATCAAACGAGGTGATGAAGTCCATTATCTAGTCTCCCTGAGGACGTTCTGCAGTCCCCTGAACTTGCGCGCCAGCATTTCGACGGCGGCGTTGTGCATGAGATGGTTCTCTGCAATCGAAACCATCTCGCGGTCCATGTCCACCTTGTCACCCGTCCGGACAACGGAGAGGCTCCCCCCCGGTGTGGCGGCAGGCAAATGTTTCCCGTTCGTCCTGGCCATGCGGATGCCCTTGCCCTGCATCGAGGCGAGCAGATTCTCAAAATCGACATCCTTCGGCTCGTACCCCGGGGTATCGATGTTGGACACATTGGACGCCAGGACCTGGTGCCTCTGCGAGCGGGCGCCGACGAGGTCGGAAAGAATGCCGATGGTTTTGCTGAAAAGTGCATTCATGCAGACTTTTCTCCGTGGGAGGAATCCACGGAGATGCGCTGCAAGGCATGTGCCAAAGAAAAGTGCGCGGAGAAACAGACAGATAGGCCATTTTGGGACAGCTCCGTCAGGCGATGCATCGCCTGACGAGCCTACAGTCTACAGCCTGCAGCCGACAGTAAGAAAAGGAAAGTCGGCAACAGGGATCTGTTGGCTGTTGGCTGTTGGCTGTCGGCTGTTGGCTGTCGACTGCAGACTGTCTGCTGACGCTTGTCGTCAGCCGTCCGCCCCGAGATCCAGTGTGCCCTGCTCGAGTTTGTACTCGTTGAGCTTGTTGCGCATGGTCCGAACGCTGATCCCCAGGATCTCGGAGGCCTTCGTCTTGTTGCCCCTGACCTGTTTCAGGGTGCTGAAGATGAGATTTTTCTCCATGTCCCTGAGTGTGGCGGGCGCGTCGGCCGAAAAGGGCGGAGGGGCTGCCGCGGGTGTGACAGGACCTCCGGCGACGGTCCCGTCGCCGTCGAGGGCAAGGTGCCCCGGCAGCATCGCGCTGCCCTGGCAGACGAGGACGGCGCGCTCGATCACATTTTCCAGCTCGCGCACGTTGCCGGGCCAGGGGTAGGCGGCAAGCGCAGCCAGGGTATCGCCGGGCAGGGCCGGTTTTCGCTTTCCGTTTTCAGCCGCATACTTCGCGAGGAAGTGCTCCGCCAGGACAGGGATATCCCCTTTCCGCTCCCTGAGCGGCGGGACGCGGACAGGGATCACGTTCAACCGGTAATAGAGGTCCTCGCGGAATTTCTTTTCCTGGATGCACGTTTTCAGATCGGAGTTGGTCGTCGCGATAATCCGTGCATCGACGGGGATGGGGTCTTTCCCTCCCAGGCGGTCGATTTCCGACTCCTGGATGACACGGAGAAGCTTTGCCTGGAGCGGCATGTCCATCTCGCTCACTTCGTCGAGCAACAGCGTCCCCCGGTCGGCCAGCTCGAACTTGCCGATCCGTCGCTGGGCGGCGCCGGTGAAGGCCCCCTTCTCGAAGCCAAACATCTCGCTCTCGAGCAGCGTGTGGGGGATGGCCGCGCAGTTGACGGCCACGAAGGGCTGGTTTTTTCTCGGGCTGTGCTGATGGATGAGGCGGGCCAGCAGTTCCTTTCCCGTGCCGCTCTCGCCCTGGATGAGTACGCTCGATCGGCTCTTGGCGATGTTCTTCAGGAATTCGAGGAGCTCGGCCATCCGGGGATCGGCCGTCACGATCTGTCGCTGGGCCGGCCGGGATGTGCCGGGCGCCTCACGGGCCGTTTCGGATTCGGGCTCTGCGCCCCGCTCGAGGACGTTTTTCACCACCATCTCGAGGTCGTCCAGAGAGAAGGGCTTCATGATGAAGTCCGTGGCGCCCTTCCTCATGGCCTCGACAGCCGTGTTCACCGTGCCGTAGGCCGTGATGACGATGACAGGGGTCTCGGGGGACTGGTCCTTGACGCCTTTCAGCAGTTCGAGCCCACCCATCTTGGGCATCCGGATGTCGGTGATGACCATCTCATAGGCGCCTTTTCGGAACTTGCCCATTGCGTCGACGCCGTCGATGGCCGTCTCCACGGCATACCCGCAGCTCACGAGACAATCCATCAGGGACGTCCGCATGTAGGGGTCGTCATCGACGACGAGAATGGGTCTGCGTTTCGAGCTTGCTTCCGTCATATCCGCTCCCGTCCTGATCCGCTCTTCCGCTCTTCGCGGGCTTCGCGATTTCAACCTTCGTGGCGGCCTGTTCCCGGTCATGCTCCTCACTGCCCGGATGCTCGTCGACAAGCGGCAGCAGCACGGTAAACACGCTCCCGCCCTTCTCGCCCGTCTCCACGTCGACCGTTCCGCGGTGCAGATCCATGATGTTGTGCACAATGGCGAGCCCCAGGCCGCTGCCATTTTCCCTCGTGCTGAAGAAGGGGTCGAAGATCCGCCTGCGATCCTCTTCGGCAATCCCGGAACCCGTGTCGGCAAAGCGAAACTCGAGGGTCCGTTCCATGCCCGGCCTCAGCGCCGGGTCGTTGTGCAGGCGCGTCTCGATGGTGAGTTCCCCGCCGCCCCGCATGGACTGTACGGCGTTCAGGATGATGTTGAGAAACACCTGCTTCAGCAGCTCCCCGTCGGCCCGCACGAGCGGGTTGCCGACCGCCAGGCGCACGGTGAGCCGGATCCCCTCCTTGTCCAGGATCTCCGCTGAAAACCGGAGGATGTCCTGAAGGACGTCATGGATCCGCAGATCGCGGAAAAGGGGTTCCGGCTTTCGCGTGAACAGCAGCAGGTTTGCGATCTTGTTGTCGACGTTGCGCACGGAGTGGATGATCCGCGCGGCCCGGTCCCGGTTCTTCTCGTCGGCAAGACCCTTCAGGAGAAGAGAGGCCGACAGCGCGATGCTTCCCAGGGGGTTGCGGACTTCATGGGCGATGTTGGCCGCCATCTCGCCGAGGGCGGCGAATTTTTCGGTGCGCTTGGCCATCTCCTCGAGCTTCTCGACGCGGGTCACGTCGAGCAGGATGTGGACCGTCCCCAGGCTGTCGCCGTCCCTGGTTTTCACGGGCGATGTCAGGACCTCGAGAATGCCGTCCCCGAGGCGGATCTTGCGTTTGCCCTGCAGGTAACGGGAAGGGGCGGAGCCTGCCCGGCCCCGGTCCATCTCCTCGGCCCCCCGGAAGAGATCGGCAAGCTCTCGATCCTCAGCGCCCGGCTCCGTTCCGGTGATGCGGGCGGCGCAGCCGTTCATCATCGTGATGCGTCCCTGCAGGTCCGTCACGACAACGCCTGTCGTCAGGCTCTCCAGGATCGTTTCCAGGTAGTTCCGCATCTCGTCCTTCTCGGCAATGATGCTCTCGAGACGCCGGTTTTTCTGTTCGAGCTCCCGGTTGAGGTTTTCGAACTTGATCTCGAGATTCGAGAAGGCCTCCTGGAGCTTCATCGTCGCCGTTGTGAAGCTCTCGAAGGAGTGTTGTAAGATCTTTATGTCGCCGGCGGGCTGATTCTCCGTCCGGGCCGGTTTTTGTGCGTCTTCTTTCAGCATGTCCCTTATTTCGCCGGGAGGTACTTCCGGTATTTCTCCGTCCAGGCGGCATCGGAGAGGGTGTAGTCGATCGTCTTGTTCCAGAAGTCGTCCCCCGTCCGGACCTTCAGCTCCGAGAAGACCCGGTTTGCCTCGGCGAGGTTTTTCATTTCCACGTACCCCTTGCCGAGGTTGTAGAGGGTCCAGGGGTTCTGCGCACCGCTCCGGGCGCTCTCGACGGCCTGCCGGTACGCCGTGACGGCCTCGGGGTACTTCCGTGTCTTCAGATAACAGTCCCCGACGCCTGCCAGCGAATCCTGGAGAACCTGGCTGTTGCCTGCCTTGTTTTTCTCGGACTGCCGGATGGCGAGATGGAATTGCTGCAGGGCCGACGGGCAGGCATCGCTGAAGCGAAGGGCAATCCCGTAGTTGCGGTGCAGGACGGCAGCGTCGTCGGCCGCGCCCTCGCCCGCAACGTCCGCATAGGCGGCGGCCGCCTTCTCGTAGAGGCCTTTCCGGAGGTAGAGATCCCCCTGGAGCCGGCGCAGGGCAAGGCGGTCTTCGCGACCGAGTGCCGCCGTCTCCTTCGCGAGATCCGCGACGAGCCGCTCGGCCTCGTCGTAATGGCGCTCACGGACGTTCACGTCCGCCACCATCACGAGCAACGTCCTGCGGTTGCGGCCGTCCTTCTCGATCATCAGGAGGTGTTCGGCCACCCGCCGCGTCTCGCGGTACAGACCGATCCGGCGGAGACTGTCGGCGATCTTATAGCCCGTCCCGAAATCGATCGTCTTGACCCAGGCACCCTCGTAGGCCGTCAGGTAGGTGTCGGCCACGCGGAGGTAATCGGTCTTTCCGTAGTCCTCGTCGACGAGGCGTTCCGTGGCCGCCTTGAGGTTGGCCAGGCCCGCGTCCTTGCAGCGCCCGTTGGGAAAGCGCTTGAGCTGGACGAGGCTCGCCTGGAAGGCCTCCCGGTACAGCTTTCCCTGAAGGAGGGCGCAAGCCTTCTGGAAGAGGATCCGTTCCGTGATCTCCAGGCTCGGAAGCTGCTTCGAAAGGACCATGTCGTAGGTCGCCGCAGGATCCCTGTAGTAGCGACTGCCCGCCATATAGGCGGGGAGCCTGAGGCCCGGGCTCTTCACCCCGATGTTGGCCATGATGATGGCGCTCTCGGTGGCTTCCTTGGTGTCGGGATATTTCTCGATGACGGTGCTGAAGACCTTGAGCGCCGGCTCGTACTGCTGCATCTCCGTGAGCGAGCGGGCCATCAGGTAGAGCATCTCCTTGCGGAAGGGGTCATCGGGGTAGATGTTGACATAGTAGGAGAAGACCCCGATGAGAGGCTCATGGGCGCCCTGGCGGATGAAATGGAATCCCAGGCTGACAAGGGCCTCCCGGGGAATGTCCCGGTAGTCGGGCCAGCGCTTGAGGGCCTCCAGGAAGGCGTCATCGGCCTTCTTCGGGTCCTGCATCTGGCTGTGGCATTCGGCGATCCAGAAGAACGATGCCTTCGACCGGGGCTTGCCTGCATACTGCTGGATATACGATCGGAAGGTGTCGAGCGCCTTGGGGTACTTGCCCTTTCGATAGAGCTCCACCGCCTCCGCATAGAGGGCTTCATCTTCGGGCCCGCTGCCCTCTTTGAGCCCGGCCTTGCCGGCAGTCTTCCCTTCAGGGCCCGTGTCGAAAGGCTGGAACTTGAACGGCTCGAGCTCCGGCAGTCCTTCCGTCACCGAGTCTGTCGATGCGGCGGGCTTTTCCACGGATGCATGGAGAGGGGTCTTCTTCCTCCTGGAAGCGCTCTCCGGCGCTGTCGGCGTGATCGTGACCTGGGGATGCTGCAGCTTTGCAGCCGTTGCTTGCGCCTTCGGGGGGTCCGGCGCGGGGGAGATTTTCGAGGCCGCCTTGCCCTCTGCCGCGGGAGGTTCCTTCGAACCCCCTTCCGCCTTGATTTTCCGGACGGCATAGAAACGGATGGCGTTCTTCTTTTCCAGCTTCGCGCCCTCGCGGGCTGCCTGGTCGGCGCTTGCATACCGGCCGACATAGACGCGCCAGCGCCCTGCTTTCCCCTCGGGTTTTGAGGAGAAGGCTTCACAGCCCTTTTCCGTCAGGGCCTTGACCTGCTCGGCGGCCTGGTCGGCGCCGGGGTAGGACCCGACGTGAAGGCTGTACACCACGGCCGCCTTATCGGCGGCGACGGCGGATGCGGCAACGAAAAGAGCCAGAACGAAAGCCAGGCAGGCGATGTGGTGCTTTTTCATGTTCAGTCCCGGTGTGCGGAAGTGCAGGTGGTCCGATGGACACACCACCGCCTGACCCAGGGAAAGCAAGTGACATGCCACGGGGGAAAGGGTTCAGGGTGCAGGGTACAGGGTACAGGGGTAAAAAGAAGCAGGTAGCGGGTGGCAGGAAGCGTGTCGGGCTTCTGCGCGGCGGCGAAAATGGGCAGGACTCATGCTGCCTCGTCGATTACGCTGCCGAAAACTTTAGCGGCTTGTCAAAAAAATGACAGTCATGGCCACAAAGTGAGGGAAGTGACAGAAGTGAAGGAAGTGGATGAAGCAGGTATTCGGGATTCAGGATATCCCAATACCCAATATCCCAATTCCCCTATTGCTGCCGCTCCGCGGCATGACGAAATAGACGAAACAGACTAAATGGACGAAATAGACCAGACTAACTGATGTTGAATCGTTTGAGTTTTTCGACGAACGTCGTCCGGTTCAGGTTCAGCAGCTTTGCCGCGCGGTTTTTCACGCCGCTCGTCTTCTCGAGGGCCTTGAGCAGGAGATCTTTTTCAAACTGGTCGACGACCTCGTTGTATTCGATGCCGTCCTCGGGGATTTCGACGACGCTGGCGACATCGCCTTTCCCCTTCCCGACGCTGAGGATCTTGGGCGGCAGGTCGTCCACCTTGATCTTCCCCTCCTCCTTCATGACGACGAGCATCTCGATGAGGTTCTCCAGTTCGCGGACGTTGCCCGGCCACGGGTAGCGCATCATGTAGTTCATCGCCTCGGGGGTGAGTTCCTTCACGTTGCGCTTCTTGAGCTTGTTGAACTTCTGCAGGAAATGGTTGATCAGGACGGGGATGTCCATTTTCCTGTCCCGCAGCGGGGGCAGGGTGATGGGAATGACGTTGATGCGGTAGAAGAGGTCTTCCCGGAACCGTTTCTCCTGGACGGCCTTGTCGAGATCCTGGTTCGTCGCGCAGATGATCCGCACGTCGGCGTTGATCGTCTTGACGCCGCCGATGCGTTCGAACTGCTTCTCCTGGATGACGCGCAGGACCTTTACCTGCAGCGCCGGGCTCATGTCGCCGATCTCGTCGAGGAAGATCGTCCCGCTCTGGGCCAGCTCGAAACGGCCCACGCGGCTCTTGATGGCCCCCGTGAAGGCCCCCTTCTCGTGGCCGAAGAGCTCACTTTCGAGAAGCTCCTCGGGGATGGCCCCGCAGTTGACCGGAACGAGCGGGAAGCTGCGGCGGTCGCTGTTGAAATGGATCGCCCGGGCCACCAGTTCCTTTCCCGTCCCGCTCTCGCCGTAGATGACGACGGTGCTGTCCGAGACGGCCACCTTCTCGATGTTGTCGAAGACCTTCCGCATGCTGTCGCTGAAACCAATGATCTTGCCGAAGTCGTATTTCTTCTTCAGGTGATCCTTCAGCGTGATGTTCTCTTCCTTGAGCTTCGCGTAGGACAGGGCCCGGTCGATGGTGAGCTTGACGATATCGTCCTTGAGGGGCTTGGTGATGTAGTCGAAGGCGCCGAGTTTCATGGCCTCGACGGCCGAGTTGACCGTTCCATAGCCCGTGATCATGATGACGATGCTCTCGGGGTTGACCTCCTTGACGAACTTCAGCAGGTGAAGGCCGTCGACGTGGGGCATCTTGAGGTCCGTGATGACGAGGTCGTACTTGTCGTCGATGAAAACATCCATGGCCTGCCGGCCGTCGCCGACACCCTTGACCTCGTAGCCGTAACTCCTGAGCAGTTCCGCCAGATTGTCGCGGCTCAGCTCGTTATCCTCGGCGATGAGGATCCGGATATTCTTCGTGTCCTTCTTGATCTTGCTCTCTGCCATGGCTGGTCGTTTTGCCGCTCCTCGAGGATGGGACGAAATCGAATAAAGGTGGTCGCGTCACTTCCGGGCCCCCCGACGGGTGGAACTGAGGTTTCCAGATCGGCAGGAAGGTTCCTGTCAGAGGGGTCTGATGAATCATATGAACGTAAAGCAACATGGAATATTAACAAAATTTCCTCATTAGTCAACCATAAATATTTCCGGAGGCCCCCTCTCGCACTGCGGCGGGCCGGCCACCGGGAACTAATCCTAAAGTTTTCATGCCGGATACCGATCTCAATTATGACAAAACAGTAGGATGAACGATGACCATATCCACATACCAGATCGATAATGTCCTCAAAGCCTACAGCCGGCAGAGCAAGGTCAGCTCGAGGCCCGCGGCCCAGGATGTGGCGAAGGCAAGCCCGAGGTATGCCGACGTGGTCTCGCTGACCGCTGAGCAGGAAAAACCGGAGGTCTATGACAAGATCTCCTACAGCCTGATGGATGTCCTCCTGAAAGGCAATAAATCCAAATAGAACCCTTCGCGATTCGATGAGCGGGGGACCGTTCCAGGGGGGCCGAAAGCCCCCTGTCACATGTTCCCGGTGTGTCTGGTTTGAACCCGCATGTGGCCGGCCTTCGTCTCCGACTGAGGCCGAAAACACACCTTTGCCTCCAGTGTGCGCGATGAGTCCGAAACCATGGATGGGGCTGTCGGAATGAACGGTACGGAAACCGCCAGGGACGAATTCAGGGTCAAGCCCGCGAATTGTTCCGATAAGAGCACCATCCTGGTCGTCGACGACGACCCCTCGGTGCGCCACCTGATCATCGAGTCCCTGAGGCAGTCGGGCGACTACATCGCCACCGGGGCTGCCGACGGGATGGAAGCCCTCGAAGCGCTGCGGTCCAATCTCTACGACCTGGTCATCAGCGACATCCAGATGCCGGGCATGAACGGCATGGATCTGCTCGCCCGGATCCGGGAGATCAACCCCTCGATCTCGGTCATCATGATCACCGGGTACCCCACCGTCGGCCTGTCGGTTGCGGCCATGAAGACGGGGGCCGTCGATTTCGTCGCGAAGCCCTTCCGCATCGACGAGCTCCTGTACAAGGTGAACATCCACATGCGGGAGAAGTCGCTCCTGTCGGCCGACGGCCTCCTGCAGAAGGTGGAGCAGGAGAAGCTGCGCGACAAGGTCCGACAGATCTCGGCCAAGGGATTCATCTTCGACTTCATCGAGCGCCTCGGGGTGAGCAACGACAACGTCTTCCGCGTCATCGCCGATCTGGCCCTCAAGGTTTCCAACGGCGAGCACTGCGCGATCCTGCTCTACGACAGGGAAGCCGACGAGTTTCTCCCCAAGATCACCGGCAGCGTCGACCATGTCCCCCCGCGCCACACCGTTCCGTGGCCGAAAACGGTGCTGCGGGAGGTCGTGAGCAAAAAGGACGGCGTCCTGCACATTGCGCCCGACGCCAGAGGCACGGCCTCCATTCTCTGTGCCCCCCTCATGATCCGCAACAACGTCTTCGGGATCCTGGGCCTCTGGAAAGACCGCAACGGCGCCTGTTTTTCGGATCAGGACCTCCACGTCATCCTGAGCCTCGCGAGGCGCGCTTCGCTGAACCTGGAAAACAAGGTTCTCTACGAGACCCTCTACACGAACATCGCCGAGACCTTCCGGGCGCTCGTGGCCTCCATCCAGGCCCGGGACCAGTACACGGAGCGCCACTCGGAGAGCGTCATGCAGTTCGTGGTCCGCACCGCCGAGATCATGGAGTGCTCCGCCGACGACATCGAGTGCCTCAAGATCGCCGCCATGCTCCACGACATCGGCAAGATCGCGATCCCGGATCACATCCTTCTCAAACCCGACGAGCTCACGGTCGAAGAATACGACGTCATCAAGACCCACAGCACGATCGGCGATGACATCCTGACCCCGATCGCCCTGTTCGAGAAGGAGCGCAAGATCATCCGCCATCATCACGAATCCTGGGACGGTTCCGGCTATCCCGATGGGCTGGCCGGCGAGGCGATCCCGCTTCTCTCGCGCCTGATCGCCGTGGCCGATGCCTACGACGCCATGACGACAAACCGGCCCTACCGGAGGAGCATGAGCCATAACGAGGCGGTGACGGAGCTGCGCAGAAACGGCGGCGGCCAGTTCGACCCGCGCATCGTCGATGCGTTCATCGACTCCTTCCACGAAACCAACATGGTCGCCTTCCCCACCCTGGCGTGCCCCGCACAGAAACGGCAGAGGGACTAGGGTGCAGGGTGTAGGAAAAATAGCCTCAAATGAAAACGAAAGAGGATCGGGCAACCATGGCTCGATCCTCTTTCGTTATCCCGAACGGACTGAAGATTTGCATTGAACTGCCGGAGAAGATGCAGCAGCTGATTCAGATCCCGCGGGAGCCTGCAATCCTGCGAATGGTATCGGACAATTCATCCGTATCGCAGCCTTTCAGGATGTATCCCAGGGCTCCGGCTCGCATCATGTTCGCCATGAATCCGTCGTCGGCATAGATGGAGAGGGCCAGGATCTTCATGCCGGGCATTTCGGAAAGAATCCGGCTGGTGGCCTCGGCTCCGTCCAGGACCGGCATTTTCACATCCATGAGGATGATGTCCGGCAGAAGTTCGCGAGTCAGAGCAACCGCCTTCTCACCGTCTTCCGCCTCCCCGACCACTTCCATGTCGGCCTGATGGTTGATCACCGCCTTGAGCCCGCTGCGAAACACCCCGTGGTCGTCTACGATCAGGACCCTGATCTTCATGATGTTTTCCGTCTCCCGTTAGGATGAGGGGATTTTTTCCCGCTCCGGGTCGCTTCTGATCAGCCCAATGCCGCAGGCAGAACAGCCGTCACGATCGTGCCGCATCCCGGGGCCGATTCGATCCGGAGGCTCCCGTCAATGGCAATCAGTCGCTCCCGGATGCTGTACAGCCCGAACCCGCCTTCGGCGGTGGGAGCCCCGAGCATCTGCGGGTCAAACCCCACGCCGTCGTCTGTGACCTTCACCTGGAACTGTCCGTTTTCCAGGGCGAGCAGGACATGGGCAATGTGCGCCTGGCTGTGCTTCACGACATTGTTCAGCAACTCCCGGATCAGCTGGTAGAGAATCGTTTTCACGTCCGGATTCAGGTGCTTGTATGAATCCCGTATGTCGCAGAGAATCCGTATGGGGTGTCTTTCCATCAGGCTGTTGGCAAGCGCTTCGCAGGCGGCCCGCAATCCCATGTCGAACAGAAGGGGATTGCCGATGTCGGTCATCAGGGCGCGCGTTTCCTGGATTGACTGCAGGAGAAGTGCCTTGGCCTCCTTCAGGTGCTGATCCTGATCGGATGGAGTGCCCCGCAGCATATCGATGCGCATCTTGGCTGCTGCCAGGGTTTGTGCGACCTCGTCGTGCAGTATCCCTGCGATCCGCTTGCGCTCGCGCTCCTCGGCCATGACAAGCTCCGAGGCCAGCTTGCGCAGTGCCGCTTCCGCCCGTTTACGCTCGGTGATGTCGATTCCCACCTCCATGATGAGGGGGGAGCCGTCGGAGTCCGTGAAAGGGAAGTCAAAGATATCATAGTTCCTTCCATCCGGTCCGGTCCATTCCCAGTGGTGGCGTTTCCCCGTTTTCTGGACGGTAAAGGATTCGCAGATCTCGCAGGGCTCCATGCGATTGAAGAGATATTCATAGCAGCGCTTTCCGCAGGACTCGCCGAACCGCTCCCGGAAGAACCGGTTGGCAAAGGGCACGTGATGATCCGGCGTCAACAGGATTGCGTAAACCGGCAGTGTTTCCAGAACGTCATAGAGCCTCTGCCGCTCGGCCTTCACGGTCTCCTCGGCCCTTTTCCGCATGGTGATGTCCCGGGCCGCAGCAAAGACGCCCATGATCTGTCCGGTCTCATCCCTGTAGACAGAGGCGTTGTACAGAACGGGGGTCACCTGTCCGTCCCGATGCTTCAGCTCGAGCGGGTAATCCCGCACCAAACCCTGCCGGAAGACCTCCTCGTAACCGGCCCTCGCCTTTTGAGGTTCCGTGAAGTAGTCAGAGAAGTCGCTTCCGATGAGCTGCTCTCTGGCCACACCGGTAGCCTCTTCGGACGCACGGTTGACATCCATGATTTTCCCTTCGACGCTGATCGTGACCAGTGGGTCGAGGCTCGCCTCGATCAGGCTGCGGGCATAAAGCGATTCTTCGTACAACTCGTAAGTCCGCTCCCTGACCCGCTCCTCCAGTTCATTTTTTGCCTTCCTCAACGCGTCCTCGGCCTGTTTGCGTTCGGTGATGTCCGTGGCGATCTCGAATCTCACGTTGCGGCCGTCGGGCCACTTGATGATGCGGTCGATAATGGAGTAGTGCCTGCCAAGCTTCGGGTTGTAATACTCCCACTGGTGGGGGGCCGGGTTTTGCCTGAGGATGATTTCGTTCGTGCAGAACGGGCAGGGTGCATCCAGACCCTGGAACTCGCGGTGGCAGATGCCGCCCACTGCCTGCCTGCCGAACAGGGTTTCCATCGTCTTGTTCATGTAGAGGATCTCGTTTGTGGACGGGTCCGTCACGTAGATTAACGCATCCATGCTGTCGAAGAGGGAAAGGAGCTGCTCCCGCTCGAACCTCAACGTTTCCTCGGCCCGCTTACGCTCGGTGATGTCGGTAAGCATGCTGATAGAGCCGGCGAACTTGCCCTCGCCGTCTGTTAGAGGCGTGACATTGGCCGCCGTCCAGATGTGCGTTCCATCCTTGCGGATGTATTTGCGCTCGTAACTCGCCCTGATCCCCTGTAGCGGGCTCTCGAGCCTCTTCTTCGCGAGAGCCTTGTTTTCCTCGTCCATGAAGTCGTATGCGGACCTGCCCGTCATTTCCTGCGGGCCATAACCCAGCATCTCGGCCATTTTTTCGTTGACGAATACAGTCGTCAGTCCCGCATCGACTTTCCATATGCCTTCGTTGGCTGTCTCGACGATGGTGCGGTAACGTTCCTCGCTCTCCCGCAGAGCCGTTTCCCTTGTCCGTACCTTTTCGGCCATGGTATTGAAGGTCTCTGCCAGATCCTGGAATTCCGATATATCGTTGAGCCTGACCTGCCCGGGCTCCTCCCCCCATCCAAGGGCAAGCGCATGGGCGCGCAGTGTTCTGACGGGGTTTGTGATTTTCCGCGAGACGGCCAGGGCGATGAAGAATGCGGCAAGCGAAACGGACAGAAACAGAAGGGCGCTGTTGGCAATCGAGATGAGGATGGGCCCGGTTACTTCCTCTTCCGTTCGTCCGGCAGTGACGGCCCAGCCGATGGATGAAACGGGGATAAAACTGACCAATCGGTCCTTTCCCTCATAGGCCGCATAGACCGTTTTGGAGACCTCTTTTCCTTTGAGCACTTCTTCAAACGCGGGATATTCTTTGAGCCAGTTGCGCTCCTCCCAGGTGGTATGGATGGCAGGGTGGCGATAGACCAGCATGCCCTTGTGATCGACTAGCGCAAAGCCTC
The DNA here is from genome assembly GCA_002419215.1 of Syntrophaceae bacterium UBA5744. Lineage (GTDB taxonomy): Bacteria > Desulfobacterota > Syntrophia > Syntrophales > UBA2192 > UBA2192. The sequence goes on from DIFQ01000074.1 coordinate 14,807, forward strand.
CCCCTTTGCTTCTTTCAACCGCCAGCCGGGCATCCAGTTTTTCGGGAATGACTGTGGCAACAACGACGCCGAGCAGGGTGCCCTTACCGTCCCGAATGCCGCGGGAGATGCCAAAGACAGGTTTTCCGGTCGTCCGGGCATGTACAAGCTCCCCTATCGTCCATTCACGGCCGTTTGCGACATCGAGGAAATAGGCCCGGTCAGCGTAATTCCTGCCGACCATGTCAGGATTATCCGAGTAGACCGCAACACCCTCCGGATTCATCCAGGTGAAATCGCGAACGGCATCATAGTCCTGGCTGGTCGAAAGGAGTCGAGAGATATCCCTGGCTGTCATGGGATGTGTGGAGGTTATGGCAAGACCGATTACACGCTCCTGATGGAGAATGTCCTGTACGAATGCCTCGAACGTCTTTGCGACGGCGCGGGCAATTTCCAGATTTGCCTGAAGCTCCGACGCGCGTCGAGCCTGATAACTGCCAAAGTACATGTAAGCTTGAATCGCCAGGACAGGGATGAGTGTGAAAAGGAGAAGCAGGATCAACCGGCTCTGAATGCTTTTCCCCTTTTCCCCTCGAGGTCCGGTCAGCATCGGTTCCTCCTCCCTGAAATCACCCGGCCATCCGTTGAGGCCTGACCGGTTTCCCGGGTGTTGTTCGCTCCCAGGGTCACAAGGAAAGCGATGTCGAGCCCTCTTCACCAGCGACTTGACAACGAATACGATTCTGTCGGTTCATCTATACGCCAAACACTTGGATCTGATCAAGGAAAAGGATCAGCCCGAGAACAGACGATTTCAGGGATTTCACAAGGAATCAACCCGAAACGTTCGATCAACGTCCGTGTCCGGGTGCAATGCCCTTGAAAAGATAGAAGGCAAGAAGCGATGAAGTGAAGAAGTTCGGATCAGCAGGGGACAGGGTATCGGGTACAGACAGAACCGCAAGGACAGAAACGAAAAAGGACCGGGCAAACATCTGCCCGATCCTCTTTTTACACCCGGTACCCGGCACCCGCAGTTATTACCCGGAGGGGTGGCTCATCAGGAATCACCTAAATGGATCCTGGATGACATCTGCACATCGCTATCACCTGCACCTGCAAAGGAGTGGACGACTGTCAGACCTGAGGATTACGGATGGAACGAGGGCAGCGTTCCGGTCGAGCCGCGCGAGTGACCTGCGCCTCGAAGTTCAGGTGAGCTGCAGTACAGCCTTCACCTCATGCAGGAAAGACTCTTCGGCACTGCTCACCCGAACGCCGCCGAAGCCGAGAAACCCGCCTTCCTTGGACGCATTCGCAGCCCTCTCTGCCACGTTCAAGATCATCTGCTTGTAGGCGTTTGCCTCGTCGGGTGTGCCCTTCCGGCTTACCAGGCTCGCCGCCTCCCGAATTCGACCGAGCACGGCGGACTTGAGATTTGCCATCTGCTGTTCACGATTGCCCTCACCGACCAGTGTCTTCGGGTCAGGCATCCCGGGAATGCTCTTGTCCGCCAGCATCGCGCCCAGGAGCTCCAGCTTTGAGCCTTTCTGGAGTGACTCGACCATTTCCGTCATTCCGGCCGAGGCTTCCTTGACGGCCCCGAAGATGCCACTCGGATCGGCGGCGGAGACGCCACCGACGACGAGCGAAGGTACGATCCTGAGAAGAGTCCATTCCTCTGCTGTAAATGCGGCTTGTGTGGCCATTTTCTGCATTTCCTTTCTCGGATTTGTGAAAGACAAGTATCAGGGCTGTCGGTCCAGCCCGTGCCGTGAACGTTCCGGTCTTCTTTGATCACAGGACGCACGAATCGATGTTGATGGCCATCGGGTTTTCCGTCATTGGGGACAGTCTGCCGCACGGGCTGTCGGCGTCCGGCAGACCCCTGACTTCGGTACAGGCAACGCGAACCTGGCCATCGTCCATGAAACGACCAGCCTTACTTGCTCGTTACCCGAAGATCGATTCTCCGGTTCTTTTGTCTCCCTTCTTCCGTATTGATGGTTGGCAAGATTCCTCACAACAATTCGGATCCCGATTTCCGACTGCACCGGTCAGCAACTGCCAGAATCCATCACGCGAAGAGTTCAGCAGGGATCATCATTTGAGAGCGATTCAGGAGAGTTCAATATTCCTGCACAGCGGTGTGTTGTCCGGCGCGCTTGGGAGGCGGCCGAAAGCCCCTCGCCTCGAGAGGCAACTGACCCATGACAGGGGCCGGTGCCGTTCCCGGGACGTCAGAGTCCGTCAATCGAGCAGTTCCTTCGGAATGTTGCCGCCGTTGTCGGCGAGCTTCTGCAGCACAGTCTTGTGCAACCACATGTTCATCTGTGCCGAATCGCCCATCTTCTCGGGCGGGCAATCGAGTTCGGCCGCAAGTTCCTTCCGCGCGGCAAAGCTGCTCTCGAGACCCAGCAGCTTCAGCAGATCCACGATCGAGACCCGCCAATTGAGCTTTTGGGCGTTTGCGGCCGCGAGTTTCTCCAGCTGCGCCACGACATCGACAACGGCAATCGGTGCCGGAGCAGGAGGCGCAACCGGCGCAGCTTGCGGCGCAGGCGGGACCTGCGGGGCCGGTTCTGTCTTTGCGGGACGGTTGATGCCGAGCTTCTCGAGAATCTTGTCAAATAGGCCCATGGCGACTCCTTTTCAAAGGGGAATAAAAAATTGGGGTTCTAACTGATAACCGGCTGACCTGTTTACACGACGGCAACGATTGGCAAGATTGCCTTGACTGCACCCGGCCTGTTGAAGGTTGAACCGATATGCACGGGCTGACAACGTTGTCATGGATCATGGGTGCAAACCGCCGTTAAGGAGAATACAGCTACCCGGCTTTTTTGACGATCGGGGGAACGATGAAAGGGTCGGTCGAAAAAGATGATTCTGATATCAGGGACAGGATTAGAGGATAGAGCCAAATACCCGGGTCATGGTTGACAGCCTGAAGAATCACGAAAATATCCTGCCAAAATCTGGCGCTCCCCCTTTCTCTTCCAGCCGTTGCCGGTCACGAAGAAGTTCGGAGATGCAGGGTGCCTGCCACAGGCCTTTGGTCTTCCCTTCTAAAATCCTGGAGCCTTGTTCCCGATGCCCGAAGCCCGCGCATTGAAAGCTGCCATGCAGCTTTCAATGCGCCTCGTCCCAGTTCTTCCCTGCCGCAATCTCGACCTTGAGGGGCACGCGCAGTTTCACGACCCCTTCCATCTCGCGCTTCACGAGGGCCATGATGTCGTCCTTTTCGGCCTCGGGAGCCTCGATGACGAGTTCGTCGTGGACCTGCATGATCATGCTTGCCTTCCGGTGGCGCTTCTTCAGGAGGTTGTGCAGGTTGATCATGGCGACCTTGATGAGATCGGCCGCCGTTCCCTGGATGGGCGCGTTGATGGCGGTGCGCTCGGCGAACTGGCGAATGGCCGCATTGGAACTGGCGATCTCGGGGATATAGCGCCGGCGGTTCAGCAGCGTGCAGACGTACTTGTCCCGCCGGGCATTCTCGAGGATCTCGTCGAGGAATCTCCGGACCCCCCTGTAGCGGTCGAAGTAATTGTCGATGTATTCCTTGGCCTCGGCCTGGCCGATCCCGAGCTCCTTCGAGAGCCCGAAGGGGCTCATCCCGTAGATGACGCCGAAGTTGATGACCTTGGCCCGCCTGCGCATGTCCGGGCTGACCATCTCGGGAAAGACGCCGAAGAGGGCCGATGCGGTGCGGGTGTGGATGTCCTCCCCCGCGTCGAAGACCTCGATCAGGGCTTCGTCGCCCGAGAGGTGCGCAAGCACGTGCAGCTCGATCTGGGAGTAGTCGGCCGAGACCAGCACGGAGCCCGGAGGCGCGATGAAGGCCTGGCGGATGCGCCGGCCCTCGGGGGTGCGGATGGGGATGTTCTGGAGGTTGGGGTTGCTGCTCGAGAGTCGCCCCGTGGCCGTCACGGTCTGGTTGTAGGAGGTGTGGATCCGTCCCGTCTGCGGGTGCACCATGGCCGGGAGGGCATCGACGTAGGTCGATTTGAGCTTCGAGATGCTCCGGTAGGCCAGGATCTCCGCGGGCAGTTCGTGCGTCTGGGCGAGCGCCGTGAGGACGTCCACGTCCGTGGAGTACCCCTCCTTGGTCTTGCGGCCCTTCGCGAGCTTCAGCTTGTCGAAAAGGACGACCTGGAGCTGCTTGGGCGAGTTGATGTTGAAGCGCTCGCCGGCGAGTTTGTAGATCCGGTCCTCCGACTGTGCCGTCAGGGTCTCGAACAGCTTCGACATGTCCCGCAGGAGATGAAGGTCCACGAGGACCCCTCTCTGCTCCATGTCGGAGAGCACCTCCACGAGCGGCATCTCCACCTGCTCGAAAAGATCGGCCAGCCCCAGGTCCCGGACCTTTGTGGCGACGGCGGGGCAGAGCCTCAACACCGCCTCGGCGCGCTGGCCCGCGTATTCCTTCATGCGCTCGGGATCCACATCCGCCGGCGACAGGGCCCTGGCGCCGCTGCCCAGGATCTCCTTTGCGGGGATCAGCTCGCGGTCCAGGAATTCCCTGGCCGCCTCGACGAGATCATGGCTCTTCTTCGAGGGGTTGAGAAGGTAGGAGCCTATCATGGCGTCGCTGCCCATCCCCCGAAGGGGTATGCCCAGGCGGGCGAAGACGATGAGCGTGTTCTTCAGGTCGTGACCGTGCTTGAGGATCTTCTCGTTGCAGAGAACCGCGGAAAGCTCCTTGAGGGCGTGGTCTCGCCAGGGGGCCCCGCCATCGGGGCCTTTCCCGGCCTGGAGGGGGATGTAAAAGGCCTCGCCGGCCTCGAGCGACAGGGCGATCCCCGCCAGCTCGGCGTACATGGGATACTCCGAGGTGAGCTCCAGGTGCAGGGCGCACTGGCCCGCCTTCTCGATGCGCCGGATCAGACCATGCAGGGCCTCCGCGGTCGTGACGAGCTCGTTTCGACCGCTCGAGGCCCGGTCGCGGACCTCCAGGTCCTGGACGAGCGACGAGAACTCCATCTCCTTGAAGATGGCCTTCAGGGCCTCCCGATCGGGGCCCTCGTAGCGGGCACTCTCCAGGGCGAGATCGACATCGGCGTCGGTCTTCACGACGGCAAGCTCGCGGGACAGACGGGCCTGGTCGGCATTCTCAATGAGGGCCTTCCGGACCCGTTCGTTCCGGATTTTTCCGACGTTCCGCAGAACCCCTTCGACGGAGCCGTATTCCTTGATCAGTTGCAGGGCCGTCTTGGGGCCCACGCCGGGGACCCCGGGGATATTGTCCGACGTGTCGCCCATGAGGCCCAGGACTTCGGCCACCCGGTCGGGGCCGACGCCGAAACGCTCCTCGACGCCTGCCCGATCATAAGTCTTGTCCTTCATCGTGTCGATCATGACCACGTCGCCGGAGACGAGCTGCATGAGGTCCTTGTCGCCGGAGACGATGACGACCTGCGCCCCTTCCGCCGCGAATTTATGGGCCAGGGTGCCGATCACATCGTCGGCCTCGATGCCCCCGATCTCGAGCAGCGGGATGCGGTAGGCCCGGACGAGGTTCTTGATCACGCCGATCTGGGGCTTCAGCTCGTCGGGCATGGGCTTGCGGTGGGCCTTGTACTCCCCGTAGGCCTCGTTGCGGAACGTGGGTCCCCTGGCGTCGAAGACGACGGCGATGTGCTCGGGCTTGCGGTCGCGCAGGAGCTTGGCGAGCATGTTGTTGAAGCCGAATACGGCGTTTGTCGGGACCCCCCGCGAGTTGGCGAGCCCCTGGATGGCGAAGAACGCCCTGTATACGTAGTTGCTGCCGTCGATGAAATAAATGGTCGGCTTCTTCTTTTCGGTCATCGGAGATTCCATCCAGTCGGCGTGGACTGAGGGGCATCAAAGAGCCCGCAGCCATCAGTCTACAGCCGACAGTAAAGATCTGCTGGCTGTTGGCTGTCGGCTGTCGGCTCATTTTTCACAGTTCAAAGGTGGCGTTGATCTTGAACGTCCTCTCGGCGGGCATGCTGATCACGTCGGTGATGCCCGTCCTCTGCCGGATCTCGGCGAGGGCCTTCTCGAGCACATCGGGGTTCGGGGCGATAAAGGTGAACCAGATGTTGTACTCGTGGCTCCTCCGGTAGTTGTGGGTCACGCCGGGGTAGCCGTTCACGACTTCCACGAAGGACCGTACCTGATTCTCCGGCACCCGGGCTGCACAGAGGGTGCTCGCGTAGCCAAGCTTGCGCGAGTCGAAGACAGCCCCGATCCGGCGGATGACACCGCTGTCCTTGAGGCGTTTCACGCGCTCGAGGACTTCGTCACCGGAAATCCCCAGCTCCGCACCCACGGCGTCGAAGGGCTCCGGCACGACGGGAAAGCGGGCCTGGAGAATGTTCAGAATTTTTTTATCGACTGCGTCCATAAAAAAGGGTCTAGGGTCTTGGGTATAGGGTATAGGGTCCGAAGGTACTCGAGAAATTTTTATGAAACAAAATCTGTTTCCTTCCCGATACCCGAGCCCCGATACCCGATTCCCTGTTTTTCCCGGTCACTTCTTCCGGGGTTCGTAAACACACAGCGGCTCTTCGGCCAGGTAGTCTCCCGTCTTCTCGTAGGCCCGGGCCCGGCAGCCGCCGCAGACGGTGACAAACTCGCACCGGCCGCACTTGCCGCCGTATTTCCGCAGGTCCCGCAGGTCGCGGAAAATCTCCGAGTGTTTCCAGATCTCCTCGAAGGGCTTCTCCTCGAGCTGCCCGCAGTCGAGTTCGAGGTACCCGCAAGGCTGCACCTGGCCCCGGTGCGAAATGAAGACAAAGGAGCTCCCGCCGAGACAGCCCCGTGTCATGGCGTGAAGGGGGTTTTCGGGAAGGGCCTTTTGCGCCCTCTCCTTTTTGCGCTGGTGATAGATGCGGTAGAAGTGCGGTGCACAGGTGGCCTTGAGCTGCATGGGGCAGGTCAGACCCGCCTCGTAGAACCACTCCAGGGTCTTTTCGTAATCATCCGGCGAGATGGCCTGGTGGGCCATTTCCTTCCCCCGGCCCGTCGGGACGAGGAGGAAGATGTGGTGGGCCGCGGCCCCGAGCTTCTGCGCCAGGTCCTGCAGACCCTCGATCTGGCCGAGATTCAGCCGGGTGATCGTCGTGTTCACCTGGAACTCGACGCCGGCGCGCTTCAGGGCCTCGATGCCGGAAAGAGCCCCCTCGAAGGCGCCGGGAACCTGGCGAAACGCGTCGTGCCGCGCGGCGTCGATCCCGTCGAGGCTGATGCTTACGCGCCGGATGCCGGCATCGCGGATTTTACCCGCCGTCGCATCATCGACGAGCGTCCCGTTGGTGGCCATGACCATCCGGAGGCCCTTCGCGTCGCCGTAGGCGGCGATTTCGAAGATGTCCGGGCGCAGCAGCGGCTCGCCCCCCGTGAGGATGATGACCGGCTGGCTGAAAGCGGCAATCTCGTCGAGGAGCCGCAGGCAGCGTCCCGTGTCCAGCTCCCCCTCGTAGGGGCCGCAAGCGGAGGAGGCGCGGCAATGCACACAGGCGAGGTTGCAGCTTCGCGTCACCTCCCAGGCCACCATGCGCAGCGTGCCGGGCAGGATCATGCGATCACCTTGGGGGCCACCCAAGCCGGGATGCCCGTATTTTTGTTTTTCTTCCAGCTTCATGCTATTTGGCGTCGGGAATATTGGAATACTGTAATGTTGGAATGATGGGCACGGAAATTAGTCTTAATACCCAATATTCCATTTTTCCATTACTCCATCATTCCGTTCTCATTACTTCTGCAGCAGCTTCGCCGCCTCCGGCGCAAAGTAGGTGAGGATGATGTCCGCACCGGCTCGCTTGATGGCCGTGAGCGACTCCAGCATGGCGCGCTCGCCATCAAGCCAGCCCATCTGGGCCGCGGCCTTGATCATGGCGAACTCGCCGCTCACGTTGTAGGCCGCGATGGGGTGATCGAATTCTTCCCGGGCCCGGCGGATGATGTCCAGATAGGGAAGCGCCGGCTTGACCATGATGATGTCGGCTCCCTCCTCGATGTCGAGGCCGATCTCTCGCATGGCCTCGTCGCTGTTGGCCGGGTCCATCTGGTAGCCCTTGCGGTCCCCGAACTGCGGGGCGCTCTCGGCGGCCTCGCGGAACGGCCCGTAGAAGCAGGAGGCGTACTTGGCCGAGTAGGCCATGATGGGGGTGTTTTCGAGGCCCGCCTCGTCGAGGCCATCGCGGATGGCCTCGATCTGGCCGTCCATCATGGCCGAGGGGGCCACGATGTCGGCGCCGGCCTTTGCCTGAGAAACGGCCGTCTCCGCCAGCATCTCCAGGGTGGCATCGTTGTCCACGTCGCCATCCTTGAGGCACCCGCAGTGGCCGTGGCTCGTGTATTCGCAGAAGCACAGGTCGGCGATGACGAGGATGTCGGGAACCTTGTCCTTGATCTCCCTGGTGGCCCGCTGAATGATCCCGTCCTTCCTGAAGGCGCCCGTGGCGTTTTCATCCTTTTCGTCGGGGATGCCGAAAAGCAGGACAGCCGGGATGCCCAGATCCTTTGCGGCCTTCACCTCCTTGAGAAGATGATCGACCGACATCTGGAAATTGCCGGGCATGGAGGTGATCGGCTTTTTCACGCCCTTGCCCTCGACGGCGAACAGGGGGTAGACGAGATCATCGACGGAGAGCTTCGTCTCCCGGATGAGCCTTCGCAGATTTTCATTTTTCCTCAACCGCCTGGGTCTGTATGCCGGAAAAAACATGGTTTCCCCTCCAATCTGGTCTATTCGGTCTGTCCCGTCTATTCAGTCTGTTCAGTCTATTCCGCCCAAGAAGTCATTGCGAGGAACGAAGAGACGAAGCAATCTCATAAATGCATCTCAAACGTCGATTGCCACGCCTCGCGAGGCTCGGCTCGCAATGACACTTTTATTTTAACTCTTCACTCAGACACTGAGACACTTCTTCTCACTCATGGCACTTTCTTTATCTCTTCCTCCGTCAGGTAGCACGCCGGGTCGGCGGCCCATACATCGCCCGTGACGGCCTCGGCGCGGGCACGGAAGTTCCCTCCGCAGACCTCGAGCCAGCGGCACGCGGCGCAGCGCCCCTTCACGTGAGGCTTCTTGTCTTTCATCTTCGCGAGGAGTTCATGGGACGGGTCGAGCCAGATCTCGCTGAAGGGCCTATCCTTCACGTTCCCGAAGCTATGAATGCGCCAGAACTGGTCGGCGTGGACCGCGCCGTCCCAGCTCACGCAGCCGATCCCGTGGCCCGAGCTGTTGCCCTCGTTCATCCGGAGAAGCTCGAGGACCTCCGCGGCGCGCTCGGGGTCTTCCCGCAGGAGGCGAAGATAGACGTAGGGCCCGTCGGCATGGTTGTCCACGGTGAGAACCTCTTTTTCGATCCCGCGGTCGAAGAGATCCCTTGTGCGGTCCATGATGAGATCGACGAGCTGCCTGGTCTCCTCGTGGGTGAGGTCCTCCTCGACGAGGGCCGAGCCGCGTCCCGAGTAGACCAGGTGATAGAAGCACACCCGGGGGATGTTTTCCTTCTCGATGAAGTCGAAGATGCCGGGGATCTCGCGCCAGTTCCTGCGGCTCACGGTGAAGCGGATGCCCACCTTGATCCCGGCGTCGCGGGCGTTGCGGATGCCCCGCAGCGTCCTGTCGAAGGCCCCCTTCACGCCCCGGAAATGATCGTGAACCTCCCGCATTCCGTCGAGGCTCACCCCGATGTAGGAGAGACCGATGTCGCTGAAGACCTTGGCCAGTTTCTTCGTGATGAGGGTCCCGTTCGTCGAGATGACGACGCGCATCCCCTTGTCGACGGCATGCTGAGCAAGCTCCGGCAGGTCCGGCCGCATGAGGGGCTCGCCGCCCGACAGCAGCAGCACGGGCGAGCCGAAGGCGGCCAGGTCGTCGATGAGCCGCTTGCCTTCCTGCGTCGTGAGCTCGTCGCTGTACAGGACATTCTGGGAGCTCGAATAGCAGTGGATGCACTTGAGGTTGCAGCGGCGCGTGACGTTCCAGACGACGACGGGGCGCTTGTCCTTCGAGAATTGCAGCAGGTGCGAGGGAAGCTTCGCCGAGTGGCGCCCGTAGCGCAAAACGTCGGCAGTCTCCACGGCACCGCAGTATAGTTTTGAAATCCCGATCATTCTGTTCCGTTCACTCCGAAAATATTTTCTAAAGGCCGTTCAAAAATGCCCGGATGCAGAGTGCTCACTCACCTTCTTACCTTCTCTGTCGGATGAACACGCCCCCCGGTCAACAGCTACTGCTTTTTATCCGCAAAGTAGGTGACCAGGGCCTCCACCATCCCCGGAATCGTGAACTCTTCCTGGTAAATGTGTACGGTGAAGCCCTGTTTTTTCGCCGCGGCGGCGGTGACGGGGCCGATGCAGGCGATGCGCACCGCTTCGCGCAGGGCCGCGCCGCCCATGATCTCTCTAAAGTTATTCACGGTCGAGGGGCTTGTAAAGGTGACGACGTCGACCTTCCCGGCATCGAGAAGGGACTGCAGTTCCTCTTTCCGGTTCTCCGAACGCACCGTCGCGTACACGGTGACCACGTCGACGGAGGCGCCCAGCTTCGAGAGCCCCTCGGGGATCACATCCCTTGCCTCCTGCGCGCGGGGCAGAAGGACCCGCTTCCCCCTGAGGTCGACGTCCCGGAAGGCCCTGACGACACCCTCCGAGATGTACTCGCCGGGGACGATATCCACCCGGATCCCCATTCCCTCGACGGCCGCCGCCGTGGCCGGTCCGATGGTACAGACCCGGATCCCCTTGAGATCGCGGACATCCCTTCCCGTCTCGCGAAGCCGCCGGAAGAAATGCTTCACGCCGTTGGCGCTCGTGAAGATGATCCAGTCATAGGTTTCCAGGTTTCCGAGGGCCCTGTCCAGATCCTCCCAGCTTGCGGGAGGCACAATGCGGATCGTGGGGAAGAGGATCACCCGGGCGCCCTCGGCGGAAAGCAGCCGGGCAAACTCGCCCGCCTGTTCCTCGGGCCTCGTGACGACAATGCCCCTTCCGAAGAGGGGCTTCGATTCGAACCAGCCGAGCCTCGGCCGCAGCGACACGACCTCCCCGACGACGAGGATGGAGGGCGGGGAAAATCCCTGTTCCCTGGCTCTCTCCGCGATGTCGGCCAGCGTTCCCGTGAGAGTCTCCTGATCGGGAGTCGTCCCCCAGCGGATGAGCGCCGCAGGGGTTTCGGGGCTTTTCCCTCCAGCGACGAGATTCCGGGCAATGCCGGCGAGGTTCTTCACCCCCATGAGAAAGACGAGCGTGCCGATCCCCGAGAGTTTGGCCCAGTCGATGTCGCTCTTTTCCTTCGTGGGGTCCTCGTGCCCCGTGACAAAGGCCACCGTCGAGGTGTAGCCGCGGTGGGTCAGCGGAATCCCCGCAAATGCGGGCACCGCGATGGCCGACGTGACCCCCGGGATGACTTCGAAGGCAATCCCGGCCTCCCGGAGCACCTCGGCCTCCTCGCCTCCGCGCCCGAAGATGAAGGGGTCGCCGCCCTTGAGGCGGGCCACGACGTTTCCCTTGCGGGCCTCGTCGACGAGGACCTGGTTGATCTCGCCCTGGGGGAGCGTGTGGTCGCCGCCCTTTTTGCCCACGTAGATGAGGCGGACGTCCTTCCCGGCCCGGCCGAGGAATTCCTCGTTTGCCAGGTAGTCGTAGACGACGACATCGGCCTCGGCGATGCACTGGATGCCGCGCAGCGTGATGAGTCCCGGGTCCCCGGGGCCCGCACCGATGATGTATACCTTACCCTTTTTGCTCACCCAATCACTCCCGTTTGCATTGCCATCGCTTCGTGTTTGCTGCAGGTACGAGGTTCGAGGCGCGAGGATCGAGGTTTCTTTTTTGTCCTCGGACCTCGTTCCTCGGTCCTCGATCCTAGTGCGAAAGCCGCCTGTAGACTTCGTCGATAATCTGCCTGCCGCCGGCGGCCAGGATCCGCTCGGCCAGGATGCGGCCCATCTTCTCGGCCTCGGCGACGGGCCCCCTCACGCGGTCCTTGACGAGCATCCGGCCGTCCAGGCTCGCCACGAGGCCCGTCACGGTGATCGAGTCCCTGTCGATCTTTCCGTGGGCCGCCACGGGAACCTGGCAGCCGGCGCCGAAGACGCCCAGGAAGGCCCGCTCGGCGCTCACCTCGATGGAGGTCGTCTCGTGGTTGAGAACGGAGACGATTTCCCGCACATCATCGTCTTTGCGCACCTCGACCCCGAGGGCGCCCTGCCCGACGGCCGGCGTCATGATCTCCACGGGAATGTACTGGGAGACCCGGTCCTGCCATCCCATGCGCTTGAGGCCCGCCGCGGCCACGATGATCCCGTCGAGGTTTTCCCGCTCGATCTTCCTGATCCTCGTGTCCAGGTTCCCCCGGATGGGAACGATCTCCACGTCCAGGTAGATGTTCTTCAGCTGCGAGCCGCGCCGCAGCGACCCCGTGCCGATCCGGGCCCTCTCGGGGATCCGCTCGAGTTTGAAGTTGCCCTTCGAGATGAGGACATCCCGGGGGTCTTCCCGCTCGAGCATGGCGGCGATCACGAGGCCCTCCGGGAGCAGGGCCGGCACGTCCTTCATGCTGTGGATGGCCATGTCGATCCGGCGCTCCAGGAGCGCCTCCTCGAGTTCCTTCACGAAGGCGCCCTTGCCGCCGATCTGGGCAAGAGAGACATCCTGCATCCTGTCGCCCATCGTTTTGATGACGTGGACATCCAGGGTAAGACCGCTTGCGCGCCTGCGGAGCGCCTCCATGACGATCCCCGTCTGCTTGAGCGCAAGCTGGCTTCCCCGCGTCCCGACTTTCAGTACCCGTCCTATGGCCATTCTCCTTTACTTGAGCATTCATCAACACCGATCATGGGTTCACCGTCTCAAGCCCACCAGCACGCAGAGGGTAAGAGGGTTTGAGGTTGAGAAGGTTGGAGAAGCATCCATCATGCGATGACTCCCGCCATATCCAACCTTCTTACCCTCTTACCTTCTCACCTTCTCGCCGTCCCCGTCCGCAGAACGATCCGGACCATCCTCCGGTTCCGAAACATCCTCCGAACCGAGCCGAAAGAGCTTCCGGATGGCCGCCACGTAGGGCATGGCCCCGTTCGACTGGCTCTCCTCCTTGAGCCCCGTGACGGGGTCGTGGAGAATCTTGTTGATGATCTGCGTCGTGAGAATCTCGATGTTCTTCCGGTCCTCCTCGCCGAGGCTCTTCAGCCACGAGCCCGATTTCTCCATCTCGGAGTGCATGATGGACTCCACCTTTTCCCTCAGCGACACGATGGTGGGGACCACCTCGAGGGTGTTGTACCACTCGGCGAATTTCAGGACCTCGTCGCCGATGATGCCTTCGGCCTTCTGGGCCTCCCGGAGTCGATTGCGCAGGTTCTCGTCGACGACGCCCTGGAGATCGTCGATGTTGAAGAGGTAGACGTTGTCGATCCGGCCCACCTCGGGGTCCACGTCGCGCGGCACGGCGATGTCGATGAGAAAGAGAAGGCGGTTCTTCCGCCGCCTGAGGGCCGCCCGGATCATGGCCGGTGTGATCATGTAGCCCGCGGCGCCCGTGGAGCTGATGACGATGTCGGCCTCCTGGAGCTTCTCCTCCAGGAGATCGAGGCCCACGGGGATTCCCTGGAACTCCTCGGCGACCTGCACGGCCCTGGCGTGGGTCCGGTTGGCCACGATGATCCTCCCCGCACCGTTTGCCATCAGGTGGCGGGCAGCCAGCTCCGACATCTCCCCGGCGCCCACCAGGAGGACGGTCCGGCCGTCGAGGCTCCCCAGGACCTTCTTGGCCATCTCCACGGCGGCGAAGCTCACCGACACGGCGTTGTTGGCGATGGCCGTCTCGGTGCGCACCCGCTTGGCCGTGCGGAAGGCGTGATGCAGCAGCTTGTTGAGGATGATCCCCGAGGCCTTTTGCTCCACGCAGTCGCGGTAGGCCTCCTTCATCTGCCCGAGGATCTGGGGTTCGCCCATGACCATGGAATCGAGGCTCGAGGTCACCCGGAAGAGGTGGCGCACGGCTTCGCTGCCGCAATAGACGTAAAGGCACTTCTCCAGCTCGGAGGCATCGAGGTTTCCGTGGCGCAGGATGAAGGCCTTCACGCGGGCGATGGCCTCCTCCATGTCATCGGCCCGGGCCAGGACCTCCACCCGGTTGCACGTCGACAGGTAGAGGGCCTCCTTGACGGCCGGCGCGCTCAGGATCTCCTCGAGGGGGCGCACCCCGTCGCCGCAGGAAAACGAGAGCTTTTCCCGGATCTCCAGTGGCGCCGTCTTATGGTTCATGCCGACAAGGATGACGTTCATATAAAAAATCAATTCCCCTCAGGCTCCCAATCCCGGCAAAGCCCTTTTCCTCACAGGCTCCCTCTCCCTGCCAGGCCCATTTCCTTGCAGGCTCCCTCTCCCTATGAAGAGTTTTTCCTTGTAGGTTCCCTCTCCCTTGAGGGGAGAGGGTCAGGGTGAGGGTGAATGATCCCTTTCCTTCCTGATAAAAAGCCTTCTTCAAATCCTTCCGAGCTTCTGATCTTCCGCTCTTCCGATCTTCACGCGCCCAGTTCCGGAGGACGAGGGCGGGCAGTGACGAGCGAAAGCGGTTCGATATCCGCTAGGTAAACCGGTGCACGGAGCTCACGAAGTTCACCCCGATAAACGCCGAAATCAGCACCACGAGGGCCGCGATGGACAGCACGGCGATCTTCTTCCCTTTCCAGCCGATGGCAAGCCGCTGATGCAGCAAAAAGGCGTAGAAACACCACACGGCAAAGGACCAGATCGTCTTCGGGTCCGTCGCCCAGTTGCTCCCGTCCCAGGCCGTCCTGGCCCAGAGAGACCCCACGATGAGCCCCAGGGTGAGAAGCGGGAACCCCCACAGAAGGCCCGCGTGGTTGATGTTGTCGAGATCCCCCAATGACGGCAGATAACGGGCCAGGGCCCCCATCCTGCGCCGCCGGATCTGGCGGTCCTGGATGCAGTACATGACGCCTGCCAGCGAGGCCAGGGCAAAAAGCCCCTCGCCGATGATGGAGAGCGTCACGTGGATGGGCACGAGCCTGCCCTGCAGCGCATCGGGGATGGCCAGGGTCCCTTCGAGGCTCAGCGACGCGAGCATCATGAGCAGCACGGCGAATGGCGCCACGATGGCCCCCAGGACCCTCGTCTTGGTCCGGATCTGGAGGGCGAGATAGGCGCCTTCGACGATCCAGGCAAAAAAGGACATGGCCTCGAAGAGGTTCACGGCGATGTTGACGCCTCTTTCGCTGAAGACAAAGAGAAAATGGACCGTGTGGAGCGCCACGGCCAGGCCGAGGATCCACGTGGAGGCCTTGGCAAGGACGACGCGCTTGGCCACGAGCGACACGAGGTAGCCGACGGTGGCCGCCAGGTACGCCGCCAGCGCCGCCTTGAAGAACAGGATATCCATGTTGCTCCAATCCATCATCCGCCCCTTGACCTCGGACCCTTTATCACCGGCAGGACAATCATGTCACTCCCGGCTTGACCGGGAATCCATTTGGAGTGTGGATCCCCGCATGCGCGGGGATGACCAACGGGTTATGGTCTTGCCGGTCTGACTTTTTTCGTACTCTTTGTGTCTTTGCTCGTGGCCTGTTTTTTCCCTGCGGGACGCTTCCGGACCACGTTATTTCCTTTTTCCCCTGAAGCCTGAATCCCGAAGCCCGAATCCCCAATCGACCGAAGGTCGATTGCGACGCCCGTGATGTCCTTCACGACCGCCTCGGCCTTCTTCCACTGCCCCTTGCGGATATGCTCCAGGATGTCGGAACCGACGAGGGTCTCGAAAATCTTCCGGTTCTCGTCGGGGCCCTGCCCCCGGTCGATGATCTTTGCGCGCAGCTCGCCCATGATCTTCAGCAGCACCTCGTACTCGGGCCCGTAGCGCTCCTCGAGCTCCTGCCGGAGCTTCTTCGCCAGGGCCGGGCTCTTGCCCCCCGTGGCAACGGTGATGACCAGGTCCCCCTGCCGGCACAGGGCCGGGAGGATGAAATCGCAGCGATCCGGGTCGTCGACGATGTTGGCGAGCACCCCCCGCCTGCGGGCATCGCGGTAGATGCGCTCGTTGACGTCGCGGTCATCGGTTGCCCCGATCACGAGGAAAACGCCCTCAAGATGCCCCTCGTCGTAATCGCCCGGGATGTGCGCGATCCGGCCCGCCTGCGCAAGCCTGGCGAGGGCCGGTGTCAGCTCCCTTCCCACGACGCTCACGCGGGCCCCGCACTCGAGGAGCCTCTGCGCCTTTCTCTCCCCGACTTCGCCTGCGCCGATGACGAGGCACCGCCTGCCGGAGATGTCGAGGCCGATCGGGTAATATCTCATGAAATCCGCTGCTTTCCCCGGGAGATTTGATAGACTGATAAGGCTATCACGATGGGTTTTAAAATTCAAGTTACTTGAAATCTCTCGAAAAAAAGGCTATACAGCAACCTCGGGGCCTTACCGATCCCCCCTCCCGCCCGGCAGTCCCGAACCGGCGCCCCGGGGCGAGGGGCTTGAGTCCCCGATCCACGCAGGAAAGCACCGGAAGGAGGCATCATGCCCGGCAGCATGGACAAATCCTCGGCAGGAAAAGAGAAATGGGTCCGTTTCAAGCTCAGCACGCCGCCCGAGCTGGCCGAGGCCCTGTCGAACTATCTCACGGAAATGGGGGCCCAGGGGGTCTTCGAGGAGTTCCTTCAGCCCGGGCACTCCGACGTGCCGGAGCCGGAACCCCAGGACGTGAGGGTCCTGAACGCCTACTTCCCTTCCGACACGGGGGACGATGCGCGCGCCGCCCATCTGCAGACCTACATCGGCAACCTGGCCGATCTCTTCCCCGACCTGACAAAGCCGGCCTTCGATACGGAGATCATCATCGACCCGCAGTGGAGCGAGGTGTGGAAACGCTTCTTCAAGCCCCTGCGGATCAGCAAGAACATCATCGTGAAGCCCTCTTGGGAGCGCTACTCGGCCTCGGGCCGCGAGACGGTCATCGAGATCGACCCCGGCATGGCCTTCGGCACGGGGCAGCACCCCTCGACAAGCATGTGCCTCGAGGCCATGGAGGAGATCCTGCTCAAGGACCGGAGCTTCCAGAAGTGGCGGGTCCTTGACGTGGGCACCGGCACGGGAATCCTGGGCATCTCGGCAGCCAAGCTCGGAGCCGTGAGCGTACTGTGCGTCGACATCGACGACCAGGCCGTCGAGATCGCCCACAAGAACGTGGCCGTCAACCACGTGGGCGACCGCGTCGTCATCGTCAACAGCGAGGTCATCAAAATCAAGGGAACCTTCGAGCTGATCGTGGCCAACCTCACGGCGGAGACGCTCATCAAGATCAAGTCGCACCTCGTCAAGATGATGGAGAAGGGCGGCTACCTCGTCATCTCCGGGATCATCGAGAAGAACCGGCAGGACGTGGAAAAGGCCTTCACCCGCGACGACCTGATCAGCTACAGGGTCATCGCCGACAAGGAGTGGGCCTGCTACGTCTACAAGAAGCCGGCAAAGGCCTGAGGGATGATTCCCCGGATCTACTGTCCCCCCATCCCCGATGAAAACAGCGCCATCGAACTGGCCGATGACACGGTCCGTTACCTGAAGAGCGTGCTGAGGCTGGGGCCCGGCGACGAAGTTCTCTTCTTCGACGGGACGGGGTGGGAGTACCGGGCCGTGATCGAGCGGATCGAGAGCCGCAAGGGCGCCGCACGGATCGTCGCCAGGCAGAGGGTCCCCCTCGAGATCCCCGTGCGCATCACGCTGGCCCAGGCCCTTCCCAAGGGCGACAAGATGGAATTCATCGTCCAGAAGGCCACGGAGCTGGGGGCGGCCCGGGTGATTCCCTTCCGCTCCTCGCGGACCATCCCAAGGCGGACCGAGGAGAGGGCCGCAAAGAGGCTCGAGCGCTGGCGCAGGATCGCCGCCGAGGCGGCCGAGCAGTGCGGGCGGGGCGACGTCCCCGAGATCGCCGCAACCGTTTCCTATGCGGAAGCCCTCGGCATGGCCCGGCCGGGGTCGGTGAAGGTCCTCTTTTGGGAATCCGAGACGGAGCGCTCCGTCCGATCGATCTTGAAAAGTGAAGAGGCCCGGTCGGCAAAGGAGTTCTTCCTTGTCGTGGGGCCCGAGGGAGGGCTCTCGGGCGAGGAGGCGCAGGCGGCCCGCGAGGCCGGTTTTCTCACGGCAAGCCTCGGCCGGCTCGTCCTGCGGGTGGAAACGGCGGCCCTTGCCATCCTGGCCATTTTCCAGTATGAATGCGGCCTGATCGGCGCCCTGAAGGGGAACATGCAAGATGGATAGCCATTACGGCGGGTTCTGGCGGCGTTTCGTCGCGCTTTCAATCGACCTTTTCATCCTGGGCACGATCGGGTTCACGATGCTCATCCTGGGCTCCGTTGCCTTTGGCCTGGGCTTCTCGCCCGAGGAGATGGCCGCCGACCCCGAGACCCTCATGGAACTCGGCGCGAAGGTCTGGGCGATCTACCAGGCCCTCGGCTTCTTTCTCAACATGGCCTACTTCACCTGGTTCAACGGCACAACGGGGCAGACGCCCGGAAAGCGCCTGATGGGCCTGCGCGTCGTCCGGGACACGGGCGAAGCCATTTCCTTCGGAACGGCCTTTCTGCGCTGGGTGGGCTACCTGATCTCCTTTTTGCCCCTGTGCATGGGCTTCCTGTGGGCAGGCGTGGACCGGCGCAAGCAGGCCTGGCACGACAAGATCGCCGGCACCGTCGTGATCGACCTCTACCGGGTCGTCGAGGTCGAGATCCCGCCAAAAAATGCCTTGACAAATCAAGGCAATTTATTTACTTAAGTCATTCTTCAAAGCACACATGGGTCGGTAGCTCAGTCGGTAGAGCATCGGACTGAAAATCCGAGTGTCGGCGGTTCAACTCCGCCCTGACCCACCAGGAAAACAAGAGGGGTTAGAGATTAAGTCTCTATCCCCTTTTCCTTTTTTGCCAACTTATAGCTGACATGAATCGGCACCCATTATTCGCTTTGCTACCATCCTCCGCCACCCATTATCGCCTGTCAATCGGGATTGCAAAGCGATACTCTTTACCAGTCCCTATGACCTCCCATCGGCATGTAATTTGCTTCATTCTATCGCCGAGGCATGGGAGGCTCCTTCCACTCAACCCTCCGAATTGTCGAGCTAAAACTCTAACAGCCTCCCCTCTTCCTTACTTTATTTGCCTGTATACAGAGGGGGACAGTTTGAACCTACCCCAATACCGCCTTTTTTTACAGCCTGCCGTTCCTCTTATATTATATGTCACTCTTTTCATTTGTTGTAAAAAGGACGGGCTACCGTACCCAGTCGGCAGCCATCCCAGATACTGAGAATAGGATGCATGGTGAATCCGGCCATTTCCCGTGGGCCGTCGGCGAGCCCGCTCTTCTGGCGGACACTTGCGGAACGAGGGTAATTTCTGTTGCGTGTCCATGAAACTACGAGTAGGGTGCCTGCTATGCGGTGTAGCTGGCACTCGCATGAAACTTGGCACGACTGGTTCTAGAAGCGAGTGCAGCTAACCTATTAGTCAGGCCGTGACCGAATCCATTCACACCCGTAAGGAGATTTTCCGCATTGGATATTCCACGGATCTTCAACATCACCGAAAGTGCTCACCGCATCCATAACCCGTTCACACCCGAAAAGCTCGCCACTCTCGGCGCGGCGCTGCGTCTGGAAACGGGAACCCGAGTGCTCGACCTCGGC
>DIFQ01000019.1 GCA_002419215.1 Syntrophaceae bacterium UBA5744
TCATCGGGTCGGTCCAGTACTTCTTGTCGGTCTTCACGTTCCTGGCTTTCTCTTTCATGGTCGTGTCTCCTTTGGCGTATTGGGGTCACCGGGGTTACCGGTAGACAATATCTTTCCGGGGCTTCAGAAGGGGGTCTTCCCAGGCCACCGCCTCTTTTTCTCCGTACAGGCCGATCCGGGAGTCGGTGTAACCCCTGTCCGGATTTGCCGTGTGGATTCTGTTCATCATGGTCTTTGCTCCCTTTCGTTAAATCTATTATCGATATTATTCGTTTAAAAGAAATCGGCGCCCGTCTGAATCTGAGGTCAGAATGCCCGGTCACGCAACGGCAGACGGTGTCTGACGGAACCATAGGACATGCGCCTATGGGGGGGGCGGCGCCGATTTTATATTGACTTCCGGCGGCAACCCCCTTACCTTATTAACGCCGCCTGAGCGGGCGGCACATACGGCTTTGACACAGACATTTTGAAGCGCAGGGGACGGCCGTCATGCTCTTTGGGTTCTGACGGCCTTTTTTGTGTGCGCAACCCGGAGGGTTCCCCCCATGCTGAAACGATATCGATACTGGCTCACAAACCGTATCCCGGGCCTCATGTACCGCCTCGTCCGGGTCTACAGCTGGACCTTCCGGCTGCATGTCGAGAACGAGAAGCCCTGGCTCGACTACCTGCAGGCAGGCGGCCGGGTCCTGCTGTGCGGCTGGCACCAGCAGTTCTTTTCCGCCATCGGCCACTTCAAGAAGTACGAGTCCTATCGTCCCGCCCTGATGATCAGCCAGAGCAAGGACGGTGACATCATTGCCGGCATCGCCCGGAAGTCGGGCTGGCATGCCGTGCGGGGTTCCTCCTCCCGAAACGGGGGACAGGCCCTGAAAGAGATGGTCGGGCAGCTGCGGCACTCGGGCCTTGCCGCCCACGTCGTGGACGGGCCGAAGGGCCCCGCGGGGATCATCAAGGCGGGGGCCGTCAGCCTGGCCCGCGCCGCCGGGGCCGTCGTCGTCCCCATCTATGCCTCGTCCGACCGGGCCTGGTATTTCAAAAGCTGGGACCGCTTCATGCTGCCGAAGCCTTTCGCAAAGGTGCACCTGCGATTCGGCGAGATGCTGGATCTGACCACCGGGGAAGGCGACGAGGCGTTCGAGGTCCACCGGATGCGCCTCCAGCAGATCATGCAGCCCGGCCTGATCTCCTGATCTGCAACGGCCCAATATCCAATCCCTATCCCTCTTATCAACCAATTAGCGAATCGACCCATTACTGCATCGAAGCTGCTTATCACCGCTGTGAAGCAGCTTGTCCCTACCCCCCGGTCCCTCGTCCCTTTCTGTCTCTTCCACCGGTCACTGCCGCGCAGCGGCAACTGCCGTCTCATCCAATGGATGAAAACCTTCTCAGCCTTATCGCGCATGGAAATCCTCCATTGCCCGGCTTGCTCACTCAGGCGAAAAGGCGGATAGTTTAGACATTCCGGCACGTGATCTCTCCGAATGCAAGGCCCTCCGGACAACCGATATTTCCCCAGGCACGCAAAGGCGAAAGGAGGTGAAACAGATGAGGACCAAGAAGGAGGTCAGGCTGAACGAGTCGGCCAAACGCCGGGAGGCGAAGTTCTGGGCCATGATGCGGTCCGCGGAATCTGGCAGGCAATGCTTCAGCTGAAAGAAGTGAAAGAATCAATAATTGCCGGTTCGGCAATTCAGACCTTTGATTTTTTCATCCAGTGGCATCTGACGGAGCGGTGCAACCTGCGGTGCCTTCATTGCTACCAGGGCCGCAAGAGGCCGCCCGAGATGGCCGCTGACGACGTGATGAGCGAGATCGACGGGGCAGTCCGGATGTTCGAGGCCTGGGAGTCGGAGCAGGATGTCCGGGTCACCCCGTCGATTCACTTCACGGGGGGCGAGCCCCTGCTGTACTGGGGTTTCTGGGATGTCGTGCGCCATGCGAGGCTTTCGGGCTGCCGCGTGGCCGTCATGACCAATGGCTGCCTCGTCACCGAGGAGGACGCCGGGCGATTCAGGGACCTGGGCGTCTTCGACATCCAGGTCAGCCTGGAGGGGCCCCCCGCGCTCCACGACTCGATCCGGGGCGAGGGGAGTTTCCGCGCCGCCCTGAAGGGGACCGAGCGCCTCGCAAGGGCCGCAAACCGCGTGAGCGCCAACGTCACCCTCTCGCGGCTCAATGCGCCCTTTATCGACGAGACGGTGAAGATCGCCCGGGACGCCGGGTTCAGCTCCATCGGGTTTTCCCGCCTCGTTCCCTGCGGCAGCGGCGGGGCGATGATCGAGAGCGTCCTGTCCCCCGGCGAGGTCCGCGCCGCCTACGAGACGGCCCTGTCTCTGAACAGGCCCGACTTTGCCGTCGTCTCCGGCGATCCCCTCGCGGGTACGCTCCGGAATGACGCGCCCCCGGAGGGCTGCGGGCTCACCCTTTCGGGCTGTAGCGCCGGGTTCTCCGGCGTCACCATCGCAAGCGACGGCGCCGTGATGCCCTGCCGGCGCATCGGGATCTCCGTGGGGAACCTGAAACGGAAAAGCCTGCGCGACATCTGGGCGACCTCGAGAACCCTCTGGCGCCTGAGAGATCGCGGGAGCTACAGGGGGCAGTGCGGCCGGTGCGCCTTCTGGCCCTCCTGCCGAGGCTGCCGCGCCGTGGCGTATGCCTGGAGCCGCGCCCGCGGCCGTGCCGACCTCTTTGCCGACGACCCCCAGTGCTGGCGCATCAGCGGATGAATCCCCCATCTTCCTTTTGAGGGAAATTGTGATATTTTGCGCGGAGGTCTGGCAAGGTCGAGGAGCAAGACGATGGCGACTCGAAGGGCGGCGGGAGACAATGAGCAGGCCCTGACGATCCGGGCGGCCGTCCTGCGCCGCAGGGGAGGCCCCCTGTCGATCGAGACCCTCGAGATGGAAGGTCCGCGGGACGACGAAGTCCTGGTGCGCCTCGTCGCCAGCGGCATCTGCCACACCGATATCAGCTACGTCAACGAATGGTACGATGCGTCGGAGGGGCCGCTGATCCTGGGCCATGAAGGCGCAGGCATCGTCGAGCGGATCGGGAAAAAGGTGAAAGGCTTCCGGCGCGGCGATCCCGTCGTCCTGTCCTACCAGTCCTGCGGCGCCTGCGCGGCATGCCGAAGCGGGCGCCCGGCCGAGTGCCGAAATCTCTACGATCTCAACTTCGGCTTCCGGCGCCCCGGCGGCGGCAATGCCTACCTCCGAAGCGGCGTGAAGGGGCATTTCTTCGGCCAGTCGTCCTTTGCCACCCGCACGCTCGCGACGGTGCGCAATCTCGTGAAGGTGAAAAGGGTCCTGCCGCTGGAGCTGCTGGCCCCGCTGGGCTGCGGCCTGCAGACCGGCGCAGGCGCCGTGATGAACTCGCTGGCCGTAAAAAAAGGCGCAAGCATCGCCGTCTTCGGGACGGGCTCCGTGGGCCTTGCGGCGATCATGGCGGCGCGCATCGTCGGGGCCGCGCCGATCATCGGCGTCGACATTCTCCCGAAGCGGCTCAGGCTCGCCCGCGAGCTGGGCGCAACGCACACGATCGACAGCGGCAGGGAAGACGTCGCAACCCGCATCGAGGCAATCACCGGCCGCGGCGTCGACTATTCCGTGGAGGGCACCGGGAACGGCGAGATGTTGCGGCTCTCGATGGAGATGCTGAACCAAAAGGGAACCGCAGCCCTGCTGACCGGCGCAAGCGGCCCCGGCCGGCTGCCCGGGGGGCGCAAGGCCCTGAGCGTCATCCAGGGCGATGCCGTGCCGCAGCTCTTCATCCCCCGATTGATTTCGCTTTACCGGAAGGGGCTCTTCCCCTTCGACCGCCTCGTGAAGTTCTACGATTTCAGGCAGATCAACAGGGCCATCGCCGATTCCATGCGCGGCTCCGCCATCAAGCCCGTCCTGCGGATCAGCGCAGTGCAGCCGTGAACCTGTCAATCCCCCCTTGAACTTTTTCTCTTTGTGCTATAATGAGGCCCGCGCGGCAGGCATCCCGGCCTGGTTGAGGGGACAATGGCCCTCCACCGCGGACTTCACCATTCCAGGGAGCTGATGAAACCCCGACTGAGATCGCTTCTGTTCCTTCTGTGCGCTCTTGCGCTCGCTCTTTCCTTCCCGCCTGCAAGCCGCGCAAAGGAAACCGCCGCCGTCGCAAAGCACATCATCCTCGTGATCGGCGACGGCATGGAGCCGGAAAACGAGGTTGCCGCCGGCCGTTACCTCACGGGCACGGACGACGGGTTATCTTTCCATGCCTTTCCTTACAGGGGTTGGGTTGCAACCTGGGATGTGACCACCTACAGCAGGCAGGCGCCCTACAACCCGTCGTCCATCAACCCGAAGGCGGGCTGCGACGCGACACGGACCGGAAAAGCCGCCTCCCGCAGTGCCACCCCCCGCTATGCCTGCCGCGCGCCCGGAGGCGCAAGGCCCCATGGCGCCGATTCGGCCTCGACGGCGACGGCCTGGGCCACGGGCTACAAGACCGACACGGGCAACATCGCCTGGCTTCCGGGCGACCCGGAACGGGGCGCCCTCGAGACGATCGCCGAGCTGCTGCGGGAAAAGCGCGGCTTTTCGATCGGCATCGTCACCACGGTGCCCTTCTCCGATGCCACACCGGCATCGATGGTGAGCCACAACAGGAACCGCCGGAACCTCCACGCCATCGCCGACGAGATCATCCGCACCGCCCGGCCCGACGTCGTCATCGGGGGAGGACATCCAAGCCGAAACGGGGCAAAGCACATGTCGATGGCCCTCTACGATGAGGTCAGAAGCGGAAGGATCGGGGACTACGTATTCGTCGAGCGCAGGGATGGCGTCGATGCGGCCGGGTCCCTGAAGGAGGCCGCCGCCCGCGCCGTGGCCGGGAAAAAGAAACTCTTCGGGCTCTTCGGGGGCCCAGGGGGCTGTTTCGAGCCGCCGCAGCCCTCCGACAACGGGACGGCCGCCGTGGCCCGGGGCAGCATCGAGAACCCGCTTTTGAAGGATGCCACCCTGGCCGCCCTCGTGGTGTTGGGCAAAAACAGGAATGGATTCTTCCTCCTGGTCGAGCAGGGCGATATCGACTGGGCCAATCACGCCAATGACTACCGGTGGATGATCGGCGCCATGTGGGACCTCGACGAGGCCGTCAGGGCCGCCGTCGACTTCGTCGATCGACCCGGCGACGACATCACCTGGGAAAACACCCTGCTCGTCGTCACCTCCGACCACGTCACGGGCGCCATGCGGCTCAACGACGGCCAGAGGCCGGGAAAGGGCCGCCTGCCCGGGCAGTCGCCGGGCCTCTGCCCCGACAAGCTGTCCTGGTGCCCCGGCTACCCGGGAGGCGAGGTGAGCTATGGGTCCACAGGCCACATCAACGAGCCCGTCTCGCTTTACGCCATGGGGGACAGCAGCCTGACGAGACACCTGCGGCAGTTCGAGGGCAGCTGGTACCCCTGCACGCCCCTGATCGACAACACCCATCTCTTCCACGCCATGGCCGGCGCCGCGGGAATCCCCCGGCCCTCGCCCCTGAAGGCCATCATCACCCGCCCCGCCGCCTGCCCGCCCGGGCGTTGAACCCCTGCCGCCCGTACCCTGTCCCCCCCAATTCCCTGTCGTCGGACGAAATAGACCAGATAGACGAGATAGACAAAACAGACCGGAAAGCCGCAACAAGCCTTGCGAAAAGGGGCCGGAAAACGGTATGGTGTAAATCCACAACGTCGAGGGAGTGCCGCCATGAAGTACGATCCTGCCGTGATCAGCTACTTTTTCCAGCGCGAGAGCACGAAGCGCAACGTCCGCCAGCTCGTCAAGTTTCTTCTCGTCCTGTCGGCCATGGTGGCCGTCTACAGCATCCTCTTCCATTTCATCATGGCCGCCGAGGGGCAGCACCACACGTGGCTCACCGGCGCTTACTGGACCCTCACGGTCATGTCGACCCTGGGGTTCGGAGACATCACCTTCCGGACCGATCTGGGCAGGGCCTTTTCCATCGTGGTGCTGCTCTCCGGGATGGTCTTCCTGCTCACCCTGCTGCCCTTCATGTTCATCAAGTTCTTCTACGCTCCCTGGATCGAGGCCGAGTCGCGCAAGCGGGCGCCCCGCGAGCTTCCGCCGGACACCCGCGGCCACGTGATCCTCACCGGCTACGACCCGGTCACGATGGCCCTCATCAAGAAGCTCGACGACCACAAGATCGACTACATCCTCATCGAGAGCGATTTCAAGCGCGCCCTGGATCTCTACGACATGGGGGTCAAGGTGGCCGTGGGGGACATCGACGACCCGGACACCTACCGCAGGCTGCGCGTCGATCAGGCCGCGCTCGTGGTCGCCACCAACCGCGACGAGATCAACACGAACGTCGCCTTCACCGTACGGGAGCTCAGCGAGCGGGTCCCCATTCTCACCACCGCCGATTCGCCCTATTCCGAGGACATCCTGCAGATGGCGGGCAGCACGAGGGTGCTGCTGCTCTACGATATCCTGGGACGGTCCCTGGCGGCGTGGACCGTGGGAGGCGACTGCCGCGCCAACATCATCAGCCGTTTCGACGAACTCATCATCGCTGAGTTCGCCGCCATGGGCACCCCCCTGGTCGGCAAGACGCTGGCCGAGAGCAGTCTTCGGGAGAAATTCGGGGTCAACGTCGTGGGCATCTGGGACCGGGGCCGCTTCTCCATTCCCCATGCCGACACCCGGATCGAGCGGACCACCGTGCTCGTGCTGGCGGGCTCCGAGGAGAACCTCGCGGCCTACGACGAGATCTATTCCTTTTACCACCTCTGCAAGCTGGCCCAGGACCCGATCCTGATCGTGGGCAGCGGCCGCGTCGGCGACACCATCGCCCAAAAATTCAAGGAGCGCGAAAGCCCCTACCTTGTGATCGAGAAGAACCCGAAGAGGCTGCAGGACGAAAAGCACTACGTCGTCGGGGATGCCGCCGACATCCGCACGCTGCAGCGGGCCTGGATCGAGAAGGCCCCCGCGGCCCTGGTCACCACCCACGACGACGCCACGAACATCTACCTGACCAAGTACCTCCGGAGCCTGCGGCCGGACATGCAGATTCTCAGCCGCGCCAACCTGGAGCGCAACGTCTCGACGCTGCACCGCGCCGGGGCCGACTTCGTCATGTCGCTGGCCACCCTGGGGGCCGACGCCATCTACAACTACCTGATCAACGAGGACACGTCGATGCTGGCCGAGGGGCTCAACATCTTCCGCCTCAAGGCGCCGGAATCGCTCGTCGGAAAGAACCTGGCCGGCTCGAGGATCCGCGAGGTGGCGGACTGTTCCGTCGTCGCGATCCGGGACGACGGCGCCATGACGGTCAATCCCGATCCGCAGACGCCGATCCGGAAGGGCGCCGAGCTGATCCTGATCGGCACCGACGAGGGGGAGCAGAGATTCCTGCAGGCCTTCGAGGCCTGAACCCCTACCTGATGATTCATGCAACGGATCGATCGATGAGGAGAGTATTCTGATGGGACATTTGGCCGGAAAAGAATTTCTTTATCGCAAACTGGGCAAGAAGATAGACGGCCTGACGGTGCGGGTGCCATGGAACGAGAAGTTCCACGCGATCCTGAAAGAACTGTACACCGCGGATGAAGCGGATCTGATTGTCAGGATGCCCTACCGGATGTCCAGCTTCAACCGGATTCGGAAAATCACCCGGATCGAGGAAACGAAGCTGCAAAAGCTCCTGGAGGGGATGTGCGCCAAGGGGCTCATGATGGACGTGAATATCCGGGGCAAATATTTTTATACGCCCTCGCCCTTTGCGATCGGCGTTTTCGAGTTCACGATGATGCGCACCGGCGGCAATCTGAATACGAGGGAATGGGCAAGGATGTTTCACGATTACATGGGCGACTTCCTGGCCGCCAACGATCCCAAGGGGGGGAAAGTATCCATTCTGAGAGCCCTGCCGCACGAGGGCACGGTCGCCGAGGGTGATTTTGTCGAAGTGCTGGATTATGAAAAGGCGTCCCGGCTTGCCGAGAGTGCAAATCGTTTTTCCCTGGGACTTTGTTCCTGCCGCCACGAAAAATATCACCTCGGGGAAAAAAAGTGCGAGACCCCGCTGGAAACATGCGCCTCCTTCGATTTCGGGGCGGATTATCTGATCCGCAACAGGCTGGCCAGGGAGGTTTCCAAGACCGAGATGCTCGAGCACCTGGCGCGCTCCAGGGAATCAGGCCTCGTCCTGAGCGCCGATAACGTGAAGAAAAATATTTCCGCGATATGCTCCTGCTGCGGCTGCTGCTGCAACGTTCTCCTGGGTATCAGCAAGCTCGGCTATAACGGAATCCTGGTTACATCCAACTTCATTGCCCACGCGGACACGGCAAGCTGCATCGGCTGCGGAAAATGCGCGAAAGCCTGTCCCATTGACGCCATCCGATTGCTGCCGGTGGATGACCCGGGCGCGAAGATCAAGAAGAAAGCAAACGTGGATGTCAAGGCGTGCCTGGGCTGCGGCGTGTGCGTACTGCAGTGCACGAAGACACAGGCACTGAAACTGGTAAAAAGGGAAAAGCGGGTGCTGCACCCCGAATCCACGTTTGAAAGGGTCATCCTGCAGTGCCTGGAAAAAGGCACGCTGCAAAATCAGTTGTTTGACGATCCCCGGAGCATCACGCATGGCGTGATGCGCGGCATCGTGGGCGGTTTCCTGCAACTGCCGCCGGTGAAGAAAGCCCTGATGAGCGACACGCTGCGCTCGACGTTCTTGAATGCCCTCATCGGCGGGGTGAAAAAGTAGGGGTTGAACCATCCCGGACCCCCTCGAAGCATCAAGGCAGGAGGGAACGAAATGAAAAAATCCTGAAACACGGACTGATCGTCATCGGCGCCGTCGTTCTCCTGCCGGCGGCATTTTACTTCCTGTTCCCGGAAACGGCAAAGGCCTGCAGGAGCTTCCTCAACGAGAGGAGATGAATGTTCCCTGTAAGGGTCAGTCGCTTCTCATTATCTCCTTGACTGCCTCCGTAAATTAGAGCATGATTCTTAATCAACTGCAGTCCAGTCAAACCGAACACATCACTCTTAACCTTCTGCAATGCTGTATCTCATGAAATTACCTGAAGGCGCCCCGCGACATTTCCTGGGGATGAAGCGTTCCCTGCAGGCCACATTGACGGATGTGAAAGCCGGAAAACGGAGGATAACGACATGAACATCGGTGATCTTCTCGGAGCCATGGTGCAAACGGGGATGTCGCCCTCTTCGAGCGACCGGATGCGCAATTCGCTGGGGGGAGGCAATGTCATGGACAGCCTGGCAGGCATGCTGGGAGGATTGTCGCAAAAGGGCGGCGGCGGCCTTGCGGATGCGCTTTCAGGCATGCTGGGTCAGTCTGCGCAAGGCGGAGGAGGGATTGCCGACGTGCTTTCAGGCATGCTGGGCGACGCCGGACGCGCGGTCGGCGGGAAGCAGAACCTCGCGCTGGGCGGCCTGGGGGCGCTCGTCGGCGCCCTGCTGGGAGGAGGCGGAAAATCCGTGGGCGGGGCCGTGGGAGGCGGCTTGATGGCCCTTCTCGGAGCCATGGCTTTCAATGCCCTGAAGGGAAGCGGTGAATCAAAACCCCAAATTCCGCTTGGTCTGCTGGAACCGCAGACCGATGCGGAGAAGACCGAGCTGGAACAGAATTCAGAGCTCATCCTGAGGGCCATGATCAATGCCACCAAGGCGGACGGCCAGATCGACGAAAGCGAAATCAACCGCATCACGGGAAAGCTCGAGGCAATCGGCGCCGATGCGGATGCCCGGCGATACCTGGTGACTCGGATACAGCAGCCGATGGAGACGGAAGGGCTGATCGCCGCCGCCCAGGGAAAGCCGGAACTCGCGGCACAGATCTACGGGGCCACGCTGCTGGCAATCGAAGTGGATACTCCGGCGGAGAGAGACTATCTGGATCAGCTGGCCGCCGGGATGGGTCTGTCCCCCCAGGTCACGGCGCGCATCCGGGAACTGGTCGGGTTGCAGACGGCATGAACAACCGCAGGAAGGGTTACGAACCGAAAAAGGAGGGCCGGAGACATGGCAGATGAAGAGAAGCGAGAGGGCGCGGGTGCCGATGCGTGGGATGCCACGCAGTGGCATGTCGTGGAAAAGGGTGAAACGTTGTCGAAGATATCCAAAAAGTATTACGGCGACCCCAACCTGTACATGAAGATTTTCGAGGCGAACAAGGACATCCTCAAGAATCCCGATCTGATCAAGATCGGTCAAAAATTACGCATTCCCTGATCAAAAGGAGGAAAAGAGATGAAGTCGAAGAAATACTGGGTGCCCGTTCTGCTCGTGGCCTTTGGCCTGCTTGTCGTTTCCTGCGGCTCGGCCAACAAGGAAGCGGCAACCGCGGCGATCAAGGCGGCCGAGGAATCGTGGAACGCAGCCAAGGGCGAGGTGGTGAAGTACATC
Source organism: Syntrophaceae bacterium UBA5744 (assembly GCA_002419215.1). Lineage (GTDB taxonomy): Bacteria > Desulfobacterota > Syntrophia > Syntrophales > UBA2192 > UBA2192. The sequence goes on from DIFQ01000019.1 coordinate 10,434, forward strand.
CCCGACCAGGCCAAGGGCGTGGAAGACGCGATCAAGGGCGCGAAGGAGAACTTTGACAAGGGCAACTTCGATGCGGCCCTCGCTGCGGCCAAGGCCATCCCCGACAAGGTGAAAGGGCTGGCAGCAGCCGCTTCAGCCAAGAAGGCAGAGCTGGCAAAGAGCTGGGAAGAGATGAGCGGCGGCATGCCCAGGATGCTCGATGCGATCAAGAGCAGGCTCGACATCCTCTCGCAGAGCAAGAAGCTGCCCGAGAACCTGGACAAGGCGAAGCTCGAAGGCGCCAGGGGCGGCTACGAGGCGGCGGCCAAGATGTGGGACGACGCGAAGGCAGCCTTCTCCGGGGGCAACGTGGCCGACGCGATGGCCAAGGCGAAGACCGTGAAGGAGAAGGCCGTCGAAGTGATGACGACCCTCGGCATGCAGGTCCCGGCAGCGGCCGCAACCAAAGGCTGAGCCAAGACAACAGGAAATAGAGCCGGCAGGGTAATAAGAACGAAACGGGCTGATGAAGAAAAAGGAGGGAATCCAAATGTCTGATTTTCATTCGCACAGAAACGTCTTTCTGTCAAAGCTGACCTCGCGCCGCGGACAGGGCAACGCGGCATTTCTGGTCGTGATGGTGTGCATCATCATCCTGGTCTTCCTGCAGGTCCGGTACTGTGCACCCACGCCTCCACCTCCGGCAGCGCCCGTGAAGGCGGCCGAAAAGGCGGTCTCCGACGCGGCCAAGGCCATCATGGACAAACTCGGCAAATTCCTGGCGGTCAAACTGCCGAACGGTGTGGAGCTCAAAGTTCCGGAGTTCGGCGTCGAGAAAAAACTGATCGCCTTCATCGAAGACAAGGGCAAGCCCGTCGACAAGACGACCTGGTTCAGCTTTGATCGCCTGGACTTCGAAACGGGAAGCGCAACCCTGAAACCATCCTCGGCGGAGCAGCTGAAGAACATCGCGGAGATCATGAAAGCCTACCCGAAAGTGAAAATGAAAATCGGGGGGTACACGGACAACGTGGGCAATGCAGACGCCAATCTCAAGCTCTCCCAGAAACGGGCGGAGAACACCATGCAGGAGATTGTCAAATTGGGCGTCGATGCCAAGAGGCTGGAAGCCGAAGGGTACGGAGTGAAACATCCGGTGGCCGACAACTCTACGGAAGAGGGACGTGCGAAGAACCGGAGAATCGATCTCAGGGTAACGAGCAAGTAAGGGAAGCATTCGCTTCGCGGGCGATGGCCGGGTTGGCGTTGCCTGTGCTGAATTCAGGGGGTCTGCCGGACGCGACAGCTCGTCCGGCAGACTGCACCCCCGGTCCCTCATCCCTGGCTGTTGCCCCGCTCTGACACTGCGAGCAACAGACCCCGTCTGGGGACGGGGTTATCGATCAAATAAACAGCATCGATCCGTCATTGCGAGGAGCGTCAGCGACGAAGCAATCTATACGAATTCATTGAGATTGCTTCGCTTCGCTCGCAATGACCATCCGAGCTGTTACTCAGGAGGAACGAAGCGACGAATCTCTCCCAATCGAAGATTGCCACACCTGTAAATAACCAAT
>DIFQ01000048.1 GCA_002419215.1 Syntrophaceae bacterium UBA5744
GCGACCGCCGCCGCGGTGATCCCGTATGCCGTATTTCTTGAAGTATGGATAGTCACCGTGCCCCGGACGGAAGACATCCCTGAGGTCGTCGTATGCGCCGCTGTCGGCATCGCGGTTGACGATGAGCAGGGCAATCGGCGTGCCTGTCGTCTTCCCCTCGAAGACACCCGAGAGGATCTCGACACGGTCTTCCTCTTTTCTGGACGTGGATACGGCATGCCCCCCCGGCCGGCGGCGGTCGACTTCCTCCTGGATGTCCGCCTCGGCGAGATCGAGGTTGGGCGGGCACCCGTCAATGACGGCCCCGAGGGCCTTTCCATGCGATTCCCCAAAGGTGGTGACCCTGAAGAGAACGCCGAAGGTGTTACCGGACATGCGCCCTCCTCCCGCTTTTCTTTGTTGTCCCGTCCATCTGTCCCTCTCCCAGCTTCCCGGCGATCTCCGCCGCGATTTCGTCCGGGCGCTTCCCCGCCGTGTCGATGACCACATCGGCAACGTTCCGGTAAACCGGCAGGCGCTTCGCCAGGACCTCCTCGACCTCCGCAAGCGACCCGGCCCCGGTGAGCGAGGGGCGCTGCGACTCGCCGCTCCGATCCCTGCTCATGCGAAGGGCCAGGACCCTCGCGTCTGCCTGGAGCCACACGAACCGCCCTTTTTCTCTGAGCATGCACACATTGTCGGGATCCATGACGGCGCCTCCCCCTGCCGCGATAACGGCCCCGTCGAGACGGGAAAGCTCCGAGACGACCGTTTTCTCCGCCTCGCGGAAGGCCTGCCACCCGCTTTCCTCGACGATTTCGCGGATNNGTTTTCCCGAAGATCAAGCGGTCCGTGTCGAAAAAAGGCCGGCCCAAAAGCCTCGCCAGCTCCCGCCCTGCCGATGTCTTGCCGCTCGCGCGGTAACCGATCAGAATGATGTTCATAACAACACTTCTACCTTACAGGCTCCCTCTCCCCAGGGGATATCCACCTTGTAGGCCCCCTCTCCCTTGAGGGGAGAGGGTGAATGCTCTTCTTCCCCTCAGGCCCCCTCACCTTTATCCTCTCCCACCGGGGGAGAGGAAGCAGCAGATAAGGAAGTCATTCGATGGGATAGAGTTTTTCAAGTTCGTCCCAGAAGCCCGGAAAGGATTTCCCGACACAGCCCGGGTTGCGGATCCGCATGCCGGGGGCACAGAGCCCCAGCACGGCGAAGCTCATGGCGATCCGGTGGTCGTTATAGGTCTCGATCTCGGCTCCGCGCGGCGTGCCTCCCGTAATGACGAGGCCGTCGCCGGTTTCCTCGGCCCGGATGCCCGTCTTCGCAAGCTCTCTCACGAGCGCCTCCAGGCGGTTGCTCTCCTTGATGCGAAGGTGCGCCACATTGCGGATGATGGTCCGTCCCGGCCGCAGGGCCGCGAGGACGGCCATGGTGGGCACCATGTCGGGCAGGTCCTCCATGGAGGCCGAGAAATCGCCCACGGGGAGTTTTCCCCCTGACACCTCGATACAATGGTCAGTGGCCGCCACGCCGCAACCGAGCTCTTTGAGGTACCGGAGAAACCGCACATCCCCCTGGTGCGTCCAGAAGTTCGTGTTTGTCACCCGGACGGTTCCGCCGCAGAGGGCCGCCGCGAGGAAAAAGTAGGATGCGCTCGACAGGTCCCCTTCGACGAGGTAGCGGCATCCCCGGTAGCGCTGCCTGCCCGTTACGGCAAAAAGGTTCTCGCCGCGCTTCTCCACGGGAACCCCGAAAGTTTTCATCGTCGCGAGGGTCATCTCCACGTAGGGACGTGACACGGAGGAGCCGCTGATCTGAACTTCCACGTCGCCTGCGGCATAGGGCGCAGCGATCAGGATCGAGGAGATATACTGGCTGCTCTCGATGTCCCGGAACAGGACCCGTCCTCCGTGAAGCGCGCCGCCGTGAACGGTGACCGGGGGAAAGCCCCCGTTGCGCCGGCAGGTGCTGTGCACACCGAGGCCCCCGATCGCCTCCAGCAGAGGCTGCAGGGGCCTCTCGCAGAGGCGCGGATCCCCCGTCAGGGTGATGTCGCCGGATGCGAGGGCCGCCACGCCGACGAGAAACCGCATGGCCGTCCCGTTGTTTCCCAGGAAAAGCTCCATGCCGGGACATTCGATGCGCCCCCCCGTTCCCGTGACGATCATGTCCCTGTCCGAGGTGACGATCCCGGCGCCCAGAAGCCGGAGGGCCTCCACGAGGTGATGCGTGTCCTCCGAGACGAGCGTGTTTCGCAGGATCGACTTCCCTTCGGCAAGCGACGCGATGACAAGCGCCCGCTGGGAGTAACTCTTGGAGCCGGGAACCTGCAGCTCGGCATTCACACGCTTAAGCGGCCTGATTTCGATTACCTCAGCCATCGCCTCTCCGTTGTCGACTCCGCATTTCCATTTCTGTTCGCATCCCCTGCCTGCACTGTTTCGCAGCCTACAGCCTGCAGTCTACAGCCGACAGCAGAGATCTGTTGGCTGTCGGCTGTCGGCTGTCGGCTGTCGACTATTTTCCCTCGACCCTATCCCCTTTACCCTGATGGAAGAAAATCAGTCACCCTCACCCCGCCCCTCTCCCACAAGAGGAAGGAATCATCCACCCTCACCCCAACCCTCTCCCCTCAAGGGAGAGGGAACCTACAAGGTGGATATCCCCTGGGGAGAGGGAGATCAGGGAACGGTCCTCAGTAGTCGTCCTTCGTCCTTCGGACCTATTTTTCTAGGGTTGTTTTGACCACCCGGGTCATCAGTTCGACCGGGGGCTCGAGTCCCGTCCAGATGCGGATCTGATCCGCCCCCTGTCGGACGAACATGCCAAGTCCCGTGATCACACCGCACCCGGCCGCCTTCGCCTCGCGAAGCAGGCGCGTCTCGAGGGGGTTGTAGATCGTGTCCATGACCCACCGGAACCGGGCCAGGTGGCGCTGATCCACGGGGGTTTCATCGGCAAGCGGGCGCATCCCGACGGGGGTTGCGTTGATGAGCGCCTCGGCCTCCACGGCGCCCAGCTTGGCCAACGGCTGCGCGTCGCACCCGAACCATCTCGCCAGGGACTCCGCCCTGTCGCGGCTGCGGTTGAAGACAATCGGAATGCCCCCCTCCCGCAGAATCCCGTAGACGGCTGCCCGTGCGGCGCCGCCGGCGCCCAGCACGGCGATGGTCTTCCCCTCCGGGGAAAAGTGCTCCCGCATGGCCGCGGTGAGCCCCGACCAGTCCGTGTTCGAGCCCCGGAGCCTCCCGCCCTCGTTCTTGATCGTGTTGACGGCGCCGATGGCGCGGGCATCCTCGTCCGCCTCGTCCAGAAAGGCCATGACGGCCCCCTTCACGGGGAGCGTGACGCTCACGCCGTCAAGGGGTTTCTCCCGGATCATCCGGACGGCGAGTTCCAGGTTTTCCACGCAGTGCGGCTCGTAGCGGGCACGGACCCCCATGGCCCCAAAGGCCGCGTTGATCATCAGCGGCGAGAGGCTGTGCCCCACGGGGTTGCCGAAGAGTGCGTAATGCCGGATTTTTGTCGTCATGGCGCCTGCAAGATCCCCAGGATCGTTTTCATCTCCTGCGCCGTCAGCTGTCCCGGCGCCGACTCGGCTCCTTCCTCGAGGCTCGCATAGCTCATGCAGGACCCCAGGAGCGGCGCCGCCACACGGCTCAGGCGCCCCTTTGCGCCCATGCAGAACGCAATGATGTCCTGGCCCACGGCCAGGGCCTGCGGGATCAGCTCCAGCACCATCAGGTTGTCCTCCGCCGTCTGGGCCAGGGTGACGATCTTCACGATGTCGGCCCCGAGTGCCCGGCAGGCCTTGAATCTTCTCACCAGGGTCTGCCGTGAAGGCGTTCCCTCGAGGTCGTGATGCGAGACGATGAGCTTCGTTTTGCCTTTCTTCGCGCGGATCGCCTTGCCCAGTCTGCCCAGTGCCGCAGCACCCGTCCGCGCCTCGATGTCCACGTAGCGGGCACCCAGGTCGATCGCCTCGCGAAACAGCACCATCCGCCTGTTCTCGCAGCTTGCGAAAAACCCTCCCTCGTCCCTTCGGCGGTTCGTCACCAGGATCCGTTCCTTTCCCGCATGGAGAAGCAGGGGGAGGTCGGGCTCACCGATGCGGTCGATCCGCAGTTCGACGCGATCCGCCCGGGGCAGCGCCCGCGCGAGCAGGGACAGGGCTTCCTCGTTCGTTTCGGGCACGATGGATATGCAGATCATGGGTTCTCCGCCTCCCTCGGGTAGGACCCCAGAATCTTGAGGAGGGCCGTCTTGCGTTGCAGTTTCCGAAGACACTCCTTCACCGTCCGGTCATCCGAATGGCCCTCGAGATCGATAAAGAAGAGATACCGCCACATGCGGTCCCGCGCCGGGTGGGATTCGATGCGCAGCAGGTTGATCCCCGAGACCGCAAAGGGCTCGAGCACCGCGTGCAGGGCCCCGGGCCGGTGTTGCGTCGAGAGGAGGATGGACGTCTTGTCCCGCCCTGTCGGGCCGCTCACCCCCTTACCGATGACGATGAAGCGCGTCGTGTTGGCCGGATGGTCCTCGATGCCTTCCTCGACGATGGGTAGCCCGTGGATTTCCGAGGCAAGGCGGCTCCCGATTGCGGCGGCCTCCCGGTCCTCGAGGGCCTGCAGCACGGCCGCCGATGTGCTCTCCGTCTCGACGGGGACCGCCCGGGGAAGATTTTTCGCCAGCCACTGCCGGCACTGGGCCAGGGCCTGGGGATGGGAATAAACCCGCCGGATCCTCCCCCTTGCCCCACGGGCCATCAGGCAGTGGGAGATGCGAAGGAAGATCTCGCCCCGGATCGAAAGCGGCGTTGCGATCAGCCTCTCGAGGGTGACCCGCACGGGGCCTTCCACCGAGTTTTCCAGCGGGACGACGCCGAGATCGGACTTCTTTTTTTCCACGGTGTCGAAGACCGCTCCGATCGTCTCCTGCGGCGCCATCCGGGCGCTTCGCCCGAACCGGTCGAGGGTTGCCAGGTGGGCGAAGGAGCCTTCCGGGCCCAGGCAGGCCACCGCGAGGGGGGCCTGGATCGCCCGAGACGACGACAGGATCTCCCGGTAGATATGCCCCAGGGCCTCTGCGGCGAGAGGACCCCCGTTGAGGGCGGCGATCTCGTTCAGGACGCGCGATTCCTGGGCGGGGTCGTAGACTCCGATCCCCTCCCGTCCCTTGATCGTTCCAACTTCCAGGGACAGGCGGGCGCGCTCGTTGAGGAGCCGCACGATATCGCGGTCCTTGTGCCGGATTTCCCGCCGGATGTCTTCGATGCCCGTTTTTTTCATGCCTTGAGTGCCTCGATGGTTTCCTGTACACACTCCAGCGCAACGCCGCCGTTGACGAAGGGCATGCCGGGCTTGCGCAGAAGAACGAAGTGGATCCTGCCCCCCGCCTTCTTTTTGTCCGTTGCCAGGCGCGACATCAGGCGCGCCGTGTCCAGGCTCTGCGGGATCCGGACGGGAAGTCCCGCCCGCCCGATTGCGCTGACGACCCGCTCCCGGTCCTCGGCGGAGAGGTAGCGCTTCCTCTCCGAGATGAGCGCAGCTGCGGCCATACCCATGGCCACAGCCTCGCCGTGCGCAATGGCATATTGCGACTCGGCCTCGATGGCGTGGCCTACAGTGTGACCGAAATTGAGGATACGGCGCAACCCTTTTTCCGTCTCGTCGATCTCGACGACCCCCTTCTTGATCCGGCATGACGCGGAGACGAGGCGCTCCAGGAGGACGGGGTCCCTGGCCTGCAGGGCCCCGGCCCCTTCCTCGATGGCCGCCAGGAGTTCGGGGTCCTCGATGATCCCGTACTTCACGATCTCCGCCAGCCCGTTGGTGAACTCCCTGGCCGGGAGCGTGTCGAGGAAGGCCAGGTCGACGAAGACGGCCCGCGGCTGGAGGAAGGTGCCCAGCATGTTCTTTCCCGCCGGAAGATCCACGCCGGTCTTGCCCCCGATCGAGCTGTCCACCTGGGCCAGAAGCGTCGTTGGGACCTGCACGCAGGGGATGCCCCGCATGTAGAGGGAGGCGGCAAAACCCGCCACGTCGCCCACCACACCGCCGCCCAGGGCGATCAAGCCCGAGGTCCGGTCGGCCCCTGACGTGAGCAGGCGCCCCGCGATATCCACGCAGGTGCCGATGGTCTTCGAGGCCTCGCCGGCAGGGATGACGATCGCTTCGACGGCAAGCCCGTTTTCTCGCAGCACGCCGAGCACCCTCTCCCCGTGAAGGCCAGCCACGTTTTCGTCCGTCACGACGAACCAGCGGGAGGCCCCGCCGATCTTCGTCAGCACGGGGGCTACCCGGTCGAGGATCTTGCAGCCGATATGGATGTCGTAGGAGGCATTGAGCCGCCTGTCGAGGTTCACGCGGATCCGGTTCATGAGTTTGCCCTCACCTGCCGCATGGCGCTCTCGAGGACCCCGATATCCTCCATGAGCTTGTAGAACTTCTCCGGCTTCAGGGACTGCATCCCGTCGGAGACGGCCTTTTCGGGCTCGGGGTGGACTTCGACGATGATCCCGTCGGCCCCGACGGCCACGGCCGCCCGGGCCAGGGGGGCCACGTACTTCCAGTGGCCCGCCGCGTGGCTCGGGTCCACGATGACCGGCAGATGGGAGAGTTGCTTGAGAACGACGACGGCCGATAGGTCCAGCGTGTTTCGAGTGGCCGTCTCGAAGGTCCGGATGCCACGCTCACAGAGGATCACGTCGGGGTTGCCCTCGGAGAGGATGTACTCGGCCGACATGAGAAGCTCTTCGATTGTCGTCATCATTCCGCGCTTGAGCAGGACGGGTTTGCGGGCCTGGCCGACCCGTTTCAGCAGGGCGAAGTTCTGGACGTTGCGCGCGCCGATCTGGAGGATGTCGGCATGGGCCTCCACGAGGTCCACGTCGGCGGGGTTGACCACCTCCGTCACCACGGGGAGCCCCGTCCGCTCGCGGACCTTCTTCAGGAGCTTCAGCCCCGCCTCTTCGAGGCCCTGGAAGCTGTAGGGCGAGGTGCGGGGTTTGAAGGCGCCTCCACGGAGGATTTGGGCCCCCGCCTTCTTCGCCACGTAGGCGCACTCCATGAGTTGCTCTTCCGTCTCGACGGCGCAGGGCCCCGCCATGACGGTGAAGGACCCGTTTCCGATCTCGACGCCGCCCACGCGGACCACGGTGTCCTGCTCGCGGAATTCGCGGCTTGCCAGCTTGTAGGGCTTGAGAATGGGTACGACGTTCTCCACCCCCGGCAGGTGGGCGACGGACCTGATCTGCTCGCGGCCGCGGGCATCCCCCACGGCGCCGATGATCGTCCTCTCCGTCCCGCGGGACAGGTGGGCCCTGTACCCGACCGACTCGATCCACTCGACGACCCGGTCGACCTGCCCGTCCGTTGCGCTTTTTTTCATCACGATGATCATAATTCCCTTACCTCCAACGAAAAAGGCCATGACGTCTGCTGCCGCCATGGCCCCTGGGTAAAGAAAACAAAAAAGCCATGGTCAGCGTCTTTCGATCTTCCCATGGCTTCGGATTAGCTTATTGCTCTGTGTCTAAGTCCTCCTCAGCGACGGGCAGACCTGTCCGTAAAAATAATAGGTGCTAAACCAGAAGCCAAAATTACGGAGTTTCAGTCTTTCCATCACGAAGGTTTCCTTAAAAAAGTGCCCCATGAAAACACGATCGGGCGCCCCTGTCAACAGAATTTTTTCGCCATGCCGTCCCCGGGCCCTTGAAACCCTTGCGGGACGGTCACTTATGAACACCTCAAAGAGAAGTTACGAAGTTGAGAAGCAGGGAAGCTTGGACGAGCTTATGGTCAAACGCAAGCTTCTTGCTGAGTCTATAAGAATTGTCATTGCGAGCGCAGCGCGGCAATCTTCCGTTGAGAGTATTTTCTCTGCGATTTCTTAATCGTAGATCGCCGCGTCAGCTGCGCCTCCTCGCGATGACTGTTTTGAATCCTGCATGATCCCGCTCAGCACACATTTTTCATGCATTCCCGGGACAGGACACCAGCTTCGATTCTCCCTGTGTGCAGGAGTAATTCTGTCCGTCTTTGATCACCCCTCACATGAGCGAGTCGCCGGGCGATAGCTTGAAGCGGATGGGGATCTCCACCCAGGCGTCCACGGCGGCGCCCATGCGCCGTGCCGGCTCAAACCGCCACGCCCTCACGGCCTCGAGGGCCGAATCGTCCAGCGAGGCGTAGCCGGAAGAGCGTTTGACCCGGACGGCCCCGATCCTGCCGTCGGCACGGACCTCGGCCGCG
>DIFQ01000017.1 GCA_002419215.1 Syntrophaceae bacterium UBA5744
TTGGTTATTTACAGGCGTGGTAATCCACGATTCAGGATGGGATAACGAAGATCGCCACGCTCCGCTCGCGATGACTTGTTTTTATAGTTCCCTCACATCAGCCCCATCTGCTTCCTTCTCTTCTTTTCATCGCCCTCCAGGCAGCAGCGCTTGTATTTCTTGCCGCTTCCGCAGGGGCATTGCTCGTTGCGGCCGACTTCCTCTTTCTTCGCGGTATTCGTGCCCGCGCTGAACAGTTTTTCCAGAAATTTCATTGTTTTCCTTCCTCGCAGCGCTGCCGGACCGTGTCCCTCGCTGCAGTTTCAAAAAATTCCTCGCGCCAGGGCGCGAGGAGTTTAGAATTTTATTTTACGACCGACAGATCTGTTATGAAGCTTGTCCCGGGTCCTGCGACGGGCCCGCCTCCACGATCTCGATGTCGAAGACGAGGGTCTTGCCGGCCAGGAAATGGTTCAGGTCCATCTTGACCACTTCGTCGAGGATCTCGAAGACCTCGGCGGGGATCTTGTTTCCCTGCGGGTCGATGAGCTCGATCATCATCCCCTTCTCCAGTTCCATGTCCTCGGGAACCGTGTTTTTCGGGATGTCCACGATCAGCTCCACCTGACGGGAGCCGTAGGCCATTTCGGGTGCAATCGTCACGGTTTTCTTCTCCCCCGCCGTCATGCCGACCACGGCCTCATCGAAGCCGCGGATGATCTGCCCGCAGCCGACAGTAAAGGTCAGGGGCCGCCGGCCCGAGGAGGAATCGAAAACCTCGCCGTTCTCGAGTTTTCCCGTGTAATGCACGCTGACCGTATCGCCCGACTGGATGGCTTTTTTCATCGCTTCGCCTCCTGCTTGTTTCCGGTTATCCAAAATAAAACCACCGGCCTCTGCGGAGCCCAGTGGTAATCCCTGCACCACAAAAATCGTGATCCCTCATGCCCGACCCCGAAAATGCCTTGTGGTTCCGGTGCCCGAGTTGTATATAATGCAAAAGGTGAAAAGTAAAGCCCCTCTTTTCGGGTGTTTTTTTGTGCCCGAAATCCTGCCACAGCTACGGAAATTAGATGAATCAGCAGCGAATGAAAATCGAAGAACTTGTCAACAGCCTCACCCACGGCACGGGGGCCCTCCTGAGCGCAGCGGGACTCGGTGTGCTCGTTTTCCTTGCATACCAGCACGGCACGATGCTTCATCTCGTGAGCTGCAGCATCTTCGGTGCGACCCTGGTGCTCCTCTACACGGCATCGACGCTCTACCACTCCGTCCGATCGCCGAGGCTGAAGCACATCTTCAAGATTGTAGACCACTCGTGCATCTACCTGCTGATCGCCGGGACCTACACACCCTTCACGCTCGTGACGCTGCAGGGAAGCTGGGGATGGACCCTGTTCGGCCTGATCTGGGTGCTGGCCGCCGCGGGGATCGTCTTCCAGATCTTCTTCGTCTACCGGTTCAAGATCCTGGCCACGATCGCCTACGTCCTGATGGGGTGGCTCGCCGTCTTCGCCGTCAAGCCCCTCCTCGATGCCCTGCCCGCAGGGGGATTCGCCTGGCTCCTGGCGGGCGGACTCGCCTACACCGTGGGCGCCCTTTTCTACCTCGTCAAAAAGCTCCCTTACAACCACGCCATCTGGCACCTCTTCGTGATCGGCGGAAGCACGTGCCATTACGTGGCCGTCCTGCTGTACGTCGTTCCCGCATAAGGCAGTTGACCGGGGGCATCCCGCTGAATGTCTTGAGTTTGTCTTCAGGCGTCAACACTGCGAAGATCGGAAGAGCAGAAGTGAGGAAGATCGGATAAGATAAGAAAAGCATCCCTCATCCACTCCGATCTTCCGCTCTTCATAACTTCCTAACTTCATAATTCTATGGGCGCCTTGCATTTGAACGCGCTTGTACCGCCTGTCCGCGACCACACCCATAAATCATACCTGATCCAGTTACGACAATAGAAACGATGGTTTTGTGAGGGATTCAAGGGATCGGGAGAGCGACTGCCTGCAGAGCGTTTCAACTAACAAAAGCTTGAGCAGAAATTTAAGATTAGATCAAACTTGGTAATTGAAATATAAAGTATTCGTCGGAAAATCTATCAATTTTTGTGATTAAACGCTTTTATATTGAAATTATTCGTTTTTCCTCTATTTATCCCCCCCATCATTCAGTAGAATTGTAAACTTCTTTTACAAAATGAGCGTGTCTTCAAAACGGCATTTTGCAATATATTGAATGATTTCAAATACTAAAATTTGTGGCATGCAATATGCTAAATTATTACAAAGGATTAGAAGCCATCGATAAAAATATCATGAGGATATCGCAGGGAAAAAGGAGGGGGATATGAAATTTCGAAAAATCTTCATTCGTGGATCGATCATCACGGTTTTCTTCGTTTTTCTGGTAATGCCGAATGTTGTTTCGGCTGAGACGATTACATTTAACGAGACAAATTTTCTGATCAGTACGACTACAACCAATAACACACCTCTTACATCCGACCCAGCTTCAGCTCCTGCGATTCCAGACGATAGCACATTTACCTTGGCGCCGAATGCAACGAATACTTATTTTTCAAATCTACAGGGAAAATTCGAGCGCTACAACTTCGTTTTGCCCACCGGTTTCAGCAATCTCACATTTTCGTTCCGGACCTCCGTCAATGACTTATTTGCGCTATACGTTAACGGTACGGTTGTAGCAATTCAAACTTCGTCTACACAGACAAACTTCGAAGAGCCGTTGCCCGGGTTTTTCATGAACAGTGCTGGCACGGCGACAGATACGTCAGGGAAGCTGGAATATCTGCTTACCAGCGGGATGCTGCCGCTGTTCCAATCGGGCGCAAATGAATTGACATTATTCGGAAGGGATACCATTTTGTTTGGGGGTTTTGGACCGACCTTCGGGGAAATCATCTACAATACAAACGAGCCGCCTCCTCCCAACGGCGTTCCCGAACCCGCCACGATGCTCCTTCTTGGCCTTGGCCTTGTGGGTATGGCAGGGGTAAGGAGATTCAAAAAGTAAACTTCCTTTCGTAGAGAAAGGGGAAGAGGGGAAGGCAGAGTCAGTGGGCTCTGCCTTTTTCTTTTCTACCAGCGTCCGATGGTAATCTTCACTCAGCAGTGGAACACAACGTCAACTCTTTCAGGACGACATTCTTGGCTCCCGCTTGCGGTACAGGAAGGACAATATCGGGTGGGGGCCGAAGCCCTTGAGGAAACCGGGTAGGCGTTCCTTTTGCCCGATGACGAGAAACCCGCCCGGGGCAAGACTGTCCGCGATCGCAGGCAGGGCCGCCTCGACAACTTCTCTTCTGTAATAGGTCAGCATGCTGTTCCGGAGAAAAATGAGGTGGAAGTCCCGCGCAGGCGGCTGATCGACGGTGAGATCGTGGACCTGCCAGCGGATGCCTTGCCGCAGTTCATCGACGGCACGGAAGCTCTTCTTCCCGGCGGGCCGGAAGAAACGCGCCCTCACCTCCGCGGGAACCCGCGCCAGGGCCCCCTCGGGGTAAACACCCTCGATCGCCTGTTCTAGGTAGGCCGGGTTGACATCGGTCGCCCAGAACTCGAGGGGCGGCATGGCGGCCGTCCTGCCGGCCAGCGTTAACCAAAGCATCGCAAAACTGTACGCCTCCTGGCCCAGGGCGCAGCCCGCCGACCAGACCCGCAGCCCCCCGGGATGCTCCGCGAGGAGCGAAGGCAGGGTCTCCTCTTCCAGGGTCCGCCACAGCGGCCCGTCGCGGAAAAACCGGCTGATGGAGACGTCCATGAGGCGACGCGCTTCCCTTTCCGCATCCCCGTCGGTTTGGAGCCGCTCGAGATAGGCCTTCATCGAGGGGCATCTCACTTCCTGCATGTGCCGGACAATGCGCTTCTGCACGCCCTTGCGCACCTTCCGGTACCCTTCGGCAGAGAGCGCAAACCGGTCGAGAAGAAGAGTGAAATCCCGGCTGTCCATGGCGCTTCCTCCATGCATCGGTCACTCGCGCACCCGGCTCCATAAAATCCTGCCGATCTCGTCAGCCAGGATATCGCGGTTTTTCATGGTGAGTACGAAGAGGGCCACGTCGTCTCGGGCCTTCACCTCGGCGATGAAGCCGCCCCCTTTGAGGGCGACCGTCCCCAAAACCGGGGCCCCCGAATCGAGAAGGGCCCGCACCGTGTCGCAGAATGCCCCCGAGAAGCACTCCATCTTTCCGATCTCGTCGACGACGTAGAGCCCTGCCCTGCCCGCCTCGAGGAGCGGCAGGACCAGGCCCGCGAACCCCTTGACATCGACACCGTAACGTCCGACGCGGGCACCGCCCCCTAACCGGATGTGCGCCAGCACGCCGTTTCGTCCGTCGAGGGGGCAGACGGCGAATCCGACACGCTCGCCCGATTCCCGGATCTCGGCGGTGTAAAACCCGGACGCAGTCATGCCCGGCGGAAGCCGCTCCAACACCTTCCGGATCAATGTCGTTTTGCCCGTGCCGGGCAGGCCGGTGACAAAAAGGTTTTTTTCAAGGTTTCGTTTTCCTTTCCTTCTCGATGGAAAAGGGGGTTTCCAATTTTCACAAAGGAATTATATTATACTTGTATCGAGTGTGCAAAAGGAGGGGACCCCATGGAGATCAAAAGCAGCGCCTTCGGAAGCGGTGAGATGATCCCCGCGAAGTTCACCTGTGACGGTGCCGACTTTTCGCCGCCCCTGGAGTGGATGAAAACCCCTGCAGGCACCAGGAGCTTCGCCCTGATCTGCGACGACCCCGACGCCCCCATGGGAACCTGGGTACACTGGGTGATCTACGACATCCCGCCGTCGGCAACCATGCTGGGCGAAGGGATCACCCGGGAGAAAGACCTGCCCGGAGGGGGGACGCAGGGAATCAATGATTTCCGCAAAATCGGCTACGGGGGTCCCTGCCCGCCCGGCGGGACGCATCGGTACTTCTTCAAGCTCTACGCCCTGGACGTCGAACTCGGCCTCAAGCCCGGGATCACGAAGGACCAGCTCCTGAATGCCATGCGTGGGCACATCCTTGCCGAGGCTCAACTGATGGGAACATACAGGCGCTGACGCGGCAGGCTAAAGGCCAAAGGCAAAAGGCTAATGGCATTGAAGGTGGATTTCTTTTCGGCCTTTCGCCCTAAACCCTTAGCCCTATGCCTCGTTTAGAATATGAGTGAGCCTTCATACATCAAACTCTACCGCGAAGGCGTGCTTCAGAAACGCGCCCGGGAGGCCGTGGAGCGCCTGCGGGAATGCCGGCTCTGCCCCCGGGAGTGCGGGGTGAACCGCCTGGAGGGCGAGCAGGGTTTCTGCCAGACGGAGCGCAGGGCCATGGTTTCCAGCGCCGGCCCCCACTTCGGCGAGGAATCGCCGCTGGTGGGCTTGCACGGCTCGGGCACCATTTTCTTCAGCTCCTGCAATCTCCTTTGCTCTTTCTGCCAGAACTATGATATCAGCCACTTGCGGGAGGGTGCCGAAGTCGAGCCGGACACGCTTGCCGGCGCCATGCTCCAGCTGGCCCGGGGCGGGTGCCACAACATCAACTTCGTCACCCCGAGCCACGTGGTCCCGCAGATCCTCGAGGCGCTGGTTCCGGCAGTCGAGGGCGGGCTGGATATCCCGCTGGTCTACAACACCGGCGGGTACGATTCCGTCGAGACACTGAAGCTCCTCGACGGGATTGTCGACATCTACATGCCCGACTTCAAGTTCTGGGACAACGATTGGGCGCAGCGCCTTTGCTGGGCCGGCGACTACCGCGAGCGGGCCATGGAGGCCCTGCGGGAAATGCACCGGCAGGTGGGTAATCTCGAGATCGACGAGGCCGGGGTGGCCGTGCGGGGTCTGCTCGTGCGGCACCTCGTGATGCCCGGCGGCGTGGCGGGCACGGAAGAGGTTGTGCGGTTCCTGGCCACGGAGATCTCGAGGGACACCTACGTCAACATCATGGACCAGTACCGACCCTGCTGGGAAGCGCAGAAGACCCCGGCGATCAACCGCCGGATCACCGGCGAGGAATACGAACAGGCGTTGGAGATGGCCAGGCAGGCGGGGTTGCACAGGCTGGATGATCGGGTGCGCACGAGGTAATGTGCGGCTTCAGTCACGCTGAACGTTGCTGATTACGAACGAGATAGTGCCTGCGAAGATCGGAAGAGCAGAAGTGAGGAAGAGCGGACAAGAATCTTCGATCGACTCCGATCTTCCGCTCTTCATAACTTCCTGACTTCGCTTTCAATCGTCAGGGCCGTGCAGACAGGTAATCCGCATGGCCGAATACTGGACAGGGATGGTGAGACCATATGCCGATTTTTGAGTTCCGCTGCGAGAAATGCAAAAAAACCTTCGAGACCCTCGTTTTCGGTAACCAGGAGGTGTCCTGCCCGAAGTGCAAGGGCAAGAACGTGAAGAAGCTCATGTCCGCCTTCAGCCACGCGAGCGATGGCAAGTTCACCAGCTCCGCGGGCCCCGGCTGCGGATCCTGCAGCGCCACCAGCTGCGGTCCCTCCTGAGGGGGTTGATCCGCCGGCCGAAGGTTTCGGCCGAAAACAAGAGAGCCGATGGCTGCAGGCCGTCCCGATGTGACGGCCTGCAGCGTGAAATCGTGTCCGACGAGAGGGTGCATGTCGATCGGGGCTGATCTGCGAACCAGAGAGGTGATTCGATGGAAGAGAAGAATCTGCTGCACACGTTCAAGCGGTCAAGAAAGGACAAGTGGCTGGGCGGGATCTGCGGGGCCCTGGGCGCCATCACGCCTCTGCCCTCTTGGGTCTGGCGGCTGATCTTTACGCTTGCCGTCATCCTCTACGGCACCGGGCTCCTGATCTACATCCTTCTGTGGATCTTCGTGCCGCAGGAAGAAGAGGGAAGTTAGGAAGAGCGGAAGTCAGGAAGATCAGACAAGACAATCCGGTAACGAATCCGATCTTCCGCGCTTCCTCACTTCCGAGCTTCCCTGTTGCCCGGCTACGATAGACCCCGCAGGATCAAATCCACGCAGTGCCGCCCCGAGTCCACGGGCAACAGTCCGTCCGGAGGACGGACTAGTCCCCCAGGGGCACTTCATCCCTCTCCCCGTCCAGGACCTCCCGCACCTTTTTCAGCATGTCCTCGAGCCGATAGGGCTTTGCCATGAAGCCCGTGGCGCCCGCTTCCAGGATACCCTGGACAGTCTGCGTGGCGGCGTAGCCGCTGGCGATGAGAACCTTCACGGATGGGTTCATGCGCAGGAGCTCCTGGAGGCACTTCTCGCCCCCCATTCCCGGCATCCCCAGGTCGAGGATGACCAGGTCGATGCGATTCCCCTGCCGGGTGTAGATCTCGACGGCCTCTTCTCCGCTCCGCGCCATGAGGACCGTGTAGCCGAACTGCTCGAGGGTGCTCTGGCCGATATCGAGGATATCCGGCTCGTCGTCGACGATGATGATCGTCTCCGCCCCGCGGTAGTCCGCCTTTTTCCGGGCCTCTTTCTCCGGGGCCGCCCCCTTTCTTTCCGGCACCGGCAGGTAGACCCTGAAGGTCGTTCCCGCGTCCCGGTTGCTCTCGCACAGGATGAGCCCGTGATGGCTCTGAACGATGCCGTAGACGATGGCCAGCCCCAGCCCGATCCCCGAGCCCACGCCCTTGGTCGTGTAGAAGGGCTCGAATATCCGTTCGAGCGTTTCCCGGTCCATTCCGTGGCCCGTGTCCGTGAAGGTGAGCTCCACGTAGGCCCCGGGCGGCAGGCCGACGTGGTTGCGGCAGAACGCCTCGTCAAGCCGGGCGTTCCGGGTTTCGATGACGATCTTCCCGCCACCGGGCATGGCGTCTTTCGCGTTGATCCCCAGGTTGAAAAGAACGTGCTCGAGCTGCACCGCGTCCCCGTCGACAGAGTAAAGATCGGCGGCCAGCCGCATCTCTGCCGAGATCGATTCCGGGATGGTCCTGGCCAGCGTCTTCTGGGCCTGGCGGACCACCTCGTTGAGGTCGATCGGCTCGAGCCGGCTTTCCTCCTTCCGGCTGAAGATGAGCAGCTGTTTGGTGAGGGCTGCCGCCCGCTGGACGGATCGCTCGATCTGCAGCAGCCAGCCCTGTTCCGTGCGGTCCCGGTCGCCGCGCATCATGAGCAGCTGGATGTAGCCCGAGATGCCCTGCAGGTGATTGTTGAAGTCGTGGGCGATCCCTCCGGCAAGCGTTCCGATGGCCTCCATCTTCTTGGCGTACAGCAGCTGCGACTCCACGTCCCCCTGCCGGGTTGCGTCCTTCATCAGGCATAGCAGGGCGGGCTGATCCTCCCAGCGCACGGGGACGAACCGGGTTGCGGCCTGAAAACCCTCGCCCCCCTTGCGGATAAACCCGAAGGAAATCGAATCCTGTTCCGTCTCGCCGGCCAGAGCCTGCCGGTAAAGGGCGAGAACCTTCTCCCGGTCGCCGGCATCGATGAATTCGTCAAACGGGCCCGATTTGAGCTCGGCGGCCGGATATCCGCTGATGATTGCCGCGGCAGGATTGGCAAACTTGACGCGCTCGTCCTGGACGATCAGGACGCCCTCCTGGACCCTCTCGGCGAGGAAACGGAACTTCGTTTCCGAATCCTTCAGCACCCGGGCGAGCGCGGCGAATTCCTTCTCCATCTCCTCGAGATACCGGACACGCTCGCGAAGCGCCGCGATCTCCTTGATGTACTGCTCCTTCTCGGACTCTGTCACCGGTTCACTCCTCCCGTTCGTCCTTCCTGTCCCGCGCTGCCTGCTCCCGGATCCTGCGCCACTTCGTCAGGCGCTCCCGTATCACCTTTTCGTACCCGCGGTCCGTGGGCGAGTAGTAAACATTCCCCTGGAGCTTCTCCGGAAGATGATCCTGGGGTGTGAAGGCCTCCTCGTAATCGTGGGCGTACTTGTACCCCTTGGCATAGCCGAGATCGCGCATGAGCCGCGTGGGCGCGTTGCGGATGTGCAGCGGCACGGGCAGGGTCCCCGTCTCGCCGATGGCGGACTTCACCTTGCCCCAGGCGCGGTAGATCGCATTGCTCTTGGGGGCCGTGGCAAGATAAACGGCGGCCTGCGCCAGCGACAGCTCGCCCTCCGGCAGTCCGATGAAATGGAAGGCCTGCATGGCCGACATGGCCACCGCGAGGGCCATGGGGTCGGCATTGCCGATGTCTTCGGAGGCGAAACGGATCATGCGCCGGGCGATGTAGAGGGGATCCTCGCCCGCCTCGAGCATGCGCGCGAGCCAGTAGAGGGCCGCGTCGGGGTCGCTTCCCCGGAGGCTCTTGTGCAGGGCCGAAATCAGGTTGTAATGCTCTTCGCCCGCCTTGTCGTACTGGAGGGCCTTGCGCTGGAGGGCCGCCTCGGCCAGCGCCAGGGTGACGGTTCGGTCCCCGGCGTCCCTGCCGGCCACGAGCGAAACCGCCGCTTCGAGGTTGTTGAGGGCCGTTCGCGCATCCCCGTCTGCGGCGCGGACCATGTGATCGATCGCCTCGGGCTCCACCTCGATCGAGAGCCCGGCCAGGCCCCGCCGGGGGTCGCGGAGCGCCCTGCGGAGGATCTCCGCAAGCTCCTCCTCGGTAAAGGGCCGCAGGACCATGACACGGGTTCGGGACAGGAGCGGCGAGATGACCTCGAAGGAGGGATTTTCCGTCGTGGCTCCGATCAGCGTGATCAGGCCGCTCTCCACGTGGGGCAGAAAGGCGTCCTGCTGGGCCTTGTTGAACCGGTGGATCTCGTCGACAAAGAGGATCGTTCTGCGGCCCGTCCGCTCGATCTCCGCCCGGGCTTCCTCGATGACGCCCCGGATCTCCTTTACACCGGAGAGCACGGCCGAAAAGGTGGCGAAGTGGGACTTCGTCTCGCCGGCGATGATGCGGGCAAGGGTGGTCTTCCCGGAACCGGGCGGCCCCCAGAAGATCATGGAGAAGAGCCGGTCCTCCTCGATGGCCTTGCGCAGAAGCCCCCCTTTTTCCAGGATGTGGGACTGGCCCACGTATTCCTCCAGGGTTTCCGGCCGCATCCGGTCCGCCAGCGGGCGGGCATTTTTCAGTCGCTCATCGGAGGAGTCCATTCGCTCCATGGGACCTTGAAAAGAATGAAGTCAGGAAGCGATGAAGAGCGGAAGATCGGAGTGGATGTGCCTGATTCTTTCTTTCAATCCGCTCTTCCTGACTTCTGCTCTTCCGATCTTCGCAGACTTGATACTCGATCGTAATCAATAACGCGCAACGGGACCGGAGACGTTCGGCGCCTCATGTGCCCCCGGCAACAGCCTGCCGGCAGCCGTCCCTGCGGGCGGCGAAAAGATACCACGGAACCTTGCAAAACACAATCACGCAGACCCGGATGAACCCGCACGAGGATCGGGATGCCGGGACAAAAAATCCCCCTCTTTCCCCCTGTGAAAACCCTTTCCTTGATCTTCCTCTCCCCAGCGCGGGAGAGGATTGAGGTGAGGGGGAATGTCCCCCCTCCTCCACTTCCTCCTCCCACCGGGGGAGGAGGACAGCGGAGAGGATTTTCATAGGGGAAAGAGGGGGATTTCTCTTCTCCGGTTTTGTCCTTCCCTGTACCCTGGACCCTGTACCCTGGACCCTCTATCGCTCAATGCACGCCGGGTGGTTCGCGATTGCCTTCAGGGCCCTCTGAATTTCATCGTCGGGCAGTTCGTAAGCCGAGAGTTTCCCGGCAAAATAGGCTTCGTAGGAGGCGAGGTCGACGAGGCCGTGGCCGCTGTAGTTGAAGAGGATAATTTTCTCCTTCCCCTCTTCCTTTGCCCGCCTGGCCTCGTCCACAACGGCGGCGATGGCGTGCGTCGTCTCCGGGGCCGGGATGAATCCCTCGGTCCGGGCCCAGAGAACACCTGCTTCGAAGGTGTCGAGCTGGTGGTACGCGCGGGCCTCGATAAGCTCCTTTTTCAGCAGATGGCTCACGATGGGCGCCATTCCGTGGTAGCGAAGCCCGCCCGCGTGGATCGGCGCGGGGATGAAATCGTGTCCGAGGGTATACATGGCCAGAAGGGGCGTCATTTTTGCCACGTCACCGAAATCGTAGGCGAAGGGCCCCTTGGTGAGGGTCGGGCAGGAAGTGGGCTCGGCTGCGATGATGCTCACCTTCTTGCCATGGATCCTGTCCCGCACAAAGGGCAGGCTCACGCCGCCGAAGTTGCTCCCACCGCCGGCGCAGCCGATGACCACGTCGGGGTATTTTCCGATCTTCTCGAACTGCTTCTTCGCCTCGAGGCCGATGATGGTTTGATGCATCAGCGTGTGGTTCAGCACGCTCCCGAGGGAGTAGCGGCAGTCCTTGTTGGTCACCGCGTACTCGACGGCCTCGCTGATGGCCACGCCGAGACTGCCGGGACAATCCGGGTCCTGGGCAAGGATGTTGCGCCCCGCCTGGGTCCTCTCACTGGGGCTTGGAGTGCAGTTGGCGCCCCAGGTCATCATCATCAGCCGCCGGTAGGGCTTCTGGTTGTAGCTCACGCGGACCATGAAGACCTCGCATTCCAGGCCGAACATCTGGCAGGCCATCGCCAGCGCGCTTCCCCACTGCCCCGCACCCGTTTCCGTCGAGAGCTTCTTGATCCCGAAGACCTTGTTGTAATAGGCCTGCGGGATAGCCGTGTTGGGCTTGTGGGAGCCGGGGGGGCTCACGCTTTCGTCCTTGTAGTAGATCTTGACAGGGCACTTCAGGGCCTTTTCGAAATTGAGGGCGCGCCTCAACGGCGTGGGGCGGTACAGGAGGTACTTGTCCAGGACCTCGTCGGGGATCGTGATCAGGCTCTCCGTGCTCATCTCCTGCTCGATGATGTTCATGGGAAAGATGGGGGCCAGATCCTGCGGGCCGACCGGCTTTCCGGTACCCGGGTGAAGGGGAGGATTCATGGGCGTCGGCAAGTCGGGCAGGATATTGTACCATTGCCTGGGAATCTCCGAATCGTTCAGCAAGATCTTTCGTTCTTCCATTGTTTTTTCCTCCTTCAATTCGTTTATCTCGTTCGATCGTTCTTTTCCTATGAAGACCCTTTCCTTGATCTTCCTCTCCCTGCGGGGATTTCCACCTTCTAGGTCCCCTCTCCCTTGAGGGGAGAGCAAC